>VGIC01000003.1 GCA_016867975.1 Betaproteobacteria bacterium | reverse complement strand
TCAAGTGCGCAGTGGTCAAGCGCATCGTGTGATTTCACATAAAAGCTCACATCTGCAATTGCAACGACCAAACGCCAGCCTTTACCCTGCTTTTCCGCATAGACCGCATCATCAAAATCACGTGCGGTTTCACCGTCGATAGTGATCAACGGCATCTCACGACAATCAATGCGTCCTTGATAATCTGAAAACTGAACTTGCTTAGGATATGATTCGGCGAGTTTGATGGCATCTGCACTGAACTGATAAGGCAAATGATGCTTGCGTAGTGCAATCTCAATCTCCATGCCACTATCTGCATAATTGCCCAACACCTCGATGACCTTACCCATCGGCTGGGTGCGTAACGAAGGTTGCTCTGTGAGCTCAACCATGACGACCTGACCAGGTTTAGCATCCATATCCAGATGATATGGAATCAGAATATCCTGATTCACGCGCTTATCCTCTGCGGCCACGATCGTGACCCCTCCTGCCATCATCACACGCCCAACAAGTTTTTGAGTGCGGCGCTCCAGTACCTCGACTATCTTGGCTTCGGGGCGCCCTTTCCTATCTAAACCACTTAGGCGCACCATGGCACGATCACCATGCATGACTTGCGTCATTTCAACTGGTCCCAAAAACAAATCATCGCCATGAGTTTTGGTTTTGTCATCAGGAATTAAAAAACCAAAACCATCTGGATGACCTTGCACTACCCCTGAGATTAAGTCGAGTTTCTCAGCAATACAAAACGCATGCTTGCGATTGCGGATAATTTGCCCATCACGCTCCATGGCGTTCAATCGTCTGTTGAACACTTCACGCTCTGCATCACTGATATCCAATAGCAAATATAGCTGCTCTACGCTGAGTGGCACACCCTGCTCGCTCATGATTTGCAAGACGAACTCACGACTGGGAAGCGGAGTGTCGTATCGCTTAGCTTCTCGTGCTGCGTGCGGGTCGTGTTTTCTTTTATTTTTATGTGTATTTTTATGGTTTGTCATTGACAAAGCTCACCTTTAATATAAAATTCAACGCCTTAATTAATCACTGGGAATGACCAGTGGTTCAAAAATGCCCAGATGGCGGAATTGGTAGACGCGCTAGTTTCAGGTACTAGTATCGAAAGATGTGGAGATTCGAGTTCTCTTCTGGGCACCAATCGCAAATCCAACAAGATTTAACTAAATACATTTCTGTATTAAAATCATACAGTTAAATCAACAAAAACTCTAGAAGCATCCTCATAACCCCAGCTAATTGGGGACATATTAAAATGGTAAAATCAACACCACTTCCCCTTAATCAACATTATTCCAAATTGCACTGTAAACCTGAACCCACCTTTTTAGGTTAAAGCATAAATAGCCGGAAGATTTCGCCACCAGCCATAGATATCTAAACCGCAACCAAAAACATAACGATTAGGCACATGGAGACCGACAAATTCCGCAGTAGCAGGTTTGGCATAATCTAGCATCTTTTCAATCAACACGGCAGATAGCACACGCGAGGCTCCCAATTCGATACATTTTTCTATCACAGCTTTTAAAGTAATCCCCTCGTCAAGAATGTCATCCAATATCAAAACTGTCCGACCCGTGAGATCAAGCTTAGGCAGGGATTTCCAGCTCAGCGTCTTGCCAGTAGTGTCATTGCCATAGCGGCTGGCATGAACATAATCCAGCTCGAGCGAAAAGTGAAGTTGGGTAAGCAATTGCCCCGAAAAGACGACCGCTCCGCTCATCACACAAATGACGACTGGGCATGTGTCTTTGAGTGAAAGTGTGATTTCATGACCGAGTCGGTGAATGGCTGCCTGTACTGCTTCCGCTGTATGCAACACCTCTGCCTGCTCGATGAGTTGTAATGGGTGCATTGTTCTCAATCCTGAGCCCTCAATCCTTAGTAAGTACCACCAGTAAAGCGTTTAATATCACGCAATTGTCGCTTGGTGGGGCGTCCCGCCCCACGATCACGCTGCGCAAATTCGTTCTCTCTGGTAATCTTGGCATGCTCCCGTTTTGCTATACTGGTTGCCGTCTCTGTATAAAGTAACGCCGCCTCTGGTGCGCCACGGCGCACATTGGACAACGCTTGTACGCTGACTTCGATTTCAAAGTCACGATGGTGGATATGGATAACTTGACCGACCTTTGCCTCTTTAGCTGGTTTCACACGGCTACCATCCACATGCACTTTGCCCGTTTCAATTGCTGCAGTGGCTAAACTGCGCGTCTTAAAGAAGCGTGCGGCCCACAACCATTTATCTAGGCGACAGTTGTCATCACTGTCTTTGTGCTGTTGTTGATGCGCCATTCCATTAACTCTTGAGATTTCTTGGGGTATTGGTCTCCAGTGTGCGCTTAAACCTGCTCAATACTTTCTCTGCCAACTGATTCAACTGTTGCAGACTTTGGCCAGTCAATTGACTGATGCCATCGGATACCGTATTCATGGTCATGATCTTAAACTGCCCATGGGCTACAGCTAAAATCACTTCGTCACTCAGTATCAGATGACGCATATTACGTTCTGGAATCAAAACCCCCTGTTGACCATTCAAGCCGATTTCCTGACAGACTCTAAAGTAACCTTCGATTTTTTCATTCAAACCACCAATAGGGAGTACTTCGCCGTGTTGATTCATGGCGCCAGTCACGGCAATGCCTTGTTTAATCGGCACTTGAGCGAGAGAGGATAATAATACAAACAATTCTGCACAGGAGGCCGAGTCGCCATCTACACCGCTGTACTCCTGCTCAAAGACCAGTGAAGCGGTCAGGTTTAAGGGGTTCAAATGCGCAAAGTTGGTATGTAGCCAGCTTTGCAGAATCATCACGCCTTTATCATGCGTGGGGCCACTCATTCTGACTTCACGGTCAATGGTAAGAATGTCGCGGTTGCCAGGATAGCAATTGGCAGAAATACGCACCGGAGAACCAAAGCTAGCTTCTGATAAGTCGACATGCGTCAGCCCATTGATTTGGCCTACACATTCGCCATTGACGCTGATGATAAGCTCTTTATCGAGAATGGAGTCCCGAATATGGGATTCGATATAACTGTGACGAGCGTATTTGCGCTGAATTGCTACCTTGACATCTTGCACATCAACCCGAGGCGCACCACGCATACCCGCCACAGTCGCGCTCTCTAGCAACAGTTTTTCCAATAATCCGAACTTGGTACTCAATCTTGTTTGATCTTCAATCTGCCTATGCATGGCCAATAGCAATGCAGCCACCGCAGCTGGCGTAAAGTGGAGGCAGTGATGTTGATGACATTTGTTGGCAATGAAGGCCGCATAGGCCATGTAATTCTCAACATTGGCCTTTACCTGATCGGAAAATTCGATTTTGATCGGAAAGTAATCAAAGAACTCAGGGGTCACTCCTAATAGCTCATAATAATCCTCACGAGTGGCAACCAGCACCAGCTTGACCGAAGCAGGAATCGCGGCATGCGCGTTAATTAAGCTACTCCCTTGATTGACACTGCTACTTAAATCTTCAATCAGCAAAGTACCATTACGCAAGAACCGGTGTAATTTTTCCAGTATATGCGAGCCGTTCTGTTCATCGGCCAAAATGTCGCGCAGATGCAGAAGCAATGTGCCGCCATCAGCACGCAAAAGATTACCAGCACGCAAACGCATAAAATCAGGGATATTGCTTGCATCACTAGCACTTTCTACCCCACCGAACAGTGATTGCAGACTAGGGTCGTTGTCATATAGCACAGGAGCATGCTGGTTCACCTGGTGCTCTACCAGCACATTGGCGCGATAGCGTCCGAAAAAACTTTCGGTGAGTAAAGGTTCGAGATTGATTTCAGTTTCGGCATTGGCGTTAGGCTGCCATGCCTCCAAGGTTTCTAGAATGTCTTGCTTAAGCAGATCGAAATAATGGGCTGGTAGTTTTTTTTCATCAATCAATGTCAAACTGGCTTTAATGATACTTAACTGCCCCTCTACGAACATCTGTAAAGGGGCAAGTGAGTTTTGCTGAACTCTAGCCTCCAACAAACTGGGAAGGTCTTTAGCAAAATTTCGAACAAACGCATCTAAAGCCTGCTTGAGTTGGCTACCTGCACCGGCTGGCAATTTGATGAATAAAGGTTTTCCGTTGGATTGAAACTGACACAAAGCCACTAGGTCCGAAGCAGTAACTTGCTGTTCTGCCGCACTGTGCATCATATTGAGCATCAGCGTGGTGCGTCCAGACCCTGGCTCACCTAAGGTGAGTAAGTTGAATCCCGCGTGCCGTACATTCAAACCAAAATCAGCCGCTTTTCTAGCCTCGTCCTGCGCAATCCAAGCCTGATATTGAGCACCGTGAGGGTGCGCACCGATAAGTTCTGATGTATCGGTAAAACCGAACTGCTTGGCATCAATTTCTAGCGTCAATTGCTGAGGAGTTAATGTTTTCTGCATCTTATTTATTCGAGACCTTTGCACGAATTAAAATTTGGGTGAATTTTCATTAAGATTACCAAACGGCGTCATTCCAACGGGGGTCGGAATGACAAGATTTGTTATGGTCGCTCATTTAATCTGCTTCGTGCAAAGGTCTCTATGCACATCCCAACGTTCACGTGCTTTATCGTCCGAGGTTCTAGCCTCTACCCAATGCTCGCCAAGCGGTGTTACTTCTTTTTTCCAAAACGGAGCTTCCGTCTTTAAGTAGTCCATTATAAACTCACACGCCGTGAAGGCATCCCCGCGGTGTGATGAGCAAGTGATGACCAATACAATCTGATCCCCAGGTCGCAAAGTGCCTACGCGGTGTACAATGAGCGCATCCTCAATACGCCAACGGGATTTCGCCTGCGAAATGATGGCTTCTAGCGACTTCTCCGTCATTCCAGGATAGTGCTCCAGCGTCAGTTGCGACACGACATCTCCGCTATTTAGATCTCTCACCAGCCCAACAAAACTGACTACTGCGCCAATGTCATGACGAGCTTGGCTGAGCTGCCTGATTTCTAACCCAGTATCAAAGTCTTCCGTTTGAACGCGAACTGTCATGGCGTAAAGATTAGCCGCCTGTCACTGGTGGGAAAAATGCCACCTCATCACCATCAGCGATGGTGGCTTTATCATCAACCAACTCATGGTTAATGGCCGCACGCACTTTTAACTTACCCATCAGCATTTGCTCCCAGACATCGCCACGTTTAGCGAGATGAGCTTTCAATTTAAGTACGGTAAACGTCTCGTCTGGCAATGCTAAATCTTCAGTAGAGTATTTAAGCGTTTCTTTAAGTCTTGCAAAGTAAAATAGTTTAATTTTCATTATATTATAGCTATTATTTAATCTTCTTTATCATCAATTATACCAAGTAAATCTGCTGATTTATTTGCGAGTTCTACACGCTCGATTTGTGCAAAACGGTTGGATATTTTCTGGCTGGAGATATGCACTTCTTGTGCGTTTTCATGTGCCTGACGGATGTTATCGGCCAGTTTTTTCATACGTACATCAAAGCGACCAAAGTCTTTACTTAGCTTACCAAGCTCTTCTTTAATCACATGTACCTGTTTGCGGGTTTCAACATCTTTAAGCACGGCACGCGCCGTATTAAGCACCGCCATCAGCGTGGTGGGTGATACCACCCATACGCGTTTATTCATCGCATATTCAATTACATCCGCATGATAGGCATGCAACTCTGCAAACACGGCCTCAGCCGGAATAAACATCACTGCACCATCTGAAGTCATATTGGAAATGATGTATTTATTGGCAATATCATCCACATGCTTTTTGACATCTTGCTTGAATTGCTTTTCAGCCAGCAATCGCTCCGCCTCAGTGAGCTTATTATCCAGCATACGGTGATAGTTTTCCAGCGGGAATTTGCTATCCACTGCCACAGTGCCAGTAGGCTCAGGCAGAAATAATGCACAGTCGGCCCGTGTGCCATTAACAAATGTGTGTTGCATGGCGAATGAATTGGCTGGCAGCACATTACGCACCAGAGCTTCTAGTTGCACTTCACCAAATGCACCTCGTGAGCGTTTATCACCCAACAGCTCCTGCAAACTCACCACATTAGTGGTCAAGCCATCAATCTTCTTCTGCGCCTCATCAATGGTGGCTAACCGCGCCATTACATCCGTAAAGGTCTGATTGGTTTTCTTAAAACCTTCGTCCAAACGCTCAGACACCTTGCCCCCAATCTGCTCTAATCTGCCATCTACAGATTTGGTGAGCGCTTCAATACTCGCCGTCAGTTGCAAAGTGGCATTGCGCATGGTGGTTTGAATCAACTCCTGCTCAGCTTTACCTTGCTCTGCTAAGGTGTTATGTAGTTTATCCAGTACAGCTTCACGTGTAAGCGCCAAACTGTCATTTTGAGCCAACTGCAATGCTTGCATTGCATCACGAGTGGCTTGTAATTCCGCTGCCACACTAGTCCGAAGGCGCTCGCTCGCTTCTCCAGACGTGGCACTCAGCCTATCCCCCAGCTTGTTCAGGCCATCATTAAAATCCAGCAACATCGCACGGTGCTTTTCTTCCAACTGCTGCAGGATGGTGACATTTTTATCAGCTTGATTTTGACGAACAATGTGCCATACGAGCAACATTAAAATCGCAACAGCGATAATCAAAATGGTGGTTTGAATCATAACCGACGATTATACCTGATGCCTCGCATCAATGCGGCCATCTGGATCATTAGCTCAGGTCTCATAATGCATCAATACTGCAGATACCACTAATGCCCCATCTATGAGAAGTGCTTTAACCATCATGGCATTTCACTTTCAAATAAGATCCCGCGCACGCAGCTCAGTCTTGATGTACGCATAATAAATAGGCGCTGCAACCACACCAGACAAACCAAATGCAGCTTCCATGCACAACATGGCGATTAGCAACTCCCATGCGTTAGCTCGAATCTGAGTACCGATGATTTTGGCGTTTAGAAAATATTCAAATTTATGAATTATCACCAAATAGCCCAGCGATGCAATGGCCACCATGAGTGATTGGCTCATACTCACCACCACAATCACTGTGTTAGAGATCAGATTACCTGCCACTGGGATTAGCCCAACTATAAAGGTAATAGCAATCATAGTTTTTACGAATGGCAGATGAATCCCCGCCATTGGCAATACCACGCCTAGATAAACAGCCGTAAAGAAAGTATTAAGCGCAGAGATGCGTATCTGTGCAAAGACAACGCGCCTGAAAGCATCGCTGAACATGCTACCGCGCCCAGCCAATGTACGCGCGAAAGGTTTAAAGTGATCGATGGTCACAGCCTCGCGCAGTGCCAGCATCCCGCCTATTATCATGCCGATGATGACGTGCACAATTACCCTACCAGCCTCTTTGCCGACGACTTGCAATTGATCCGCATGATTCCTGAGCCAAACGGTTATAAGCTCTTGGAACGCGATTGCATCGGCTGGCACATGCTTGACCAACCACATCGGTAATATCTTGCGAGAATCCTCAAGAATTTCTGCCATCTTGGCCAATAGCAAATTTAGCCCTCCAGAATCCGAACGCAAAAAAGCAGCGAGTCCCACACCGGCAAACACTAACAATCCAACAATGATCAGGACGAGCAACCCTACGGCCATCAGTTTGGCCCAGCTACCAGTTCGTTTTTTTGGAAAGCGCTTTGAAATCAGAGGGGTCATAAGATGGACCAGTTGATACACCAACAGTCCTGAGATGACCGCAGGTAGCAATCCGAATTTGACCACAAAAAACAAAGCAAACGCCATCAGTAGCCATGCGGCTGCTTCATGAACGCTCACAGGTTGAGCAACTGAGGTTTTAACCATGATGGAAGCTTTCTCTATGATTGAATGTTTCACCTTCTCATTATCCTAGAAACCGCAGTTAAACACGTTGAGTATGCGGTTTTTTGGATAATGCTTACCTTGTAGCAAACCTGCTCACAAAATCCGATGCTTCTTTTTTAGGCAACAAGATCAGCAAATAGACTTGCTCATTGAATGCCTTATCCAAAATACTACCTTGACACATACTTAGCGCCCTCGTTACTTGATCCATCTGATTATAGTGTATGGTCAAAGCCACCGTCTGCATCTCAACATAATCACCGATTCGAGCTGCATCCAGCGCCATTTTGGCAGTAGCTCCATACGCACGGGCTAAGCCGCCGGTGCCAAGGTTGATGCCACCGTAGTAACGGATAACAGCCACGCACACATTTACCAAGTTGCGACCCTCTATCAGCTTTAACACGGGCATACCAGCCGTACCGGAGGGTTCGCCTGCATCAGAAAAACGCTGCACAATCCCCTGCTCCATCTTAAGCCTGAAAGCATAAGCTAAGTGGTGCGCACTGGGATGTTGCGTAGCAAAAGCACGCAATGTTGCGCCTACCTCACGCTCATCTGCACAATGGGCGGCAATAGCAATGAAACGCGATTTCGTGATGGTTTGCTCAGCCATCCCTGTTTGGAATATCGTCTGCAATTACCGTCGCCCGCCCGGGATGCTGCCCAACACCCCTCGCACGGGCTGACGACCAAGTTGCAAGCCAATCGCATGTGCGGCACTCTTGGCCGCCGCCTCCAAGATACCAGTAGAGGTGTAGTTATTTTTTGCAATGAGTATAGGAGCTGTCATGATAATCCTAAAAATCGCCTTTACGTGCCCTATCCATCAACTCCAATAGAGCCGTTTCTAAATCTTGTGCGGATTTTTTGGCACGTTCACTCGGGTTCTTGATGCTTCTTAAATCAAAAGTCGGTCGAGCCAGCGCCAAATATAAGCGCATGTTATGCTGCGCATCCAGCTTTTCATAAATAGCAATACGACAAGGTGCAAATACTGAGAACTCTGGGTGGTCCAGCATGATCTCTGTGCCAAGACTCAAGTTACAAATAGCATGCACCTCTTTGATGCCCTGAGGGTCAATACCGCGCTTTTGCATCTGTTCTCCGATGGAAAAATGCGCAGGGTTTACAAAATTCATCCCTTGACTCACGCTTTTTAAGCTATCAACCAGATCCTGATAACTTACCCCATCATTCACTGGGAGCTCATAGATCGCGACATTGCCATCAATAGGCGGCATCCCTGGCCTGATCTTTCCCGCCCAATATACATGCTGCTGATCTCCAGTGCTGACACATGCCGCCAGTACGAGGGATAATGCTAGATAGAAGATATTCTTGAGGATCATACGGGTTCAAATCATATATCGCCAATTCTTAGGGCCGCATTCACTGCCTTGCGGTCAAATCGAGGTGCAATCAACTCAATAAAGTCATACATGTAATTACGCAAAAAAGCGTCCTTACGCACACCAAGATATGTGGTGCTATCTGCAAAAAGATGACTGGCATCGATCCTAGCAAGATTCACATCACGTTCGGTATCATATGCCATATTAGCCAATAATCCCACACCCAGCCCCAACGAGACATAAGTTTTAATCACGTCGGCATCTATCGCAGTCAATACCACATTCGGTGACAGCCCAGCCTCACTGAAGGTCTTAGACACTAAGGTGCCGCCAGTAAAGGCAAAGTCATAAGTAATTAATGGGTAAGAGGCCAGCTTTGTCAAAGTCAATTTATCCTCACTCAACAATGGATGATCGTGAGGCACAACGACACAGCGGTTCCACTGATAACAGGGTAGACACAACAATCCATCCACATCACTAATGGCTTCAGTTGCAATACCTATGTCAGCTTCACCAGATGCGACTTGAACAGCTACTTGATGGGGATTCCCCTGATGAATATTAAGTTTTACCTTGGGATACTGCGTCATGAACGCCTTAACTGCCGCAGGTAATTTGTAGCGAGCCTGCGTATGCGTGGTAGCGATGGTAAGCGCGCCACATTCCACATCACTAAATTCCTCTCCCACGCGCTTGATATTCTCAATGTCACGCATCACCCTAGTTGCTAATGCAATGACTGCTTTGCCAGGTCCAGTCAAACCGGTCAGACGCTTACCGTTTCGAGTGAATATTTTGAGCCCCAATTCTTGCTCTATCAACTGAATTTGTTTGCTAACACCGGGTTGGGAGGTATACAAAGCTTCGGCCGCATGAGAGATATTCAACCCATGCTGGACAATCTCATGCAGATATCGTAACTGATGCAATTTCATAACGAATGCTTTCTTGATTAATTCACACCCACATCTTATATAACTAAATTATATATGCATAGAATAACATATTCTAAAAGATATCACTGATGCCTGTTATAGTACGCGCCTTTATTAATAGCAAGTATAAAAAACAACGATGGATTTTACCTATTATGTTGTAGCAGGCTTTTTGGTTGGCTTACTTGTCGGATTGACAGGCGTAGGTGGTGGCTCATTAATGACCCCCATTCTCATGCTGTTTTTCAATGTAAAAGCAGCCGTAGCCGTGGGAACAGATCTGCTTTATGCATCCATTACAAAATCTGCCGGCATTTTAGCGCATGGAAAATTAGGTAACATTGATTGGAGAATCGTCCGCCTGCTGGCCTTTGGCAGTGTGCCAGCATCCATCATCACAACACTTTATTTAAAAGATTTGAATATTGCTGATGATGGTGCTGTATCTGCAATCAAATTTTGGTTGGGCATTGCATTGTTACTCACTTCAATCGCTGTTCTGTTTAGAGCGCAATTAGTCAGGCTTTCCAAAACAGAACATTGGATCAATCCAAAACACACTTCTGCATTGACGCTGATGTTGGGATTGATTCTGGGCTTTCTTGTCACACTGACTTCTGTTGGTGCCGGTGCATTGGGCGTTACGGCGCTATTGATACTGTATCCCAAAACGCCTATCACCAAGATTGTTGGTTCTGATATTGCACATGCCGTACCGCTCACATTAGTTGCAGGTCTGGGGCACGCCAGTTTGGGTACAGTAGATTATCAACTGTTGCTCACATTGCTCATAGGCTCTATCCCAGGGATATGGATTGGTAGCCATTTAAGCTCTAAAGTTGCTGAGCATTGGGTACGTACCGTACTTGCATTAATTCTGGTTTATGTCGGTCAAAAATTAGCGTTTCCAGAATTAAATCAGCTGATCGGAATGACAGCTTTGCTGTTCTTTATCGCACTAAAGCAACTTAAGGCATAAAACAGCTAGGATTGCGTGCGCCCGCTCATTAAGTAATATTCTTTTAAGTTAAAATATCAAGTTAATTTGTTATCAGTAAAATTATGTACAAATACGATGAAATCGATCAACAGATCGTTGATGAACGTGTTGCCCAATACCGCGATCAAGTACGACGCTACTTGGCGGGCGAGTTAACCGAAGATGAATTCCGCCCTCTCCGTTTGCAAAATGGCTTATATATCCAACGCCACGCCCCTATGTTGCGCATCGCCATCCCCTATGGCTTGCTGTCAGCCAAGCAATTACATAAACTGGCAGACGTTGCGAAAAAATATGACAGGGGTTATGGTCACTTCACGACACGTCAAAACATCCAATTGAATTGGCCAAAATTGGAAAATACGCCAGACATCTTGGCAGAGCTTGCTACAGTGGAAATGCATGCCATCCAGACTTCTGGAAACTGTATTCGCAACATCACAACAGACCAATTTGCAGGGATAGCCCCTGATGAGATTGTTGATCCGCGCGCCATTGCTGAGATCATACGCCAGTGGAGTACCTTTCATCCAGAATTCGCTTTGTTGCCGCGCAAATTTAAAATCGCTGTATCCGGTACTCAGCATGACCGCGCCGCGGTTCAAATTCATGACATTGGCATGGAGTTTTATGTTGATACAAACAACCAGATTGCCATTAAAGTCTGGGTAGGAGGAGGGTTAGGACGCACACCAATTTTGGGCGTGGTGGTTAGAGAGCATCTCGAATGGCAACATGCGCTCACCTATTGCGAGGCGATCATCCGCGTTTACAACTTGCATGGTCGTCGTGACAATGCATACAAAGCTAGAATCAAGATTCTGGTCAAGGCATTGGGCATTGAGGAGTTTCGTAAGCAAATTGAGGCTGAATGGTCCCATCTGAAAGACAGCCCAAACACCATCACAACCACTGAAATGGCACGCGTGGCAAAACATTTTGAAGCGATGCCTTATGAGAATCTGCCAGCACATGACGCCAGTTTTGATGCAGCCATTGCAAGTAATCCAGTATTCAAGGCATGGGTAAAGCGTTGCGTGCATGCACACAAGATCCCGGGCTATCGCGCGGTGACACTTTCACTCAAACCACATGGACAGCCGCCGGGCGACATCACTAGTGAGCAGATGCACACTGTAGCTGACCTTGCCTCAGAATATAGCTTTGGGGAATTGCGCGCCTCACATGAGCAAAACCTGATTCTCGCAGATGTAAAATTAAGCGACTTATTGACCGTGTGGGAAAAAGCGCGTGCCGACGGCTTAGCAACTCCCAACATTGGGCTACTCACAGACATTATTTGTTGTCCTGGTGGCGACTTCTGTTCTTTGGCTAACGCGAAGAGCATTCCGATTGCTCAAGCAATTCAGACAAAATTCGATGACTTGGACTATCTGCATGACATCGGTGATATAGAACTCAACATTTCTGGTTGCATGAACGCATGTGGTCATCACCATGTGGGGCACATCGGCATACTGGGGGTAGATAAAGATGGTTCCGAGTGGTACCAAGTCACCATAGGTGGCAAGCAAGGCAATGACGCCAGTATCGGGACAGTCATCGGCCCTTCCTTCTCTGCCGAAGAGATGCCAGATGTGGTTCAGAAAATCATCGAGGTTTATCTGAAAGAACGCAATGCCGATGAGCTTTTCATTGATACTGCACGACGGATTGGCGTGGCTCCATTTAAAGCCCACGTATATGCAAAAGAAGGAGTGGGTGCATGAGCAATCTGATTAGCCTGCAAAATGACAGTCCCAGCGTCGTTCAAGATGAGTGGACATGGGTCAAGCTCCCAGAGGTGCAAGTAGAGGCACGTAAACAAGCTGGTAAAGTTGTACTATTCAAGCTAACGGGTGAAAACAGCGTCAGCGCAAGCCAGATTGCTGATACGGTGATCCCTGCTTCTGGAAAAATAATTCTGCCACTACGCGTTTTCATCGAACGGCATAGCGAAATCGCCAACAGAGTGGCACAAAGCGAAGTGGGCGTGTGGTTGGCTACTCACGAGTCTCTTGATGATTTGCTGAAAAATCAAAATGACATCAACGAATTTCCTATCGTCGCAATTTTTGTTGAACGCTTTGCTGATGGACGTATCTTCTCGCTTGGCAATCTGTTGCGTAGCCGTTACGGCTTTAAGAACGAATTGCGCGCATTTGGTGACGTCCTACGTGATCAACTGTTCTTTTTGAAAAGGAGTGGCTTCAATAGCTTTGCAGTGCGGGCTGACCGCTCTGCAAAAGATGCGATTGCTGGCCTACACGACTTCAGTCGCCCTTATCAAGGCGCGGTAGATGACGCACGTCCTGCTTTCAATCGTTATCATCGGGGTACTTAAATGATTACAGACTTCGATTCCGGCGTCACGATGCTCAAGCCTTCGGCTAACAATCCGGCCACTCGGCCTATCCTGTCCGATGAGCTTGTAGCGAACGTCAACACCAAAAGTGCTGAAGCATTGGCTTTATTGAATCAAGCAGTCTGCGAGTTTGGAGTTGATGGCATCACTTTTGCAAACAGTTTCGGCGCAGAAGATATGGTACTGACAGACCTCATTCTGCGTAACAACCTAGCCATTGAGATTTTTTCATTAGATACTGGCCGCTTGCCCGTCGAAACCTACAATCTAATTGCCAGAACAGAACAATCTTACCAAACAAAACTGAAGCTATTCTTTCCAAAGTCTGATGCTGTTGAATCTTATGTCAGAACGCATGGCATTAATGCATTTTACGAGACAGTGGAACTAAGAAAAGCCTGTTGTTTTATGCGAAAAGTCGAGCCCTTGCAACGCGCACTTCATGGTAAGAAAGCGTGGATCACGGGGATGCGTGCAGAACAATCGTCAACAAGGAGCAACCTGCCATTACGTGAGTTCGACGTCAGTAATAAACTGGAGAAATTCAATCCTCTCAGCAACTGGACAGAAAAAGAGGTTTGGACGTACATTCGCACCCATCAGGTACCCTATAACACCTTGCACGATCAGTTTTACCCTAGCATTGGTTGCGCCCCCTGCACACGCTCTGTAGCCATGGGGGAGGATATCCGATCTGGCCGCTGGTGGTGGGAAAATCCAGAAACTAAAGAGTGCGGGCTTCATTTAAAAAAGTAAAAGCAAATGAAGTTTCTAGATTTCAGCGTAGCAAAGTAAAATGCTCCGCTACTTTGCGTCGCTAAACCCCGACAGCAAAGAATGTGAATACATGTAAAGCAATATAAAATTTAACCAATAACTTTAATAAATAATTTTAACCTATTGAATAAAATGAATAAACAACCTTTATCATATTTAGACTGGCTGGAGTCTGAAGCCATTTACATCCTGCGAGAAGTGGCTGGGCAATGCGCCAATCCGGTTCTACTGTTTTCGGGCGGCAAAGATTCATTATGCCTATTACGCCTAGCAGAAAAGGCATTTCGCCCTGGTCGATTCCCGTTTCCACTGATGCACATCGATACCGGCCATAACTACAAAGAAGTAATTGATTTTCGTGACCAACGCGCAGCAGAGTTAGGCGAGCGCCTCATAGTCCGCTCTGTTGAAGACTCCATGAAGCGTGGTACGGTTGTTCTAAAATCTGAAGATGAATCTCGCAACAAACACCAGTCGGTCACCTTGTTGGAAGCCATTGAAGAGTTCGGATTTGATTGCTGCATCGGTGGTGCCAGACGCGATGAAGAAAAAGCCCGCGCCAAAGAGCGCATCATGAGTTTCCGTGACGAATTTGGTCAATGGGATCCCAAAAATCAGCGCCCTGAGTTATGGAATCTGTACAACGCCCGATCACACAAAGGCGAAAACATTCGCGCTTTCCCGATTTCCAATTGGACAGAAATGGACGTTTGGCAATACATTGAGCGCGAGAACCTAGGTCTGCCAAGCATTTATTACGCCCATCAGCGTGACATCGTCATGCGTGGTGGCTCAATTGTTCCAGTCAATGTGCCTTTAGTGAGTGGCGAGCTAACTAATCCAGTAAAACCTGGTGAAGAAATCATCAATATGCAAGTGCGTTTCAGAACCGTAGGTGACATCAGCTGCACAGCACCCGTTCCAAGCGATGCAGATACTGTCTCTAAAATCGTACTTGAAACAGCAACCAGCACCATTACAGAACGTGGAGCAACGCGCCTAGATGACCAGACATCCGACGCATCGATGGAGCAACGCAAGAAAGAGGGTTACTTCTAATGAATGCCGTAAACACACAACACAATGACTCCCTCCTCCGCTTTATGACCTGCGGCAGCGTGGATGACGGTAAGAGCACGCTGATTGGTCGTTTGCTGTTTGATACCAAAACGATACTAGCAGATACGCTCACACAAATTTCCAACACCTCAAGAAAACGTGGCATGGAAGCGGTCGATTTGTCCTTATTAACCGATGGATTGCAAGCAGAGCGCGAGCAAGGCATCACCATTGATGTTGCCTATCGCTATTTCAGCACGGGGACTCGCAAATACATCATTGCTGATGCGCCTGGTCATGAGCAATACACACGCAACATGGTAACAGCAGCCTCAACTGCAAATTTAGCCATCATCCTGATTGATGCCCGCCGGGGCGTACTCACCCAGACCCGTCGTCACAGTTATCTAGCACATTTGGTTGGAATTCAACATATTGTAGTGGCCGTCAACAAGATGGATTTGGTGAATTACGATCAAGCGACCTATGACAAGATTTGTGCTGACTACTTGGCTTTTGCTAAAGAAATTGGCTTAGCTCAGGCTAGAGATATTCGCTTCATTCCTATGTCGGCCTTAATGGGCGACATGCTAGTGGACCGTCTGGACAATATGCCTTGGTATTTAGGTGAGACATTGCTTGAGATTCTTGAAACAGCCCCAGCCGCACATACCGAGAAGGATGAGGAGTTTCGTTTCCCAGTACAATTTGTCTGCCGTCCGCATGCAAGCGCAGATGCTGAGCTGCACGATTTCAGAGGCTTCATGGGAAGAATCGAAAGTGGTGAAATATCCGTCGGTGACACCGTCACGGTTTTACCCAATGGCTATCAATCCAAGGTCAAGTCGATCCAATTGGGTGATGTGCAAATGCAAACCGCGCAAACTGAGCAAAGTGTTACTTTACTGCTAGAAGATGAAATCGACACTTCGCGTGGCGACATGATTGTAAAAGCTGGTAGCACTATCGAAGCGGTCAAAAATATCGAAGCCTTTGTGTGCTGGCTATCTGAAACAGCTATGTCACCAGCTCGCACCTATGTTATCCGCCACACCACGCGCGAATCGAAAGCAAAAGTGGGGAGCATCTCTTACAAAGTCGATGTCAACACATTAGAAGAGCAAGCTACCACAGACCTTAAAATGAATGACATCGCACGCATCCACTTCAAACTTGCTCAACCTTTAATGGTGGACAGTTACTCAGCCAATCGTGCCACAGGGGCCTTTATCATCATTGATGACAGCACCAACAACACCGTAGGCGCAGGCATGCTAATTTAATCGAAAAACACCAGGCTTCGCGCCATTACCCATTAAATCCATTAAAATAACGTTTTAGCTTTTAAGCTGTAAAGGATAGTAAAAATGACATATGTCGTTACCGAAAATTGCATTCAATGTAAATACACCGACTGCGTCGATGTTTGTCCAGTCGACTGTTTTGTCGAAGGTCCTAACTTTCTAGCAATCAACCCAGATGAATGTATCGATTGCACGCTGTGCGTTGCAGAATGCCCTGCAGAAGCCATTTTTGCAGAAGATGATGTGCCAGCCGATCAACAGGAGTTTATCGCACTCAATGCACGTTTAGCCCAATTGTGGCCAGTGATCACCTCTCGCAAAGAGGCTCTTGAAGATGCCGACGCCATGAATGGCGTTCCAGGGAAGCGCGACCTGTTGATTGAGTAATCGCAACCAATAACGAACAGGAGGCTTATGCCTCCTTTTTCATGAGTGGAACTGTTGGTACGCGTTTAAAATTACCCGATCCGTCGCTCAATCTCAGACAGCGATAGCCGGTCTCGGTGCCTTGTCGATGCCTAAAAGTATCGTGAAACAGAATGAAATAGTGTGAAGCATAGCGAAACGCCTTGAAACGCTGTGAAGCCCATACTATATAGCTTTGTGAAACAAAATGAAACAGCCCGACTCAATTTGAATCGGGCTGATATAGGGCGTTGGAGGCGCGAACCGGAGTCGAACCGGTCTAAACGGCTTTGCAGGCCGCGGCATAACCGCTTTGCTATCGCGCCATCAAGTTGAGCATTTCATGCCAAACTCAGTTTGGCTAAAACTAAAACGGCGAAAGCATGAATGCATTCGCCGTCTGGAAACATGGAGCGGGAAACGAGGTTCGAACTCGCGACCTCAACCTTGGCAAGGTTGCGCTCTACCAGCTGAGCTATTCCCGCGTTGTCATTACGAGGTGTCATCGTTGAGACAGGCGCCATTATAGAGATTTTGCGCATATCGTCAAGCAAAAAATACGTAAATGTAGAGAACAAATAAACTATTCTAATTAATCTTAGAGTTTTTCATTTTTTTGGCTCAAAGCATGAAACAGAGAGCATTGTTACAGGATATTAGAAAGATGCTGTTTACAGAATCATTGGAAGGAAATGAATCGAAACAATTACCACAAGTGGAAGCCCAGAATACCGGTAGATCAAATCACTGTCATTACTTAAAAACCAAGATCCCAATTTTGCAAGAGTAGACGGCAGCCGTACTATTCGTGTAGTTTTAAACTGAGATTGGTATTGATGGTCGGAGTTAGAGGTAATGATCTACAAGGAGTGCGGCAAATAATAGCGTTAGATAGACAATGGAGTATCGGAAAGTTTTTTTTGCCAAAGCATCAGAATATTTTCGATACAAGCCAATTGCGTAGGCCATAAAAATCGCATCAAGGACTAGCGCAGAAACAAGATAAATTATGCCGCTCATGCCCAAGCCGTAAGGCATAAACGAGACCGCGACCAAAACAATGGTGTAAAGCAAAATATGCAAAAGGGTAAATTTCTCGCCGTGCGTAACAGGCAACATCGGCATACCAACTTTGGCGTATTCTTCACGACGATAGAGCGCAAGCGCCCAGAAGTGCGGTGGTGTCCAAGCAAATATGATTAGAAACATGATCAGCGATTCTGGTGAAATAGTATTGGTGATCGCGGCCCAGCCCAGAATCGGTGGCATGGCGCCGGATGCGCCGCCAATCACAATATTCATGGGTGTCGCTGGTTTCAAAAATATCGTATAAATCACGGCATAACCCACAAACGTAGCAAAGGTAAGCCACATCGTGAGCGGATTCACGTAAAAGTAAAGTATGGCGAGACCTGCACCGCCCAGCAACGATGCAAATATGATGGTTTCCATAGTGGACACCTGACCGGTTGGCAGTGGGCGCGCACGTGTACGTGCCATGATAGCGTCGATCTGGTGTTCAATCAGGCAGTTGAAGGCAGCCGCAGCACCGGAAGCGAACGCAATGCCAACCGTGGTTGCCAGTAGCAGGGACCACGGTACCATGTGCGGCGTGGCGAGAAACATACCGATCAATGCAGTAAAAACAATCAGTGAAGTCACGCGCGGTTTGCATAACAGGAAGAAGTTTCTCAATCGTGGTGCAAGTGCTTTAAATTGGCTCAGCAGGTTCATATTCATCGGCATCTCGCTTTTATATTTTTGAGCAGTCATGGTTTGGCCAAGTTTATAGTACTTGTCAATCAGGTTTAGTAATTCTGGAATTGATAACGACGATGATGATTAACAATAGCGCCGCACCCAGATTATGCGCGACTGCCAACAACAATGGTAAATGCAGAATCAAGTTGGCAATGCCGATACATACCTGCGCAACTAGAATGGCAAGTAGCAGCCAGGCAATCCTGTTGTAAGCCGATATTTTCATCAGCACACAGGCGAGACTCGCTACATAAATAAATGTGATCAGCGCACCGATACGATGTGTCCATTGAATTGCTGTCAGCGCCGGTAGGGTCAGACTACCACCATTGGCACTCATGCCAAGCTCACGCACGAGGTGGAATGCATCCTTGAAATCCATTTCCGGTATCCATGCGCCATGGCAGGTCGGAAAGTCAGTGCAGGCAAGCGCAGCGTAGTTAGTGCTGGTCCAGCCACCTAGAAATATCTGCGCGAATACTATCAAGAGTGCGCCGCGAACCAGCAATATTAACAAGCCAGATACAGTAGCGGATGCAGTGAAACTAGCCCAATGTCGATGCGCAACCCATACCAGCAATGCTAGGGTAGTCATACCGCCAATGAGATGTGCGCTGACAATGGCCGGTTTCAGTAGCATGGTTACAGTCCACATACCCAAAGCAGCTTGAAAGATAATGATCAATAGCAGTGCAGTTGGTAATAATGGGCTTACTTTAAGCTGTTGCCTACTACGCCAACCCAATGCAAATAACGCCAGTACCAATAGCCCTAATGTGCCCGCCAAGTAGCGGTGCGCCATTTCCTTCCAGGCTTTACCAGTCTCGATCGTGCTATCCGGAAATATTTCCTGTGCTCTTTGAATGGCGGCTTCGCTTTGTGGCACCGTCAATGTACCATAGCAACCAGGCCAGTCCGGACAACCCAGCCCAGCATCAGACAGACGAACATAGGCACCGAGCACAACGACACACAATGCGAGTATGGCGCTAAATAAAGCCAGTTGTTTAAAACGTTGGTAATTCAGCATTATCCTGCCCACGAATATTTCATCAGACGTATCACATCCTTTCGAATTAAAGCCGGATCTGTATCTGGGGCATAATTCATCATCAAGTGTCCCAGCGGATCCACTAGATAGACTCTATTCGCTTGCATGGCACTGGCGTCATTTAGATTAAATTGATCACTCAGTGTCGAAATTTCGGTACCGGGCTGGTTAATAATCAGCATATCAGGGTAGTCCTGCTTGATGGAGGCTACATCATGTGCGGTGGTAATAAAAACACGCTGCATGCGCGGAATTTCTTTGTATAAAGAAGTGTGGAGCTGGCGCATGTAATGTAACTTGTCATGACATTTTTCATCGCAGTTGCCTGCTATATAAACCATACTCCATTTATCTTTCCAAACATCCGGCTTTACAAGACTGCCATCACTCGACATGTATGCATAATGCATAGTTAGTAATTTTGCAGGCGCCACCAGTTCACCAATACTTTCGCCTTTGGGCCGCCAGTCTAGTTTGTACATGGCAATGACCGCGACAATCGGTGCGATAAAAAATATCGACATCGATAGCAACATCAGTCGACCACTGCGCTGTCTCTCAAGATATTCCTTATTGTCTGTTTCAATTTGCATGTTTGATTGTTGCCTGAGATTAATTTTAATCAGTTATTTTTCTAAAGCTGGTATACAGAAAAATCAAGATGCTGGCGATGGCAAAACCAAACCATTGGTAGGCGTAGCCCATATTGGTCGCAATCTTGTTCGCTGGCAACTGCCAGTTTCGCACAAAGCCTCCGGCATCACTTTTGCTGTCGAGTTTAATTACAATGGGTAACACATCAATTGGCACACTGACCTGGTAACGTGGCAGATCCATATGCTGCCAGACCACATTCCATTGATTCTTTTGCGCTTCACTCTCCAATGTAAAAATCTTTTTGCTAGGAATCCACACCAAACCTACAACTTCGACAGAGTGATGAGGTGTATCGATAGCAGGCAACTCATCATGCGTATCACCACCAGCTACCCAGCCACGATTAATCAGTACGTATTCAGGTCTACCTTCGATTTTAAGCGGTGTCAGCACATAAAAACCGGCTCGGCTGGCTTCCACCTGATTATCCAGAAATATCTGATATCGGGTGTCGTAATATCCCTTTATTTTTACTTTTTTATGTTTCCAGACATCCGGATTGTCAAAGTGGGTTGGCAAGCTTAAAGCTTCGTGATCCAGCGATGCATCATAGCTGGATTGAATTTCCTGTTTTAATTGCGCCTTATTGTATTGCCAAAGGCCTAGCTTGATAAAGATCGGTACACAAATCATCAGTATCAACAGACCGGTCCAGGAATAACTGAATGTGATGTTCAAGCATCTAAATTGCTTTTGTGGCATACGCATCGCATAATGTCTGTTCTATATAGATAGGACATTAATATGGTTTTCAAAATAGTCGTTGTATTGGTGTTGTTTGTCATCATTGCTAGCCTGTTTTCTGCCTTGTATTTTCTAGCCAAAGACAAGGACGGGAGCGAACGCACGGTCAAAGCTTTGACTCTGCGTATTGGTCTTTCAATTGCTTTGTTTGTTCTGTTGCTGCTGGCATATTACTTTGGTTTGATTGGAGTGCCAGTCAAGGCTTAACTCATACAGTTTAAATCATTACCCATTAAAAAGGGGCGCATTATGTGCCCCTTTTTATGTTGGATTATTACAGCCAGTATACGAAGATAAACAGACCCAGCCACACCACATCAACAAAGTGCCAGTACCAGGCAACACCTTCAAAACCGAAATGACTTTTGGATGAGAAGTGACCTTTCATTGAGCGCAGTAAAATCACGATCAACATGATGGTGCCCAGTGTCACGTGAAAGCCGTGAAAGCCGGTCAGCATGAAGAAGGTTGCACCATAAGCGCCGCTTCGCAGTGTCAGACCCATTTCAGTATAGGCTTCATGATATTCAAACGCCTGGCAGATCAAAAATGCTACACCCAAGGCAACAGTTAAAAACAGGCCAAGCACTAACTGTTTGCGGTTATCTTTTAATAAGCCCCAGTGCGCCCAGGTGATGGTTGCGCCAGAAGATAACAGCAAGGCAGTGTTGACTGCGGGCAGGCCCCATGCGCCCATCGGGTTCAACGTGCCTGGTTTATATTCTGTACCCAGCACCACGCCGCCAGGACCCGCAGATGGCCAAGTGCCCAGAAAATCTTTATAGGGCGTAAACGCTGGGTCAAACGCCGCCAGATCGGGTACGGAAATAATCCGCATATAGAATAATGCGCCAAAAAATGCTGCAAAGAAGGCGATTTCGGATGCAATGAACACGATCATGCCCAGGCGGAAGGATTTGTCTTCCCATTTGTGGTATTGACCGGTCACGCTCTCTATAACCACAGCGCCAAACCATTTGAAAATCATGAGCAGAATAATCGCCGCACCGATGTACATCATCCAGTGGCCTGGTGTTTGCAAATAAGCCAGATCCTGATTTTTATCAGTCGCAACACTGAAAACAAAACCAGCTGCCAGTGATAGCAAGCCTGCGGACAGCGCCACAGGGTAAATTGCGCCATGTGGAACAAAATAATGATTACTTGAATGTGTTGTCATGCATAAGCTCCCTATTGCATTATTTAGCTTTTGGTCAGCTAAATTTGTTATCTATAGAATTTAAAGCAACTAATTCAAAAATATCTGTTTCTTCAAAACTACCCGTAAAACTACTGGCTAATTCTAGCTATCTTTTGTTGGCTTCTTTAAGAGGCCTACGCACATCTACGCACTTCAACTGCTTAACTACATCACTATTCTTTTTCTTTTGCACTAAAAAATGAATAGGACAAGGTCATTTCCTTAACATCTTCAGGCAAGTCTCTGCTCACAAAAAATCGTAAAGGCATGACTTTTGTTTCGCCTGGTTTTAATTCCTGCCTTTGAAAACAAAAGCATTCGATTTTTTGCAAGTGTGCAGCTGCCTGACCTGGTGTTACGCTCGGTATTGCCTGTCCTGCAACAACCTGGCTTGTAATGTTTTTAGCTTCAAACAGCACAGTTTCCACTTGTCCTGGTCGCACCTTGATGCTGGACTGTTTCGGATAGAAATTCCAACCTAGACCAGGCATCACGCTTGAGGTAAATTGTACGGTTACCCAGCGCGTTGTATCTACTTTATTGCTGCTTGTAGCTGACGCACTGGTCACGGTTTTACCATTAAGGCCAGTCATTGCACACAAAACGTCATACAGTGGTACCAATGCAAACGCAAATACCAATGATCCCGCAACAATCCAGAGCATTTTCAAACCAAGCTTCTTGTTAGCGAGATTTCTACGCTCTGTTAGACTTATCTCATTTTCGTTACTTTCTGTCACCACGTTTAGTATCTAATCTTATTTCCATAGCGTAAACATTGAAGCCAAATACCAGATGAAAGCGATTACGCCCAATAGGATGGCTATTTTTTTGTTGTGTTTTTTAGTGACTTCTTGATTGCTCATATTCAATTGCCAGACCTGATTTATTCATCAGATCTGGCGCCCTATTCATTTAACAACAGGTTGCTCGGTAAAGCTGTGGTACGGCGGGGGTGATGGTAACGTCCACTCTAAACCTTCCGCACCTTCCCACACCTTGTCGGTTGCTTTCTGACCGCCTCTTATAGTACTGATAACATTGTAAACAAACAGCAGCTGTGACAAGCCAAGCACGAATGCAGCAATTGAAGAAATCATGTTGAATTCCGCAAACTGCAGCGCATAGTCAGGAATACGGCGCGGCATGCCAGCCAGACCGAGGAAGAACTGTGGAATAAATGTCAGGTTGAACGAAATAGCCGTTAACCAGAAGTGCAGTTTACCCAGTTTTTCGTTATACATATGACCAGTCATTTTTGGCAGCCAGTAGTACACGCCCGCCATAATCCCCATAATCCCACCGGCAAACAAGGTGTAGTGGAAGTGCGCAACCACAAAATAGCTATTATGATATTGCGCATCGGCAGCAACATCAGCCAGCACCAAACCAGTCAAGCCGCCAATACCGAACAGAATGATCCAGCCCACTGTGAACAACATCGGTGTTTCAAAGCTCATAGAGCCTTTCCACATGGTTTTAATCCAGCAGAAGAACAACACGGCCAATGGCAATGAAATCGCCATGGTGCTATACATGAAGTAAAGCAATGCCGGCACTGGCAAACCAGCCGTGAAGAAATGGTGTGCCCATACCACGACTGACAAAGCCCCAATACCCCAGAATGCGTACACTTGCGCTTTGTAACCATACATCGGCTTGCGTGAGAATGTCTGTAGGATTTGTGGAATGAAGCCCCAAACCGGTAACAGCAGAATGTAAACTTCTGGGTGCCCAAAGAACCAGAACAAATGTTGGAATAAGATAGGGTCACCACCACCGGCTGCATCAAAGAAGTGCGTACCGAAGTGGCGATCTGTGAGCAACATGGTAACCGCGCCAGCTAACACAGGAATCGTAGCGATTAACAAGAAAGCTGTAATCAGCCAGCCCCAAGCAAACATCGGCATTTTCATTAACGTCATGCCAGGTGCGCGCATGTTGAACAGGGTGACGATAATATTGATAGAGCCCAGCACTGAAGAAATGCCCAGCAAGTGCACAGCGAAAATCGCAAAGTCCACACCGATGCCACCTTGAACTGAAAGCGGTGGATAGAAAGTCCAGCCGGTTGCCAAGGCGCCATCACCAATACCAAACAGTGCCAATGTGAATGGCAGCGTGAGCAAAATCGCGGATGGAGGCAGTAGCCAGAAGCCCCAGTTATTTAAACGTGGCAAGGCCATATCTGGCGCGCCAATTTGCAATGGAATCATCCAGTTAGCAAACCCTGTGGCAGCCGGCATCAATGCGGCAAAGATCATCACGAGTGCGTGTACACCAATCAACTGGTTAAAAAAGTCCGGTTTCATTAATTGCAGTCCGGGTTGAAACAACTCGGCACGAATCCCTAAAATCATCGCGCCACCAACCAAAAACATGATCAACGCAAACGTCAGATACATGGTTCCGATATCTTTATGATTGGTCGTGGTTAGCCACCGCATGATACCGGTTGGATGATCGGCGTGTTCATCGTGATGTGCAACTGTTGTTGTACTCATAACTATCTCCTGTACCTAAACTCTAAATTATTGACGCGCTGCTTTAACTTGTGATGGCTGGATGATATCACCAACACTGTTACCCAGTGCATTACGCTCATAAGTAATCACGGCTGCAATTTCAGTATCGTTGAGTGTGCCTTTCCATGCCGGCATCACACGAATACCGTTGAGAACGCGATCCATGTGACTATCCGGCAGGTATTTACCATCCGCACCAAAAATCGGTGAAGTTGCAACTTTGCTGCCAGTCAGTGCCGGGAATGCAGGTGGCAGACCCGCGCCTGAAGCCTGATGACAAACCGCACAGTTTTTCTCATAAACAGTTTTACCCTGAGCCATCAGATCTTCCTTGCTCCATTCTTTGTCAGATCCGGCCGTAGCAGCGGCAATTTCTGCCTGCTTGGCGGCAACCCATGTTTTGTATTCCTCTTTAGGCAAAGCGTCCACCACAACAGGCATGTAACCATGCCCCTTGCCGCACAGCTCTTTACACTGACCACGGTAGGTACCAGCCTTATCAATCTGCACCCAAGTCTCACGGATGAAACCAGGCACCGCTAAACGTGATGAACCAAACTGTGGCACCCACCAGTTATGCAAAACGTCTGAAGATGTCATCAGAATGCGCACTTTGGCACCAACCGGCAATACCAAACGATTGTCCACATCAAGAAGATAGGGCTTCTGCGGATCATTCACCGGCGTAATCGTACCGTCCATCTGCTCCTGCGGGGTAGACAAGTTACTCAAGAATTTAATGCCTTTCGCTTCTTCCAGCCCCGCTTTTTCACCTTTTTCGGTATTGCCAAGATACTCATATTGCCAGCGCCATTGCGAGCCAGTAACCTTGATGACCATATCTGATTCGTTGCGGGTGTCTTCCATCATGACCACGCTGTGGTAAGCAGGAATACCCATGATGACAAAATCGATCACCAAGAGGATTGCGAAAGGAATGAGTGTCCAGAAGATTTCAATTGCGGTAGAGGGGGCCTTATCAGTAACCGGTTTATAGCCAACACTCTTGCGGTGTTTGATCAGTGAATAAATCATGATGGCAAGTACCACGATAAATATCAGTGCAACAATAATCATGAATTTATTGTGAACGTGCAGTGTATCCAGCGCCATCGGCGTCACCGGTTCAGGAAAATTCCAGCTGTAATCTGCGTATACCTGCGGCGATGTCAGTAAGAACAGTAGGCAGAAACTTAACTTCTTGATTGATTGCTTTAACATACCCTCTCCCAAAACGAAACTACCAGACGATGTTTAACCGTTGTTTAAGTTGCTTGGCAACCGCTATGCGCTGCTCAGTGTCCATATAGCGCGTTCCAAACTCTATTTCCTTACCATGAGGGCCGATGAAAATACTATATGTCCCGTCAGTACTATTGCGCAGAGTGACTTTTGCCCAATAACGCTGAAAAATGAATTTCTCCGAATTCTTATAACAATGTTTTTCCACCACCACATCATTACCTATTAGCGAGACACTTTCATAATCTCCGTAGTGGAGATAAACATGGTGTAGCGCAAATGCAAAAGCTAACACTTCAAAACCGGCAAAAGGTAAAACAAGCCACGCCCCAGACAAGGAAACGCCCAGCGCTATAACCATAGTAATAGCTGCGATACCGGCAAAAAGCCAAACTAACTCTTTGATAGTAAGAGAGTTATTAGGTTTTGCTACTATTACATTGCCATCAGCGCTAAAAACCGTCATACATTACCTATGCAACATTGAACATGACTTGCTTATACATTTCTGACATGCGTCAATTTGACGCATGTCAGAAACTAACATAAAAAAAAGTCAACCTCAAGCATTTTGTTACAAAATGTAGAGAACAAATAAACTGTCCTGATTTACCTTGGAGTTTTTCATGCTTTTTTGAATCCCCAGATGAAGCGGACGCACCGCTACGGGAGATGAGTAAGATGCGGCTTGCAGAAGCATTGTTAGAAGATGAATCAATGCCATTAACGTTAAGTGAAAACTCAACATAACGGCATCACTCTCATTACGAAAAAAGTATCGATTTTACGAAAAGTGGGCGGCAGCCTTGCCCTGCTACTTAACCCAAT
Organism: Betaproteobacteria bacterium; assembly: GCA_016867975.1. Taxonomy (GTDB): domain Bacteria; phylum Pseudomonadota; class Gammaproteobacteria; order Burkholderiales; family Methylophilaceae; genus Methylotenera. Next base: position 68,577 of record VGIC01000003.1, on the reverse strand, counting down.
CTAATTTACAGAACGTTGCACCTCTTAAGATTGGGTTCACGAATTATTTACCGCTCAGCTTTGGCCAAGCGGCTCGCAAATAATACGCCATAGACAACAACGTTAAGAATGCCGCGACGATAATCAACACATGACCGATATCCTGCGTTGGAAGTACGCCCATTCGTCCTAAATCGATATCATCCCAATACAGCAACAACAGAATCGCCAACATCTGAACAGCCGTTTTGACTTTACCAATCATGGCCACTCCGACACTGCTACGCTGCCCTTCACCAGACATCCACTCTCGTAGCGCGCTGATTGCAATTTCACGACCGATAATAATCAAAGAGACAATCGCTCCAACACGACCAAACTCAACAAGAACAATGAGCGCTGCAGCCACCATCAGCTTGTCAGCAACGGGATCCAGAAAAGCGCCAAAAGCTGAGGTCTGATTGAGATAGCGGGCCAGATAGCCGTCCAGCCAATCGGTGATCGCAGCGATCAAAAAAACTGAGGTGGCAAAAATGTTAACCGCATGAGACGGCATCACCCCCAAAACCCGCAAATTTTCTGGCCAATAGAACGCCCCAACAAAGACGGGGATCAGCAAGATACGCAACCAAGTCAGCATCGTTGGCACATTACAGACCATTTACAGCCCCCACTTCTATCTGATTGTTCAATGCAGCTCCCCATAGATCTTCTCGGCCAAGGTTTGGCTAATTCCTTCTACCTTAGCTATTTCGTCAATACTAGCATTTTTCACGCCCTCCAAGCCACCAAATCGTGTCAGCAGGGCCTTGCGTCTCTTGGCGCCCACACCTTCGACATCTTCCAGACTGGAATGTACTCTGGCCTTGGCGCGCTTAGCACGATGGCCAGTAATGGCAAAGCGGTGCGCCTCATCGCGAATCTGTTGTAGCAAATGCAAGCCTTTATTGTCTTTTTCCAGATTCACCATTTCGCCGGTATCAGAAAAAATCATGGTTTCCAAACCGGGTTTGCGCGCTTCGCCTTTGGCAATGCCAATCAGCAGAATATCGCCCAAGCCGACCTCTGCCATCACCTCCATCGCCACGCCCAACTGACCTTTGCCACCATCGATAAAAACCAGATCAGGTCGCTTACCCTCCCCTACCGCCACTTTGGTGTAGCGCCGTGTCAGCACATCGCGCATGGCAGCATAATCATCGCCTGGTGTGATGCCAGTAATGTTGTAGCGGCGATATTCGCTGTTCTGCATATCGCCACGATCAAACACCACACAACTCGCCACCGTGGCCTCCCCCATAGTATGACTGATATCAAAACACTCCATGCGCTCTGTGCTATCTGGCAGATGCAAGGCCTCACGTAGCGCCAACAATTTGGCTGACTGATTGGCCGTTGTCGCAGCGCGTTGACTCAGCGCCAGCTCTGCATTGGTCTGCGCCATTTTGAGCCAGACACGCTTATCGCCGATTGGATTGGTATTGATTTTAATCTTACGCCCAGCCTGCTCACTCAGAGCTTCTTCCAACACCGATGTTTCAATCTTGATGCCTGTAACTATCAAAGGCGGTGTGTTCTGCGCACCGTAATGCTGTGCCAAAAAGGCTTCTACACTACTCTCCAGCGCCTCACCATCAGTATTTTTCGGGATAAAGCTTCTATCCCCAAGATGACGCCCCCCCCGTATCATCACCAGATTAATGCAATGTTGCCCTTCCAATTCAGCACAGGCAATGACATCGGCATCTGACACATTAAAATCACTGACAAACTGCTTAGCCTGCACCTGACGCAAAGCCTGCATACGGTCACGAAACGCTGCGGCAAGTTCATATTCCTGCTTGTGTGCGGCTTGATTCATTTTCTCACCCAGCTCATCCATGACCTCCGTGGTCTTGCCTTGCAAAAACAAAGCCGCCTGATGCACATCGTTGCGGTAATCTTCTTCTGAAATCAAGTCCACACAAGGCGCTGTGCAACGCTCGATCTGATGTTGCAGACATGGGCGACTACGGTTGGAGAACACTGTGTTCTCACAAGTACGCAGCTTAAACACTTTCTGTAACAACTGAATACTTTCGCGCACCGCCACTGCATTGGGAAATGGACCAAAATACTGATGCCCTTTGCGCTGTGCGCCCCGATGAAAAGCCAAACGAGGAAACGCATCGCCAGTCAGCGTGATATAAGGATAAGTTTTATCATCACGAAACAGCACGTTGTAACGTGGCATCAATCCCTTGATCAGATTACTTTCCAGCAACAAGGCCTCCGCCTCACTGCGCGTGACGGTGGTTTCGATTCTGGCAATGTTGCTCACCATCATGCGCGTGCGCGGACTAGGCAAATTCTTATTGAAATAAGAAGAGACGCGCTTCTTGAGATCTTTCGCCTTACCGACATAGATCACATCATCACTCGCATTGATCATGCGATACACGCCCGGCAGATTGGGCAGATTCTTTAAGATGGGCTTGGGGTCGAACATGGGCATATTTTAACAGCCTAGGACTTAAAACCGTCATCCTATGCTTGCATTAACCTGTCATTGCGAGGGCGAAAACCCGTGGCAATCCAGGTTGTATGCGCTGGATTCTTTCGTTGCGCTACGGCTGTCACTCATCCAGCAACTTCCCGGCAATCGCCCAATCCTCATAAGCCACTTCTTCAAACGTGATATAAGTGTATGACTTGGGCTTATGCGCTACACGCTCTAGCGTTTCGGTGATTTCTTTAGCAATTTGCGCCTTTTGTTCGCGCGTTACCTCACCCGCCAATTTTATATTCACATACGGCATTTTAAAACTCCTTTATTATCAATAGATTAAAAAATCACCCATGCCCCGCCAACGGCAAAACAAACGGCAAGTGCGAAGGTTACATTATCGACCACATAAAGAAACAACAACGTACTTTTGGCCTAATTTTTCGTACTAGCTGCCACATTGCCCTGCACCGCCAAATAAGTTAAAAACTGCTCCACCTCCGCCGCACCTAAATCATTGGGATTACACTTCAACCTTATCCCGCTTTGCCTTTCTCCACTCCCAAGGTGCGGTCGGATTAGAGTCAGCCCATAGTCCACGTCTGGCATCTCTAGCTTCATCTTCAAGTGCATATAAATGCTCATGCCATTTGTCGTACTTACGGTAGACCCACGCAAAGCCTGATTGAACCATCGCTTCATTAGCATTGATACCAGAGCAATCAACATCTCCCACTGAGCGCCCATATCGATCTGTAGTGACCACATTGATAGTAGCAGTCTTGCCATAGCAGAGTTCAGACAACTTCTGTTTACCACGTTGACCGAATGCCTGTGCCTTTTCAGGTGCATCGATAGCGGCAAGCCTTACTTTGTGTTGGGTATTGCTTGTATCTAGAACGATGAGCGTATCGCCATCAGATATGCCTACAACACGTCCACTAATGTTTTCACCATGGGCAACCAGAGAGAAGCCCAAGGTCAGGCTGACCAGTAGCTTCTTAAGGATATTGGTTGTCATGGATATTACGGAATGGATTATTCAAGTTAGTTTGCTGGCTTATCATCAAAACCTTGCACAATACCACCCCGCACACCCACCAGCGTTTCCATGCCTTTTGTCATCACATCTTTCTGTGCGTTCCTTAAGCTAGAACCTATTTTCTTCAGCTTGTTTGCATGGACCACGAGCGGGAGTTAGAGGTATTCCGTTTTTACTGTATGGCGGCACAAATTTAACAAAAATAGATCCTAAAGCTCTATTTATACTTATATCTAGGCGATCAGTTCTATAAGTAATAAAGTCATCTGTTATTTTTGCAGGTACTCCATCTACAGTACTTTTCTCAAAATCAACTATGAAAAGCATATCTACGTTATCCGCTACACAAACCAGCCTCATCGTTTTGCTTTTATTTGGATTTGCATTATTTTGATCTACAAACTTTTGAAGTAAATTATTTACCAAGTAAGGATCCCAGCTAGTATCAATGACTGCCTGTTCTTCCCTGCTCAATCTAGATTTCCATACCTTGAAGCTATCCAACTTTACAAGTTCCCTCCAGTTGGGTCTTAACTTATCTAAAGTTGCTATTAAAGTATCTTTGTCTTCTGATACTGTTCTACTTGTGTTGCCTGTGGTTTCTGGCAGGTAATCTAAATTACCCTTATGCATTATTTCCTCATAACATTTATTTAGACTTTCAGTGGTTACATTTTCTGTTCTCTTACAATTAGCCTTTAATGCATTTTTTCTCTTTAATAAATCAGAGGTAGATATGCCCAACTCCTTTGCTTTCTTTGCATTTTCAGCGTCCTCTACAAGTGGGTCACTTGATCCAAGTCCATATTTCAATAGATCATCATTAGATAGAATCTTTATATTTTGAGGGCTAATTCTAACCATGTCATGATATAAAGATTGAGATATATTCATCTCTTTGAGATAGCTTAGCGCCAAGTTATCTATTTTTGACTTTTGCTTCTTTTGCCCTGATACGGTCGTTTGATTATCCTTCTCTAAATAAGGGCGATGAATCCCCACCTGACCATGAACTATTCTCCTTGGAGCGCCTGCTATGATAAATACGCAGGCACTGAAACATTTCTCCTCTTCTAACTGCAAGGCTATGGCATTGAAGCGCCTCAGCACTCGTCCTATTTCGATAGCAGTTACTAGACTACCTCCTGTACTATTGGGTTTAACTACTAAAGATAATTTGTCGGGGTTAAATTCTTCAGGAGTGGTATATCTCGCAAGAGCGGCATTTAGATCAGCCAAATCATTTTTTTTTTATTTCCCCAGTGATATTGATGTCTAAAACAGTTTTTGGGGCAGACGGTTGTGAAATCTGTTCTACAGAAAGATCTGCTCTTGCTAAAAAAGGTAAAAGAAAAAATATAAAAATAAGAAACTTCATGTATTAAAGTCCTATATGTTGCAAGTAAAAGAGAAGGCTTAGGTTGACTCTTGTCAATTGAGCATTGATTAACACAGCCAACTTCATCATCTTGCGATTAGCCTTAACTCTATAATAATTGTGTGATATGTGTCAAAACTGAGCGAGCCAATTAATGCGACTTAGGTCTGCTTTTCTTTGTTTCTCTTAACTTTCCACCTTCCTTAAAAGCTCCCTCTGCTCGTGCAAATATCTAGGAGTCCCTTTTATTGGAGCTGAGTTCATATTCAACTTCCAAATGCCCTCATTTATTCACATTTCCCACTAGGGCTTGACCACCTGCCTCCACATGCACGTGCTGAACAGTGATGTTTTGAGTGCCTGATGATTTGATCTTTTGTAGTACATCAATGGGGTTAGTACATCAATGGGGTCAGACTCGATTTATTTTATCTAACCCCATTGATTCCTGCATTCTCAAGTTACGCTTTGCCCTAACCCATCGTTCAGACCGCAAGGGGCTTCACCGTGAAACATAAGTGCTTAAGCACTTTGTTCACACGCGAAAGTGGGGCTGCGCAAAAGCGCGCAGTCCGGTGAATTCAGACTTAATGAAGCGCTATTATTAGTTGAGGGGCATCATAAGGAGATGCTAAATGCTTGGCGTACCCATTTCGGAAGTTGAGGTTTCTTTAGCGTCAAATAAAGGTTTCTGGCTGTTGCTGGACGAAGAGGAGTTGTTTGTACCCTTTACTGAGTTCCCATGGTTTCAACGTGCTACTCTTGAAGCAGTCACGACTGTTGAAAAGCAGTCATCTAATCATCTTTATTGGCCTTTACTTGATATTGACTTGTCGGTAGAGTCTATTCGCAACCCTAGTGCATTTCCTTTGCGCTCTAAAACCTAATTCATCCATCAAGCGGGACTGACTTACAGCCAAGACGTTAGGCGCACAGAAAGGAACCATGACAGCACAAATCCACGAACGACTCATTCTCTACGGTGAAGAGGCATCAATGGCCTTTTGAGGCATGGCACCCATTTCGTTAATGCAGTGAACGTGCTCCGCCTTTAACTGTGCGCAAAATTTCACGTATCAAATTGATGGTGAGCACCAACAGCAAAATCGAGATAAACAAGGATAGGATGGGGTCGATCAGCATCCATCCGGTGAAGTAAATCACCACCCCAGCCAGCACAGCCGCAACCGAGCCGAGCAAATCACCCATTACGTGTAAAAATGCTGCGCGGTTATTCAGACTTTCAGCGTGATGTTCGGCCTGATGATGTAATTGTCTTGCCACAATGAGATTCACGATCAAACCCAGCGTGGCAATGATGGTAAGCCCCGCTCCCTTGACCACATGTGGATGGCTGAGTCGGCTGATGGCCTCGGCCACTACCAACCCAATTACCAGCAACATGGTTGCCGCATTGATGATGGACACCGCCAATTCTGCGTAGCTGACCCCGGAGTGATGGCGTGCTACGTTGGGCTTTTTGCTCATGCGTACAGCCATCCAAGCCATGCCAAGTGCCGCAACGTCTGAGAACATGTGCCCTGCATCACTCAGCAAGGCTAAAGAACCGGTATACCAACTGCCCACGACCTCGACTACGGCAAAAACAAAGATCAGGGTAAATGGAATGAAATAATGATCATGATCATCGTGATCATGCGAATGATGGTGTGGTGTGCTCATACTCGGCTATGCTAACTGAAAAGGCTGTTGTGAGCAAAAAGTTCTCCTTAAAATTAGTCCGTACCCAGCGCTTATATCAGAAGAAGATGAACGTATAATAGGCGCAAGTATTTTCACACTTTCTTTACTTATGCTGAGTTACCGTCACGCCTTTCACGCTGGAAACCACGCCGATGTTTTAAAGCATTACATCCTCAGTTTGGTGCTGGAGCACACTGTCAAGAAAGATAAACCATTCTGGTATATCGACACCCATGCCGGTGCCGGTTTATACAGTCTGGATGAAGGTTATGCCACTCAGAATGCAGAGTTCAAGGATGGCATTGCCAAGCTATATTCTGCCAAGCACCTGCCGCAGTCACTGACCGATTATGTCAGCCATGTCCAAGCCTTGAGTCAAGGAGCGACGTTCTACCCCGGCTCTCCCATGCTGGCACAGCAGTATTTACGTGCCGATGACAGAATGCGTCTATTTGAATTGCATCCCAATGATTACAAGCTGCTGAATCAAAATTTTGATGGCTCGAGAAAACAGGTGAAAGTTGAGATGCAAAATGGCTTTTCTGGCATCAAATCCTGCCTGCCCCCACCACCACGGCGGGCTGTTGTGTTGATTGATCCGCCTTATGAGGACAAGCAAGATTACCAGCATGTGCTTCACATGCTCAAGGATAGCCTGAAGCGTTTCCCAACTGGCACCTATCTGGTGTGGTACCCCATTCTGCAACGCCCAGAGCCGGATGCGATGGTAGATGACCTCATGCACTTAGACATGACTGACTGGTTACACGTCAGCATGAGTATCCACACCCCCTCTCCTGAAGGGTTTGGTATGCACGGTAGCGGTATGTTCATTATCAATCCACCGTGGACCTTGCCTAAAACTCTGGAAGAGGCAATGCCGGCGCTGACCGAGACACTGGCATTGGATAAAGATGCTCACTATTCGTTGGAATACAACATTGCCTGATAGAAATCCACCTCTAGCTGGTACAATATCCACCATTATCAGACGTTGAAAAAAGGTTTACGCAATGGCTCAAAAGCACACACCACACGCTACAGAATACAAACAAAGTAGCATTATGACCAACATCCTATTTGGTAGCCGCTGGCTACAGCTGCCGCTTTATTTAGGCCTGATTGTCGCCCAAGCCGTCTATGTATTCTTCTTTGGGGTAGAACTCGTCCACATGGTTGGCAAAGCAACGTCGCTAGCAGAAACTGACATTATGCTGATCGTGCTTGGGCTGATTGACGTAGTGATGATTTCAAACCTGCTGATTATGGTCATTGTTGGCGGCTATGAAACTTTCGTTTCCCGTCTTAACCTTGAAGGCCACCCTGATGAGCCCGATTGGCTCTCGCATGTGAATGCCAATCTGTTAAAAGTAAAACTGGCAACCGCCATCATCGGCATTTCATCAATTCATCTGCTCAAAACATTCATCAATGCCGAAAACTTGTCAGACAAAGTATTGATCTGGCAAACCATCATCCACATGGCCTTTGTGTTATCAGCTGTATCTATTGCCTACATCGACAAATTGATGTCGCATTCGACAACCAATCAACACTAATACATTCGCTGTACCCGCTGTGAAGGAGCGGGTACATATTTCACTGAAAATGATTGAACGGCAACGGTCTCTTCGTTTTCAGTTTTCACGTTGACCCGCCCATCGCCTTCTGCCAGATTCTGCTTATCGGGATAGCCGCTGAAACCATTGTAGCGACTTTAGATGGGTAGTGATGCCCTTTATGGGGAGTAAGTTGGATAAGCCAAGTACTGGCTTATGGGCAATACGGATATTTATTCGGCTCTATTTTGGCAACGATGGGTTTTCTTTGACGACCGTGCGTATCATTCATTGCTGGCTAGGAACTTAACCGGATCTACAGATTTCCCTTGCTGGCGTATTTCAAAGTGCAACTTGACTATACTGCTATCAGTATTGCCCATTTCAGCGATTTTTTGTCCAGCACTCACCTGCTGCCCCTCCTTGACCAGAATCTGGCTGTTATGGGCGTACACAGAGAGATAGTTTGCATTGTGCTTCACAATCACCAGTTTGCCATAACTGCGTAAATCTGAGCCGGCATAGATGACTTTACCAGTGGAGGCCGCCATAACACTTTGCCCCATGCTGCCTGCGATATCGATTCCTTTATTGCCGGCATCATTGAAGTGACCGATCACCTTACCTTTTGTAGGCCAAGACCACTCTAGATTATCGGTTGATTCGCTACTGGATTTAGTGGTAGATTTCGACTCTGCCTTCGGTTCTATTTTTGGATCAGTCACCGTGCTAGCGGATGGCAGTTTCTCAGTGCTCACGAGTTTTTCGTCTGCAGCCTTGCTGGCCAGCGTGGTTTTTTTGAATGCCTCCTCACTGTAGGGCTCGCGAATCCCTTTAGGCTCGGAAAGGGAGACCACTTCTGCTAAACCGGTATTGGGAGCAGGCGCTTCTGCGTCATTGCTCATCGGGTAGGTGGTCACATCGCCAGAGGGTTCCTGAGCCTGCTTGGGTTCGGAGGTCGCTGGCTTCTCTTTTAATGAGATGAGTTTCAGAACTTGCCCCACCTTGATGGTGTACGGTGATTTGATATCATTAGCCTGAGCAATATCCTTATAGTAATAGCCATGCTCAAGTCCGATACTGAATAAGGTATCACCCTTTTTAACCGTATAGTTATCTGGGCGCCAATCAGTGCTGTTTTTAATGCCCGATATCTTGGTGGAGGCTTTTGTTGCGGTGTTTTTGCTGGTGGCCGGTTTGCTGCTTGGCGGCCGGTCGATGATGGGAGCGGTAGTGGTAGTAGTGCTGCAGGCCGCCAATATGCAGCTTAAAGTGGCGATGGATACAGCGTGGGCGAGCCTCATGTTGCGCTCGTACCACCGAGCAGGGGCACAAATTTGACTGTTTCGAGTTTGGTTTGACGATATTCAGAAGCTGAGAGACGCTCAACCAAACACAAAATCTGCTCATCCGTTCCCACGGGAATCACCAACCTGCCACCAATGGTCATCTGATTCAGCAGCTCTTGCGGAATGTGGCTGGCCGCTGCCGTGACCATAATGGCATCAAAGGGGGCTAATTGTGACAACCCCATGTTGCCATCCGCATGGTCCAGCTTGACGTTCACACATTTAAGCTCGCGCAGATGGCCACGCGCTTTCATGACCAGCGGTCGGATGCGCTCTACTGAATAGACTTCCTGGGAAATTCTCGAAAGCACAGCTGTTTGATAGCCGCAACCAGTGCCAATCTCGAGTACTTTGCCTAGCGGCTGACCATTGCGGAGTAATTCAGACATGCGAGCCACGATGTAGGGCTGCGAGATGGTCTGCCCAAAACCAATCGGCAACGAGACATCTTCGTAAGCGCGGATAGACAAGGCCTCATCGACAAAGATGTGACGAGGAATGCCAGCAATGGCGGAAAGGACGACCTCATCTTTAATGCCTTGCTCACGCAGGCGATTAAGCATGCGGTCACGTGTGCGCTGCGACGTCATGCCAATGCCCGTTTGTGAAGATTTTACTAAAGCCACAGTTTATTTTTCCCTACTTGAGCCAGTCTTTAATGTCATTCAGTTGTGTGTGACTGGTTAAATCTACCTGAATCGGCGAGATGGATACTTGGTTGCGATCAACCGCATAAAAATCGGTGCCTTCGCCACCATCATTAGGCTGACCAGCTGCCCCCACCCAGTACACGGTCTCATTGCGCGGCGTTTTGAGCTGCACCACAGGTTCTGCCTTGTGACGCTTACCTAGACGCGTGACAGCGCGACCTTGCAACTCATCGTAAGGGATGTTCGGTACGTTGACATTGAGCAGCGTAGGTGATTTGAAATTGTTTTTCTGATAATGCTGAATCAGCTCAACTGCAACTCTGGCAGCGGTTTCAAAGTGCGTCGAGTTGTGTTGTGACATGGAGACTGCAAGCGATGGAATGCCCAGCAGATAACCTTCCATTGCCGCAGCCACGGTGCCTGAGTAAATAGTGTCGTCGCCCATGTTGGCGCCATCATTGATACCACTGATGACCATATCTGGCATGGTGTCCATCAGTCCAGTCAGCGCAATATGAACGCAGTCAGTCGGCGTACCATTCACATAAAAGAAGCCATTATGGGCTTTTTTGACGCTCAGCGGCCGGTCTAATGTCAGTGAATTGCTGGCGCCACTACGATTTCTTTCAGGGGCTACGACCGTAATCTCTGCAATCCTGCTGATGTGTTCGGCGAGGATATTAAGGCCAGGAGCAAAATAGCCATCATCGTTGGAAAGTAAAATTCTCATGCTAGGATTATAGTGGAAGAAGTAATGTTTAGCGCGGGAGAAATGGCGATTTTATAATGTTTTGTAGCGCGCCAGTCGAGCGTAGAAGATGGCACAGAAGAAAAATATAAACGCAATTGCACACTCTGCCAAGGCAAGCTTTGCCGAAAGACCATGTTCTGACCAAGCACGTACCGCCCCTTCTGTGAAATAAAGCAAGATGAACATACTGGCCCATTGGTAGGTATAACGCTTTCCATGCAAGACCCCAAACAATGGGAGAAGGAGCGGTAGTGTTTTTAGCATCAATAAAGATCCGCCTGGCCTGAGTGGGGCAAGGGCTGTTTCCCATGCAAGTGTCAGCAGAATCAAGGCCAGCAGACTGATGGATGCGCCTAGTTGTAGCTGTCTTACCATGTTATCGCTTCGCTACTTTAGACATTTGCACCAATGCCACGCGTGCAGATTGGGCATCCTGAACGGGCCGGTCAAATTCAAAGCGCACGATTTTAGTGGTGTCGGCATCAATGACCCTAACATCAAATCCATCGGTATCAATGCCGAGCATGGTGGCTGTGCTGGCGTTGATTTGGTGGAAATATTGACAATAAGCGATCAGGCTATCGATATGGTCTGCATTCATGTGTGCGATGATGGAGGTTTCCTGACCTGCCAGTAAGTTATTATCTGCTGGTGGCAGGCTCAATAGCTCACTGGAGGACATCCAGCTCATTTTGCCGAAACCGCCAATATAGCGTACCTGACTGATATTGATACGGTAAAAAGCAAAGTCATGCATGTCAAAGTAGCTGGCTGCTTGCGGCAAATAGCGCAGATATCTTGCTTTTAGGTCTGCATCGTTTTTCTCGATTTTTATCGCTTCGCCAAGTAGTGTTAAACGCGCGTTGGCTTGCAAATCTTCAGCGCCAGCAAAAACGAGCAATGAAACCTTAGCATTGCTGACGATATTTTTGGTATGTTCGGCAATACTGCTGATCAGGATGACCGGCTGGCAGTCATGTCCAAGCACAAATGGCGCGACGGAGCCAAATGGATAACCATCAAATTTGGATGATAGGGTAGAAAGTAGACCACTGTGTGTACTGCGTAGAAATCTTCTTGCTTCGGCCGCTAGGTTCATCAGTGTCATTATCGGGATAATTTGATAGCTGTCTCAGCCAAGCGCTTACCTAGTGCGATGCAGAGCTTTTTCTCATCTTCGCTGATAGGCTTGTCATCCATGGCGCCGCCGATGTGGCTTGCGCCATAAGGGGTGCCGCCAGAGGTGGTCGCTGATAATGCAGGTTCTGAATACGGCAGTCCAACCATGATCATGCCGTGGTGCATCAAAGGCAACATCATGGTGAGCAAAGTGCTTTCATTACCGCCATGCATAGAACCACTGGAAGTGAAGACCGCTGCTGGCTTATTTATCAGTGCGCCCTTGAGCCACAAACCAGTGGTGCCGTCCAGAAAATACTTCATCGGAGCGGCCATATTGCCAAAGCGGGTGGGACTGCCAAGTGCCAGACCGCAACACTCCTCAAGATCCAGCAACTCTACATAGGGATCACCACTGGCAGGAATGTCAGGCTCAGTCGCTTCGCAATTAGCGGATACTCTTGGCACGGTGCGAATACGCGCTTTGGCTCCTTGCACACTCTCCACACCGCGTGCAATCAGTTGCGCCATTGTGCGCACGGCACCGCCTTGGGAATAGTAGAGGATTAGAATCTTTTGCATACTAAATATGCTTGGTGAGCTCAATCGCTTTGCCGATATAAGTCGCTGGCGTTAATGCAAGCAGATACTGTTTGGCATCGGCAGGGATATTCAGCTCGTTAACAAATGCATGCAATGAAGTTTGATTGATGCCGCCTTTGCCTCGCGTGAGTTCTTTTAACTGCTCGTATGGGTTTTCAATTCCATAGCGACGCATTACGGTCTGGATTGGCTCTGCCAATACTTCCCAACTGTTATCCAGATCTTCTGCCAGGCGTACAGGGTTAACTTCGAGCTTATTGAGGCCACGCAGGCAGGAATCGTAGCCTAGCAACGTGTAGCCAAAGGCGACGCCCATATTGCGCAACACGGTTGAGTCGGTCAAATCACGCTGCCAGCGTGAAATGGGCAATTTTTCTGCCATGTGGCGCAACACGGCATTAGCCAAGCCCAGATTGCCTTCTGAGTTTTCGAAGTCAATCGGGTTTACCTTATGCGGCATGGTAGAAGAGCCGATCTCCCCCGCTTTGACCTTTTGCTTAAAGTATCCCATGGAGATGTAACCCCAGATATCACGATTGATGTCAATTAAAATCGTGTTGATACGAGCGAGTGTGTCATACAGTTCGGCCATGTAGTCGTGTGGCTCGATTTGGATGGTCATAGGGTTGTATGTGAGACCCAGTGATTCAACAAATCGTTTGGCAAGACTTTCCCAGTCAAAATTCGGGTAGGCTGATAAGTGCGCATTAAAGTTACCCACCGCGCCGTTGATCTTGCCCAGAATTTCATTGCTGGCAAGCTGTTTTTGCTGACGCTGTAAGCGATACACCACATTAGCCAGCTCCTTTCCCATGGTGGTGGGCGAGGCAGTTTGGCCGTGTGTGCGAGATAACATGGGTTGGTCTGCCAGCGCTTTTGCCAACTCGGTCATGCGTGCAATCAGGTTATTCAGGAACGGTAGCATCACGTTGTCGCGGGCGCTCTTCAGCATGAGGGCGTGTGACAGGTTGTTAATATCTTCTGAAGTGCAGGCGAAGTGGATAAATTCGCTGGCTTTTTTGACTTCAGGATTGCCGTCAAATTTCTCCTTGAGCCAGTATTCAAGCGCCTTCACGTCATGGTTAGTTCGCGACTCAATCGCCTTGACCTGTGATGCATCATCCTCGCTGAAATTGGCAATGGCAGCATCCATTTCTTGAATAGTTTCAGCGCTAAATGGGGCAATTTCACTCAGTTCCAGCGCGGCGGAAAGTGCTTTAAGCCACTCGACTTCCACCCTTGCACGATGTTTAATCAGCGCATATTCGCTAAAATAAGGGCGCAGGTTATCCAGTTTGGATTGATAGCGACCATCCAGCGGAGAGAGCGCATTTAAAGTGGTAAGTGGCATGGCTTAACTTTCTACAAAGGGCTTGTGGGGCACAGGCTCAAGGCTCGGTGCTTCCTTATTGAATAAAAACGTTATTTTAACCCAAGGCGGCAATAAAGCGTAAAATGCCGTCTACGAATACATCACAAAAATCCCGCATATGACGATCATTAAACAAGAAGATTTCATACAAAGCATTGCAGATGCCTTGCAGTATATTTCTTACTATCATCCTGCTGATTATCTCCATGCGTTGGCAACAGCCTATGAACGTGAAGAGTCGCCAGCCGCCAAAGATGCGATAGCGCAGATTCTCACTAACTCCCGCATGTGTGCTGAAGGCAAACGCCCGCTCTGTCAGGATACGGGCATCGTAGTGGCATTTGTGAAAGTGGGCATGAATGTGCGCTGGGACGCCCAATTGGATGTCGAGCAGATGGTCAATGAAGGGGTGCGGTGCGCCTATTTGTTGCCAGAAAACAAGTTGCGTGCCTCAATGGTGAGTGATCCGGCTGGTACGCGTATCAACACCAAAGACAATACACCCGCCGTGGTGCATGTATCATTGGTGGCTGGTGATAAAGTCGAGGTCAGTATTGCCGCCAAGGGAGGGGGCAGCGAAAACAAAGCCCAGCTTGCCATGTTGAACCCCAATGACAGCATCGTAGACTGGGTATTGCAGGTGGTGCCCGCCATGGGGGCGGGTTGGTGTCCTCCAGGAATACTGGGCATCGGCATCGGAGGCAGTGCAGAAAAAGCCATGTTGTTAGCGAAAGAATCCCTGATGGCACCGATAGATATGCATGAGCTGAAAGCAAAAGGCGCACAAAATAAGCTAGAAGAACTGCGTCTAGAGATATTTGAAAAAGTGAATCATCTAGGCATCGGGGCGCAAGGATTGGGGGGGGTAGCAACCGTGCTTGATGTCAAGATCCTGGACTATCCGACACATGCTGCGAGCTTACCAGTGGCGATTATTCCTAATTGTGCAGCGACACGCCATGTGCATTTCGAGCTGGATGGGCGAGGCGTAGCGGAGTTGGCTCCACCGGATTGGTCGGCCTATCCGGATGTGCAGTGGCAAGCAAGTGGCTCGTCAAGACAGGTCAATCTGGATGCTATCACGCATGAAGAAATCGCCACCTGGCAAGTGGGCGAAACGCTGTTGCTCAGCGGCAAACTGCTCACAGGTCGCGATGCCTCACACAAACGTATGGCCACCATGTTGAAAAAAGGTGAGCCGTTACCAGTCGACCTTAATAACCGATTCATTTACTATGTGGGCCCTGTGGACGCGGTGCGCGATGAAGCGGTTGGTCCGGCTGGTCCGACCACTGCCACCAGAATGGATGACTACACTGAATTAATGCTGTCAGAAACGGGGTTGATAGGCATGGTGGGTAAAGCCGAGCGTGGCGATGAGGCAATTGCCGCTATTCAGAAACATCAGGCCGTGTATCTAACTGCGGTGGGCGGTGCGGCATATTTGGTGAGTAAAGCCATTAAAAAATCCCGCGTTCTGGCGTTTGCAGACTTGGGCATGGAGGCGATTTACGAGTTTGAGGTAGTCGATATGCCGGTGACTGTAGCGGTCACGCCGCGTGGTGAATCCGTACACCGACTGGGGCCACAACATTGGAAAAAAATCACCGCTATTGCGCGTTAAGTCGCATAACAGAAAAGCCTTGCACGGTAACATTTTTATTCTTACTTTAACAGCAATCACGATGAAGCGTCATTCTTAGCGTAGCGAATAATCCATCAATATCAACAAGTTACATGGATTATTCGCTACGCTCAGAATGACAGATTTTTGAGGTTTTTACTAAAACTCCGACTTTAGAAGACTCTTGCAAAGGTCTTAATAGTTGAATTATTTACTCTACTACTGATCACAGGTATTGTAGTCCCTAGTATTGCAAGGAGTAAGGTGCATGGATATGCAAAAACGACTAAAACTCATGTTGTTGGCTGGATCGTTATTTACTGCTCAGGTACAGGCAGAGGATGCGCTCGATTACTTGGTTGATGCAACAGGCAAATACACGGGGCCAACAGTAGAAGATAACGTCACTTCGATGGATACAGACAAGAATGGTTTTGCTGATGCGAGCGAAGTGCGCGCTTTCTTAGAGTTAAAACATGGCAAAGGTTACGAGAGCGCATTGCTGGAGAAATTCGAGGCGTCAGTCAAAGGCAGCAGTTGCGGCACGCCTTTTGCTAACAAGTTATTTGTGACTAACTAGCGAATACCTTTCTAGGGTCAGCATGTTAGCGATTTGACCAGTTAAAAAAGCACGGAATAATTCACATGGCTGCAACAATCGCAACGTGGTTCATGGATACTTACTCCGCGCTTCCTTTATAATATCCATTATTTTTTAACCTAGAAAAACTGCCATGCTAATAGCCTATGCTGCGCACGTGCAAGAACGTGCTTCACAAAATTTACCCCCATTACCATTATCCGCCGAGCAGGTTGCTCAACTGATAGAGTTGCTAAAATCCCCGCCAGCCGGTGAGGAGGCTGTGTTAATCAATCTGCTTGAAAATCGCATCCCTGCTGGCGTGGATCAGGCTGCCTATGTGAAAGCCGCATTTTTATCAGACGTGGCGAATGGTAAGGTGACTACCCCTTTAATGAGTGCAGAAAGAGCGGTGCAGTTGCTGGGCACCATGTTGGGTGGCTACAACGTGCAGGCGCTTGTGACCTTGCTGGACACGCCGCTGGCAGATGTTGCCGTGCAGGCATTGTCTCGCACAATTTTGATGTTCGACGCGTTTCATGATGTTGATGAAAAAATGAAAGCTGGTAATCCCCATGCCAAGAAGTTGATGGAATCTTGGGCAGCGGCAGAGTGGTTTACTAACGCGCCTAAACTAGCCAATGAGATCAAAGTCGTGGTGTTTAAGGTGGATGGCGAAACCAATACCGATGACTTAAGTCCTGCGCAAGAGGCTTGGAGCCGTCCAGATATTCCGCAGCACGCTAAAGCGATGCTGGTGAACAAAATGCCAGATGGACTGAAAACGATCGAGACCTTAAAGCAGAAAGGTTTGCCTTTGGCTTACGTGGGCGATGTAGTCGGTACCGGATCATCACGCAAATCGGCCATCAACTCAGTGCAGTGGCACATGGGCGAGGATATTCCTAATATTCCCAATAAACGTACGGGCGGGGTAATTTTAGGCACTAAGATTGCGCCTATCTTCTTTAACACTGCCGAAGATTCTGGGGCATTGCCCATTCAGTGCGATGTTTCAAACATGCAAATGGGTGACATCATCACCATTAAACCAGATGCGGGTGAAGTGTTGAATGCACAGGGTGAAGTGATTGCTACGTTTAATCTGACACCATCGACCATGCCAGACGAGGTGCGCGCGGGTGGACGTATCCCTCTGATTATCGGTCGCGGCTTGACTGCCAATGCACGCAAGGCGCTTGGGCTGGCTGAAACGACATGCTTTATCAAGCCAACCCCTGCTAAAGATACAGGCAAGGGCTATACGCTGGCACAAAAAATGGTGGGGCGTGCATGTGGTGTGGCGGGTGTTCGCCCGGGGACCTATTGTGAGCCTAAAGCCACCACGGTGGGTTCTCAGGATACCACCGGCGGTATGACCCGTGATGAATTAAAAGAGCTGGCATGCTTGGGTTTTAGCAGTGACTTAGTGATGCAGAGTTTCTGTCATACTGCGGCATATCCTAAGCCAGTCGATATCAAGTTACAGCATACATTGCCTGAGTTTATCAGTAGTCGTGGCGGCGTGAGCCTACGTCCGGGTGACGGCGTAATCCACTCATGGTTGAATCGCATGGTGCTGCCAGATACAGTTGGCACTGGGGGGGATTCGCATACGCGTTTCCCAATCGGCATTTCTTTCCCTGCTGGATCAGGTCTGGTAGCGTTTGCGGCCGCAACAGGCGCGATGCCGTTGGATATGCCGGAATCGGTACTGGTACGTTTCAAAGGTGAAATGCAGCCGGGCATCACACTGCGCGATCTCGTGAATGCGATTCCTTATGCAGCCATTCAAGAAGGCACTTTGACCGTAGGCAAACAAGGTAAAAAGAACGTGTTCAACGGGCGTGTGCTGGAAATAGAAGGCTTGCCTGATCTGAAAGTAGAACAGGCGTTTGAGCTGGCGGATGCGTCAGCCGAACGCTCTGCCAATGGTTGCACAGTGTTATTGAACAAAGCGCCGGTAATCGAGTTTCTGAATTCCAACATTGTGCTATTACAAAATATGATTGATCACGGCTATCAAGACGCGCGCACCTTGGAGCGCCGTATCGCCAGCATGAAAGCTTGGTTAGAGAAACCGGAGTTGCTACAGCCCGATGCGGATGCGGAGTACGCGCATGTCATTGAGATCAACCTGAACGAGATCAAAGAGCCACTGGTAGCTTGCCCAAATGATCCAGATGATATTAAACCGCTGTCTGCCGTTGGGGGAGATAAGATCGACGAAGTGTTCATCGGCAGTTGCATGACGAATATCGGTCACTATCGTGCGGCAGCAAAAGTGCTGGAAGGCGCAGGTGGGATTCCTGCACGCCTGTGGGTGGCACCGCCAACTCGCATGGATGAGGCGCAACTACGTGAGGAAGGCGTGTATTCGACCTTTGGCGTGGCTGGCGCACGTACGGAGATCCCCGGATGCTCTCTCTGTATGGGCAATCAGGCGCGGGTGGCGGACAAGGCTACGGTATTCTCAACCAGTACCCGTAACTTTGATAATCGCATGGGTAAAGATACGCGCGTTTATCTAGGTTCGGCAGAGCTGGCGGCCGTTTGTGCAAAACTAGGTCGTATGCCTACGCATGCAGAATATCTGGAAACTGTGGGCAACAAGCTGACCAATGCGGCGGACATCTATCAATATCTCAACTTCAATCAGATGGCCGACTATGCGGACAGCATGGCAAGAGCGAGCAAAGTCATCCCGATTGCAGCAGTCTGAAGCAACACCGATGAAGCTTCTGCATGAGGATGATGTCAAGGCGGGTGACATTGATACACATCATCTTTTTAGTGAAGAGGTGCTCGAAGATCCAGCAAAACGCGGCGCCTGGAAATGGATGTTACCAGTCACCCTGCTGCTGGGTTTAGCAGTTGCAGTATCATGGCATTTTGGTTGGCATGCTGAAGCGGTCACCGCAGGCGCGGTGATTATTGCCTTTGCTTCACACGCTTTTGCATGGCTACTGGGTATGATCATGCTGGTACCAGTCATCGGGCCATTGCTGGTCAAGGTGCTAAGCCTTTCCATCATCTGGCTGCTCAACGCCGTTGGTTATCTGGTCGCCTATGTGGCGATCAGGCGTGGCTATTCTAAAGACGTACTGACTTATCGTGCGGTGACCATTGCGCTGATTGTCGGTATTGTCATCGGGTTTGTGCTGGGTAGCATGTTTTAAACCCATAGAGACCTTTGTTAAACTACTGCAGATGGCGAATCACCGCCTTGCGTGTTTTTTTTTGTGATGGCATACCCTGGGATGGACATGCATTACTGAGATCTAAATATTTTCGGGTAGAATGCTGCCTTTGTATTTTCAATACTCGCTATCACCCATGTCATTACACGATGAAATATCCCACCGGCGCACCTTTGCCATTATCTCCCACCCGGATGCTGGCAAAACCACGCTGACTGAAAAACTGCTTTGGTTTGGCGGTGCCATTCAGGTAGCCGGTGAGGTGCGTGGTCGCAAAGCAGCACGCCACGCCACCTCGGACTGGATGGAACTGGAAAAACAACGCGGCATTTCGGTGACTTCATCCGTGATGCAATTTCCTTATCGCGAGCACATGATCAACCTGCTCGACACACCCGGCCACGATGACTTCTCCGAAGACACTTACAGAACGCTCACAGCAGTAGACTCTGCGGTGATGGTGATTGACTCGGTGAACGGTGTAGAAACGCAAACCATTAAGCTACTCAACGTTTGCCGTATGCGTGACACGCCCATTATCACATTCATCAACAAGCTGGATCGTGAAAGCCGCCTCCCCATCGAACTATTAGACGAAATTGAAACCACCCTCGGAATGGAATGTGCGCCAATGACTTGGCCCATCGGCATGGGTAAAACATTCCGCGGCGTTTATCATCTTTACAACGATGAAGTCTCATTCTTTGACCCACGTGCAGAAAAAGGCACTTCCGAAACCATTAAAGGTCTGGATAATCCACGTCTGGACGAACTATTAGGCACTCAGGCTGATGACTTACGTATTGACGTAGAGCTCGTGCGCGGCGCATCACACAGCTTTGATAAAACACGTTACTTAGACGGCAAACAAACACCGGTGTTCTTTGGCTCTGCCATCAATAATTTTGGCGTGCAATCTCTACTGGACGCCGTGGTGGATCTGTCACCACCCCCTCAATCGCGCAACACGGCCAGCCGCCCTGTGGCAGCAGATGAAGAAAAATTCTCTGGTTTTGTGTTCAAAATCCAAGCCAACATGGATCCAAAACACCGCGACCGTATTGCATTTCTGCGCGTCTGTTCTGGCCGTTTTGAGCGAGGCATGAAAATCAAACAAGTCGCCTCTGGAAAAACTTTGAGCATCAATAATGCCATCACCTTTATGGCACAAGACCGCACCACCATGGATGAGGCGTATTCTGGTGATATTATCGGCATCCCCAATCACGGCACGGTCAAACTGGGGGACACGTTCACCGAAGGTGAAAATCTCAAATTTACTGGTATTCCTTCATTTGCCCCTGAGTTTTTCCGCCGTGCGCGCATCAAGAACCCGATGAAGATGAAACAGCTACAAATCGGTCTGAAACAACTGGCCGAAGAAGGTGCTGCCCAGCTATTCCGTCCATTGCTTTCAAACGACCTGATTCTAGGCGCAGTCGGCATGCTGCAGTTCGAAGTGGTCGCCCACCGTTTAGAGCATGAGTACGGCGTGGACATGGTATTTGAGCCATACGACTGCTACACCGCACGCTGGCTACGGGGCCATGACTCCGACCTAAAAGCGATTGCAGACAAATACGGCTTTAACGTGGCCCTTGATGGGGCTGATGACTATGTATATTTGGCACCCAATCGCGTAAATCTGCAAATGGCGCAAGAACGCTATCCAGATATCAAATTCCTAGAAACGCGTGAAATCGCTTAAGGACCACTCATTCTCTGTTTAAATTCCGCCAGCTAGTGTGAGGAAAAAGCCTTGCTCGACTTCCCTTGGCGCCTAGCTTGCTGTTTCAACTGCTTTTTTAGATTGAAAGTTTTGACGCCAACCGATACTTGGACACTTGGTATGAAACCGCACATCTAGCTCGCAGCGTTATGCGCGACATCAGACAATATGACGGTCTAGACAATCCTACCTTTGGATACTTTTACGCACGCATCAGCCCGCCTACCCGATTAAACAACGCCCACCTCACATGCAAGTCACTTGGTTTCGCTACAGATAAGCTGATTGGCGTAAATTAAGTCCATGAACAGTTAGATTATGAAGCAAGGCGTCATGTAAGGCACTAATGCTTCTTGGCCTTTCTCGCCTTTTCTTCAGCATCTTTTTTGGCTTTCAACTCGGCTCGCTGCGCGGTCTTGCGTCTACGCATGCTCACAATACCCTCGCCTGGTTTACGTTTGTCCTCGGTCTCGGCAAACGGGTTGTCGCCTTGTTTATACTGCACACGTAAGGGTGTACCAGACAACTGGAATGCTCGACGAAAAGTCTTTTCTAAGAAGCGCGTGTAAGAATCCTTTACACCATCCACATGACTCCCGTGGACTACCACAACGGGTGGATTGCTCCCTCCCTGGTGGGCATAGCGTAATTTAGGGCGTATGCCTTTGCTGATAGGAGGCTGATGCTGCTGTATCGCATCAGCCAGAACGCGGGTTAGTTGTGGTGTCGCCAGTTTTGCAAATGCAGCCTTGTAGGCGATATCAACCGACTTAAACAATTCTGGAAGGCCTTTTTTTCGTAACGCTGAGATGTAATGGAATTCGGCAAAATCTAGAAACTGTAACTTACGATCAATCTCACGCTTGATCCAGTCTCGTTCATCCTCTTTCAAACCATCCCATTTATTGATGCCCACGACCAGCGCGCGACCAGCGTCCAAGATATAAGCCGCCACGTGTGCATCCTGCTCGGTGATGCCTTCTTGCGCATCCACCACCAGAATCACCACATTGGCTTCCTCGATGGCCTGAATCGTTTTGATGACTGAAAACTTCTCAATCGCCTCAAATATCCGGCCACGTTTTCGCACACCTGCGGTATCAATCAGCGTATAGTGTTTTCCATTCTTCTCTAAATCGATATGAATAGAGTCGCGCGTGGTCCCTGGCTCATCAAAAGCAATCACACGCTCCTCGCCTAGCAAGGCATTGACCAAAGTGGATTTGCCGACATTTGGGCGCCCGACAATCGCTACCTTAGGTATTTTGCCACCCGTGTAATCCGTTACTGGCGCATCCTTTTCTACATTAAAATGCTCCAGCGCAAGCTCTATGATGTCGCGAACGCCCTCTCCATGAGCTGACGAAATAGACAAAGGATAACCCAAACCCAACTCATGAAAATCGGCACTCACCACCGCCTTTTGCATACCTTCAGTCTTATTGACGGCTAACAACACGGGGCAACTGCTTCTTCGCAAACGATTCGCAATTTCCATATCTTGCGGCGTCACCCCTTGGCGACCATCAACCAAGAAAATGATCGCGTCCGCTTCATCGATCGCCTGCAGCGTCTGCTTGGCCATCGCTTTAAGGATGCCATTATCAGTATTAGGTTCGAAACCGCCCGTATCCACGACCAAATAAGGCTGGCTAGCCCCTATACCACGACCATAGTGACGATCACGCGTTAATCCAGGGAAGTCTGCTACCAGAGCATCTCTGGTTTTTGTTAAACGGTTAAATAAGGTTGATTTGCCGACATTAGGGCGGCCAACCAAAACAATGGTGGGTATCATGTAAGCCTTCTAAAAAACACTTGGGCTGGCGATCATTTGATTTGTATCGCGTAAATGCCGCCATGACGAGATTGAGCTAGCAGCGTATTAGCGCTTACCAACGTCATTTGCGGCAAAATCGGACTATCGGCAGCCTTAATTCTGGCCGAAAAAGAACCATCTTCCCGACTTAAGAAATGCACATACCCCTCTAAGTCGCCAACGGCGATCCAGTTACCCATCGGCACTGGTGCTGTCAACTGACGATTCTTTAAGTCGCCTTGGCGCCAGAATGTTTTACCTGTAGTGTAGTCAAGCGCATAGACTGAGCCCATAGCATGAGATACAAAAATGCGTGCATCTTCAGCGCTCAGACCGGTAAGACTAGAAATATCACGATTCCACACCACACGACCATTCGTACGATCTACTGCCGCCACCCGACCTTGATAAGCGACCGCATAAACCAATGGACCGTCTACAAAAGGTAAGCTAGTGATATCTGCGATACGCTCGATTTCCGTGACGCCTTTGGGCTGAGCAACCGAAGCTTCCCATAGTACCTTGCCATTATCAGCACGAATCGCTGCCAACTTTCCACCAGCGAATCCGGCATAAACAGCACCCCCATCAACCACCACCCCTGCGCTGCTACGCAGTGTCAGTGCTGGCGTCGTTCTGTCGTAGACCCATTTACGGCTGCCATCATTAGCATTGATGCCATAAATACGGCTATCACCCGTACGCACAATGATCATACCATCAAAATATTTAGGCGCACTCAACACTTCGCTATTGAGTTTTGACTTCCACTGTAGCTTACCGGAAACATCATAAGCATATACAGCACCCTGATGCGTGCCGACCAGCACCAAACTCCCGCCAACACCGACCCCACCCGTTACTTTCTCACCCACACTGACACGCCAAACCTGACTACCACTGCTCACATCCAACTTGGCAAGCTCACCCTCAGCACTGGTGAGGTAAGCATAACCAGCCTCGAGTGCAGGAGTAAAATCATAAGCGCCTGCCTCGCCAGCCTTGGATTGCCACAGTAGCTTAGCACTGGCAGTTTGCTTAATCTCAGTCAACGCCTCAGGAGGATTAGCTGGCTCTGCCCCAAAGATGCGCTCAGAAACATCTTTATGAAGATCGGTGATAGTAGTGCAGGCCGATAGTGTAAACACGGCTAGCAACGCCATCCATGTGCATCGTGCTGTACTAAAGAGTGTTTTAAATGACGTCATCTTGGCGAGTTCTATCCACTATAAAGGCTGGTAAACGGTCACTACAACCGATTCTCAATCTGCCCTGCACTCACTAACCTAGTGCATCCAGCTTCTGCTGAGTCAATGCGCGATATTTGCCGGATGACTCCAGTTTAGTCAAGGCGTATTCGTAGGCCGATTTCGCCTCTGCTTTCTTTCCTAGTGCCAGCAACACGTCACCTTTCAAATCTGAAAACAAACCATCAAACCCAGCATCATGCGTATGATCAAGTAGCTTTAACGCGCCCTCATAATCTTTCTCTTCAGCCAGAATGTTGGCTAACTGAAGCGTGGCAATCGCGCTCACTGAACTTTCTGTGGCATTCTTGGCCGCCCACTCCAGTTGAGCTTTAGCACTTTTAACCTCTTTTGCCTGATAATTAGCCTTAGCAGCCAAAATCGCAGCACGAGCGGCATAAGGTGTTGACGAATACTTATCCATCAACACAGCCGACTTAGCCTGAATCGCCTTCAAGTCTTTTTCACCCACGACTTGCAATGCTTGGAATTCGGTCGAAGCCTCATTGGATTGCTTACTCTGATAGGTATGCCAACCTTGATAAGCTGCAAATGCCACAAGCGCGCCCACCAAGACATTGGTCACCCACTTGCCATTAGCCTTCCACCATGCTTTTAATTCATCTAACTGCTCTTGTTCTTCTAAATCGTATGCCATGTTTTATCCTATTGGTTCAATTCAACTGCTTAAATTCTAAAAATCACTAACTCGCTCACTAACATAATCATTCACGCACAGCCATTCGCAGCGCCCTTTCCTGGAATGGCTGCTAGTAGCTGCTTAGTGTAATCATGTTGTGGCTGATCATAGATTTCAGCCACTTTACCCTGCTCAACAACCTTGCCATGGTGCATAACAACAATATCGTCTGCGATATGTCTCACCACCCTCAAATCATGGCTGATAAATATATAACTTAATGCCATTTCCTGCTGTAACTCTTTTAGCAACAGCAATATCTGCGCTTGTATAGAAACATCCAATGCAGACACCGGTTCATCACACACGACCACTTGGGGATGCAACACAAGTGCCCGGGCAATTCCAATACGCTGCCGCTGACCACCTGAGAACTCGTGCGGATACTTCTGCATATCAGCTTCGCCCAATCCTACCCGTTTAAGCATAGCGATAACTTTGCGCTGCTGCTCGGTACGACTTCCCATATCATGAATCAACAAGCCCTCCCCCACTAGCTCGCCCACCCGCATGCGCGGATTCAACGAAGCAAAGGGATCTTGAAAAACCATCTGCAAATTTTTACGTACCGAACGCAAGCTGGCCGCATCAAGCTTAGCCAAATCCTGGCCCGCAAATAGCACCTCCCCTTCGTCCAAGGGATGCAATTGTAACAGACAACGTGCCAAGGTGGATTTACCACTACCAGATTCGCCTACCACGGCAAGCGTCGTCCCTGATTGCAAACGGACACTCACATCATCCAACGCTCTCACCCGTGTCGTACTAAATCCAAACTTGCCGCTACGCTGCTGATAAGTCTTGACTAGATGGTTTGCTTGCAAGATCCACTCGCTCATGCACTAGCCTCCAGCCAGCTATAATCGATGGGCTTCAGTGTTTTTCTCCCCTCGGCATCCGGCACGCAGGCCAGCAAAGCTTGGGTATAGGGATGCTTCGGATTACCTAACACCTCTTCCTTGGTACCAGTCTCAACCACCTCACCCCTAAACATCACCAACACATGATCAGCGATATCCGCCACTACGCCAAAGTCATGTGTAATGAACAACATCGCCATATTCATGCGAACTTTCAACTCATCCAGCAATTTCAATATCTGTGCCTGCACGGTCACATCCAGAGCCGTTGTTGGTTCATCTGCAATCAGAAGGCTTGGCTCGCAAGCGATACTCATTGCAATCATCACCCGCTGACGCTGCCCGCCAGACAACTCATCCGGATAACTATTCGCCCTTCCTGCCGGAATGCCCACCATTTCCAGCAAATGAGCAACCTTGGCTCTCAATGCATCGCCTTTGAGCCCTAGATGCGCAGTGAGGCTTTCGCCGATCTGATAACCTACCGTCAAAACGGGGTTCAAAGCAGTCATCGGCTCTTGAAAGATCATCCCGATCTTAGCACCACGGATATGCTGCAATGCCTGATTGTCCAAAGACATCAGCTCCTGCCCGTGAAACTGAATGCTTCCACTTGCCTGCAACTGCTCCGACAGCAAGCCCATGATGCTCAAAGCAGTCAGGCTCTTACCACTGCCCGACTCTCCAACAATACATGTGGTTTGTCCTGCTCTCAGTGCAAACGATACCGCTTTCACCAAACAGCGTTCCGGCTGTTTTTTAGGCGTAATGACCAGATGATTAATGTTAAGAATATCAGTCACGATTATTTTAAAGGCACAGAGATCATCAAAAGCTCAGCACAAACTTTATGCATTAAGTCTTTACCAGTTTCACTGCATCATTTATGCTACACGTTATCTGCTCACCCGCCTGCAACAAGGGCTTCAAGGCAATCTGATTCGCCTGCACTTCATCATCTCCCAGAATGGCGGCATAACGTGCGCCACTTCTGTCCGCTTTTTTCATTTGTGATTTAAAGCTACCTCCACCAGCATGCAACACCACGCTCAAACCATGTTTGCGTAGCGACTCCGCAATCACGAATGCCTGCTTCTCAGCAAGTTCTCCAACGTTGACCAGGTAAAGATCGGGCACCTCTTGCGCAACTACGCCGTACTCTTGCATCAACAAAAAGACACGCTCTAAGCCAATGCCAAAACCACAGGCTGGTGTAGGCTTCCCACCTAAGCGCTCGACTAGCCCATCATAGCGACCTCCCCCAGCAATCGTACCCTGTGAACCCAGCTTAGTGGTGACCCATTCAAATACGGTTCGATTATAGTAATCTAGTCCTCGCACCAAACGTGGATTCACTTGATAACCAACCCCTGCATCACTCAGATACTGACACAAGCCTTCAAAATGTGATCGGCTTTCATCACCCAGACTATCGATCAACTTCGGCGCTGCTTCACACATCGCTTGCATGCGAGGATTCTTAGTATCCAAAATACGAAGCGGATTAGAATGTAGCCGACGTTTTGCATCTTCATCCAACAAGTCCATATGCTGCTCAAAATAAGCAATCAGTCGATTTCGATACTCCAAACGCTCATGTGCATCACCAATACTGTTAATTTGCAGCACTACGTCTTCAATACCCAATGCAGACCATAGCCTAGACAGCATTACGATTTGCTCAGCATCCACCTCTGGTGTATCGAAGCCGAAGGCTTCGACGCCAATCTGATGAAACTGGCGCTGACGGCCTTTTTGCACGTTCTCATGCCTGAACATGGCGCCGCTATACCACAGCCGCTGCGGCCCATTGTAGGTCAAATTATGCTCCACCACAGCGCGTACACACCCCGCCGTACCCTCTGGACGCAAGGCCAGTTTATCGCCATTAAGTGCATCCTCCCACGCATACATCTCTTTTTCTACAATGTCGGTGTGCTCTCCCACACTACGCACATAGAGCTCAGTCGGCTCAACCAATGGCATGCGGATATTCTGATACCCATACTGGGCCAACACCCGCCGTGCCGTATCTTCCAACTTGAACCAAAGTGGGGTCGCTTCAGGCAAAATGTCATAAAAGCCTTTAATACTTTGAAATTTATTACTCATGAAATTTTAAATTCTATCCAACTGATTGAATTGAAATGGTTTTTGTAGCAGAAACCACCCTTAGCCTGCCACCTTCAGCATAGTTCTTTTGCACATACGCCTCGATAATCGCTTGAAACTCTTGAGCGACGTGATCACCTTTCAAGGTCACCGTCTTCTCACCATCGACATACACTGGGGCAACGGGAATTTCACCGGTTCCAGGAAGGCTGATGCCTACATTGGCAAGCTTGGACTCACCGGGCCCATTGACCACACAGCCCATCACCGCCACACTCATATTCTCCACTCCTGCATATTGATTGCGCCAGACAGGCATCTGATGGCGCAGATAGCTCTGAATCTGCATCGCCAGCTCTTGGAAATAGGTTGAAGTTGTACGACCACAACCTGGGCAAGCAGTGACTAAAGGTGTGAAAGAACGAAGCCCCATAGTCTGCAAAATCTCTTGTGCGACTACCACCTCTTTAGTTCGAGACTCATTCGGCTCAGGGGTCAATGAAACGCGTATGGTATTGCCAATTCCCTGTTGCAACAATATCGCCAATGCCGCGGTAGAGGCCACAATACCTTTCGATCCCATTCCAGCCTCTGTCAGCCCCAAATGAAGTGGATAATCGCAACGATCTGCAAGATCAGAGTAAACGCTGACTAAATCCTGCACATCGCTAACTTTGCAGGAAATAATAATCTGATTCGGCGACAGACCAATATCTACGGCCTGCTGAGCGCTCTCTAAAGCAGACTGAATTAG
Organism: Betaproteobacteria bacterium; assembly: GCA_016867975.1. GTDB lineage: Bacteria > Pseudomonadota > Gammaproteobacteria > Burkholderiales > Methylophilaceae > Methylotenera. The sequence continues at coordinate 39,961 of VGIC01000003.1, read as the reverse complement.
GGCTTCTCGCATGAGCGCATCGGCCGACAACGGATGAGCCGATTTAGCATTATCATCCATCATTTGCGCCATTTTTGCCTGATCCAGACTCCCCCAATTCACCCCGATACGCACCGCTTTTTTATAACGGATTGCCGCCTCAATCATGGCGAAAAACTGCTCGTCACGCTTAGAGCCCTTACCCACGTTGCCCGGGTTAATACGGTACTTTGCCAAGGCTTCCGCGCAATCAGGATAGGCAGCCAGCAACTTATGCCCGTTGAAATGGAAATCTCCCACTAATGGCACATTGCAACCTAATGCATCCAAACCACGGCGTATCTTACCTACTTGTGCGGCCGCTTCTGGCGAATTGACCGTGATACGCACTACCTCAGACCCCGCCTGCCACAATTCATAAACCTGCTTAATGGTCGATTCCGCATCAGCTGTATCGGTATTCGTCATGCTCTGCACGACCACAGGCGCCGGCTGTGTACCAGCAAGCCCCCCGCCCACAGGTACATGACCAACCATCACCTGAAGGGTATGACGTGGATGACTTTTGATAGACAAACTCAACCTCTACTCCAAGCGCAAACGTGCAACATTGCTTCCTGCTGGGGTCGTTAAATCAACCGACTGCGTGGCAAACGTAAGTTTTGTCGCCTTTGCATTTCCCACCACCACATTGAGTGGTGGTGTCGCGTCAAAGTTCTCCATCGAGCCAGCTACAAGCATTTTTTCCAACACAACTTTACCTGAACTATCTGTAACGCTAACCCAGGTCTTTTCCGTAACAGAAATGCTCACTTTCTTTTTCACCACATCCCTAGCCAGATCTAAAGGTGGCTGATCTGCCGAAATATCTGATTCCTGGGCAGATTGGCTTGGCATTTGCGCTGTTTGAGTAGCAGGGAGCGTATCTTTTCTACTTACTGCCGATGCCACTGGCTGAATGCCCTCAGAAACAACCTCTGTAGCGTTAGATGACACGGACTCACCCTGGGCGTTCGCCTGATTTGTTTCAACCGTTGCTTCTGTAGCCATGCGCTCCGCCATCGGTAGCGCCGGTTCAGGCAGTTGCATTTCAGCGGCTGGCATCGGCTCAGCTATCGCTTTAGGAGGTGGGGCCACTTGTGGAACATCAGAATCGGCTGGTTTAGGGGGATTGTTTACATAAAATAACCATGCAATCAAAAACACCACCACGATACTACTTAATAAAATATACCGTATCCATGGCTGGCTTTCACGAGTGAAACTCACTCCTTTCACCGTGGACTTAACCGAAACCTCATGATGTAAAACATCAGGCACACAAACACGGTAGCTCGCCAATAGGGGTTCCGCATCTAAAGCCAAATAGCGGGCATAATTTCTGATAAAACCTCGCGTGATCATCGGTTCTGGCAAGGTTGAAAAATCATTATTCTCCAGCGCCTCGATTTGACGTACGCTATAACGCAGGCTATCAGAAACATCTTTCAGCGAGAGTTTTTTTGCCAGCCTCGCCGACAACAACACCTCGCCTAATGGCGCCAATGATTGCGCCTGACCTATGGGTTGCTCAGCTGCATCTCTATCCTCTGCCGTCACCATCACTAACGCTCGCTCTGACCTACAAACAAGACCTCACCGTCATTGCCAACTGCGTGCTCAATTTGAACAACCAAGAAAAAGTCTCTCATTTTCGTTTTATTCATTCAACAGCCTCAATTGCAATGTATTTAGAGCTGCGTTTTGTTTTATCCAACACCTTACCTGCCAACTGACCACAAGCAGCATCAATATCCTCGCCTCGCGTCTTGCGAATGGTCACCACATGCCCCGCCTGCATCAAAATATCACGAAACACGCGTATATGACTAGGTCTCGATGCATCGTAACCACTATTAGGAAAAGGATTGAACGGAATTAAATTAAATTTACATGGAACATTTTTGACCAATTCCAGCAATTGATGTGCATGCTCAACGGTATCATTCACCTCATCCAGCATCACATATTCAAACGTGACGAAATCACGCGGTGCTTTCTCAAGGTAGCGATGACATGCCGCCATCAATTCTTTAAGCGGATATTTTTTGTTGATGGGCACAATCACATCACGTAGCGCATCATTGGGCGCATGTAGCGATACGGCCAATGCTACAGGGCAATCTTCTTTCAGCCTATCCATCGCTGGCACCAGCCCGCTGGTTGATAGCGTCACTCGGCGGCGACTCAGTCCATACGCACTGTCATCCAACATGATCTGCATGGCAGTCACAACATTATCGTAATTAGCCAAGGGCTCACCCATGCCCATCATCACCACATTACTGATGATACGGTCATTGGCAGACAGCATATCATAGCCCGCCTCCTGGCGTAGTGACTTGTCGGCAATGGCCAACTGACCAATGATTTCAGAGACACTCAGGTTACGGTTAAAACCCTGACGCCCAGTCGAACAGAACGTACACTCCAGCGCACAGCCCACCTGACTCGAAACACACAAAGTGCCACGATCATCTTCAGGAATAAACACTGTCTCGATGCTATTGGCAGCATCGGCGCCAATCAACCACTTGCGAGTTCCATCATTGGATATTTGTTCATGCTGCACGATAGGCAGAACAATCTCTGCCTCTTTTGCAAGTTTCTCGCGCAGACTTTTAGCAATATCGGTCATCTGCTCAAAATCATGCACCCCAAAATGGTGCATCCACCGCATCAACTGCTTGGCGCGAAATGGCTTTTCGCCATGCTCCACGAACCACTGAGCGAGTTGGGGCTGATTAAAGTTGAGCAGATTAACCAAAGAGCACCTCCAAAACACTTACTTTGAGCGCACTGCTGCGTTGCGTGGTACTCGCAACCTCGCCGTATAACCACATACTGTGGCTCTGGCCGCTACGCTTAACATCGCTTCGCGATATTAGCCTACGCCGAAACACTACGTTGGTTTTCTCGCTTCTGTGTTCCGTGCGCCTGACATTGCATCTCGAATTAAGCATTTTTTAGGTATTCTTAGAAATACGGTAAGCCCATCTAAATAATTCAAGCTTCTAAATTAGGCTAGGCGCGCACAAAAAATGATGACGCGGCATACAGATAGTATGTAAGGAAATCATTTTTTGTAAGCAACAAAGCATAATGACGAAGATTGGATTATTAACCAAAGAAGTATTTGATTTCGATCGCCGCATTCTCAGCTGAATCTGAACCATGCACTGCATTAGCGTCAATGCTTTCAGCAAAGTCAGCGCGGATAGTCCCTGCAGCAGCCTCTTTAGGGTTAGTTGCGCCCATCAAATCACGGTTAACCTGTACCGCATTTTCGCCCTCTAACGCCTGAATCATCACTGGGCCAGAAACCATGAACTTAACCAAATCAGCAAAGAAAGGACGCTCTTTATGCACAGCGTAGAAACCTTCAGCTTCAGCTTGTGTCAATTGCGCCATTTTTGCAGCCACAATTTTCAAACCAGCGTTTTCAAAACGTGTGTAGATTTTCCCGATGACATTTTTTGCAACTGCATCAGGTTTGATGATAGAAAGCGTACGTTGAACAGCCATAATTACTCCATTTAAAGTTAACACATTGAAAAGGCGATAAAATACCATTTTTGGCACTTAAAATAAACCGACTTTTAAGGTATCTCAGCACATAAGTGCGTTTATTACTAGAAACCGCCAATTTATGATAAAGACCTACGGCAATTCTAGGTAAAGGTATAAAAACTCCGTTATTTAACGCTTAAAATAAACCAGCTTTTTATGGTATGGTACCGGTAAATTATGATTAGAATGGCTGAAAGCGCATACTGACATCCACATGAGTAATCTCTCAAACTCCACCCTACCAACCACCACCACCTGCCCTGCTTGCGGCTTGTTATGCGACGACATAATACCCAACGCCGAGACTGCTGTTAATGTGAAAAATGGCTGCAGCAAAGCGATTCAATTCTTTGAGCAGTCTTTTAATGACAATATTGGTGCATCACCCACCCTAGCTGGCAAGCCATGTAATCTGGACACCGCAATCAAGGCGGCCGCCCACCTGCTAAGTAATAGCAAATCAGCACTATTTGCAGGATTGGGCACCGAGGTGCAAGGCATGCGTTCGCTGATGCATTTGGCAGAAAAAACCAACGCCACACTAGACCACATGCACAGCGACTCGACCGTGCGCAACACCTTAACCATGCAAAATGACGGTTGGCTCACCACCACACTAGCTGAAGTAAAAAATCGCGCCGATGTGATTCTGGCCATTGGTACTGACATCGCCACCAGCCACCCCCGCTTTTTTGAGAAAGCGGTTTGGAACACTGAAAGCCTGTTCCACAAACCAACGCCAGAAGTCATTTACCTGGGTGTTCCCGCAGAAAAAACCAAAGCTGGCACTTCACCAAACGGCACAGCGCCCACCGTGATTGATGCGAACGCAGACAAACTTCCCGAAATCATCAACGCGCTTAATGCCCTATTAAACAACAAGTTAAATAACAAAAAAATCAAAGAAGAATCTGCGGGTGGCGTGAGTGTTGCCACACTAATGGCTTTGGTAAATCAATTAAAAGCGGCAAAATATGCCGTGATTGTTTGGTCAGCCAGCAGTTTTAAATTCTCACATGCTGAATTAACGATTCAAAGCATCACTCAGCTCATTAACCTGCTGAACGAAAGCACACGCGCAGCTGGCCTACCGCTTAACTCCGGCGATGGTGACTCTTCTGTCAACAACACCAGCACCTGGCTAAGTGGCTACCCAACCAGAAACCGTTATGTAGATGGCAAGCCGGAATATGACACCTATCATTTATCAACCGACAAATTAGCAAGTAGCAGCGATGCCTTGCTGTGGGTCAGCACCTTTAATCCACATTCACCGCCTGCAACAACCGCGCCGACCATTGTCATTGGCCACCCTGCTACAAAATTTGAGCGCCAGCCGGAGGTGTTCATTCCGGTGGGTGTTCCGGGCATTGACCATATCGGACTGATGTTCCGACTGGATAGCTCAATCACGCTGCCATTGAAAAAGTTACGTGATAGCCAACTGCCTAAATTGAGCGATGTAATTCACCAAATTGAAGCGGCACTTTCAAGTGTTGAAAAGTAAGCGCTGATTTAAAGTGAGCCTAGATTAAGGTGAGTATGTATAAAGCATGATTACCCTACTGAAAAATGGCAGGATTTATGACCCAGCCCATGTCAAAGATGGCGTGGTGGAAGATATCTACATCCATCAAGGGCGCATCGTTCCCAAACCAATGGATGAGGCAAAAATCAGCCAGACCTATGACCTCAAAGGAAAGGTCGTGATGGCGGGTGCGATTGATATGCACAGCCACATCGGTGGTGGCAAGATGAACATCGCCCGAATGATGTTGCCAGAGTATCAACAGAAACAGCTGCAGGAAATCAAGAATTCAACCGATCATGAAGTACATATCTGCACGCCACATTGCAGCCATCACGCAGTGCCCAGCGCCACCGATACAGGATTTAGATACATTGAAATGGGCTATACCGCTGCATTCGAACCTGCCATATTACCGGCAAATGCACGTCAGGCGCACTTGGAAATGGGCGACACCCCCATGATTGATAAGGGTGGTTACGCCATGCTGGGGAATGATGACTATTTCCTGCGACTGATTAGCCAGAAAGCAGACCAAAAAACCATCAATGACTATGTCGCATGGATACTGCATGCCACTCAGGCGATTGGCATCAAAGTGGTCAATCCTGGCGGCATCAACGCGTTCAAATTCAATCAGCGCAAGCAGGATTTGGATGAGAACAACGTGCATTACCAAGTCTCCCCACGCGAGATTCTACAACGTCTGAGCCGTGCCGTACACGAACTGGGGATTGCAAAGCCCCTGCATGTACACTGCAACAATTTGGGCGTCGCTGGTAACTTTGAAACCACGCTGAATACCATGGGCGCAAGCGACGGCTTGCCAATGCACCTGACACACATTCAGTTTCACAGTTACGGCACTGAGGGTGACAAGAAATTCTCATCTGCTGCGGCGCAGATCGCTGAAGCATTGAATAAGAACAAACATATCACAGCAGATGTCGGCCAGATTCTGTTCAACCAGACCGTGACGGCTTCCGGTGATACCATGATGCAGCACCTCAATGCCAAACATGCCAACCCGAAAAAATCAGTGATCATGGACATCGAGTGCGATGCCGGCTGTGGCGTGGTGCCATTCAAATATCGCGACCAGAATTACGTGAACGCATTGCAATGGGCGATTGGCCTTGAGCTATTCTTAAGCGTAGAAGACCCATGGCGCATCTTCTTAACCACCGATCACCCCAACGGTGCGCCATTCACGAGCTATCCGCATCTGATCCGCCTGTTAATGGATAAGACCTTCAGAAACGATGCCTTCGCCAAGCTGAATTTAGATGCGCAGGCAATGAGCAACCTCACCAGCCTGGAACGTGAATATACTCTATACGAGATTGCCATCATGACACGCGCCGGTGCTGCGAAACTGATTGGCCTGAATGACTGCGGACATCTTGGATTTGGCGCTCAAGCGGACATCACCGTTTACACAGATCAACCGGACCGCGAGGCCATGTTTGCCAAACCTGATTATGTATTCAAAAATGGCGAACTGGTCGTAAAAGACGGCAAAGTCAGCAAAGTGGTATGGGGCGCAACACACACGGCAAAACCATCGTTCGACACCACCATAGAGAAAGACCTGCAAAGCTACTTCGACAAATACCTGACCATGCAAGTTGGCAACTTTAAGATTGCTGACGATGAAATCAGTGACGACGGCCGTGGAAAAATCATTACAAACCAGAAAAAATCATGATCATTAACGGCATACAAATCGACGATACCTTTGCTGAAGCATTCAATATGCGTGGCACAAGGGTCATTATTACCGCTCAAAATCACAAATGGGCTTACAACGCCGCTAATGCCATGACCGGCTTTGCAACTTCCGTCATTGGTTGTGGCGTTGAAGCGGGCATCGAGCGCGAAATGTCTGCAGAAGAGACACCAGATGGAAGACCTGGCATCAGCATCCTGATGTTCGCTATGGGCAGCAAAGTGTTGATGCAACAACTGGAAACCCGCATGGGGCAATGTATCCTCACCTGCCCGACAGCTGCGGCTTTTGCAGGCATTGATTCTGAGGACAAAATCAGCCTAGGTAAACATCTGCGCTATTTCGGTGATGGCTTCCAAACCTCAAAGCTGATTGATGGCAAACGCTACTGGCGTATTCCTGTGATGGATGGTGAATTTCTGACAGAGGAAACCACGGGCATGGTGCGTGCCATTGGTGGTGGCAACTTTTTGATTTTAGCGACTTCACAGCCAGAAGCACTGGCTGCAGCCGAAACCGCAATCGAGGCCATGAAGCAGATTCGCAATGTCATCATGCCATTTCCAGGCGGTGTAGTGCGTTCTGGCTCAAAAGTCGGCAGTCAATACAAAACCATGTTCGCATCCACCAACGATGCATTCTGCCCGACCCTAAAGGGCGTAACCCATAGCGAACTATCCCCCGAAATTGAAAGCGTAATGGAAATCGTGATTGATGGTTTAACCTTTGAAGATATCGCGCGCTCCATGAAAGTGGGGATAGAAGCCATTTGCCAATTGGGTGAAGCGAGCGGGGTAAAACGCATCTCAGCTGGTAATTATGGCGGCAAGCTAGGTCCACACCTTTTCAAACTGCGTGATATTTTGAATAGCAGCCAATCATGAGCGCACTCACTTTTAAATTAAAACAAACGCCACAATTCTCTGTCAATTGCAGCCCGCTTACACCTAATACACTGGCAGGAAAGTCGGCGCAAGACATCGCGAAAATCAACTTAGAATACGGCAACAGCTCCGTCACAGCAGGTGAGTTATTTCACATCAGCGGCAATGATTGTGAGCACATCATTTTTCAGAATGCTACTGACAAACTCGACTATATCGGCGCTAACATGACCAGCGGGCAGATTACCGTTGAGGGCGATGCCGGCGCATATTTAGGATATCACCTCAAAAACGGCAAAATCGACTGCAAAGGCAATACAGCAGCGTTTGTCGCCTGCTCAATGCGTAGCGGCTTAATCACGATTCATGGCAATACTGGAGATTTCCTGGGCGCGGGTACAGACGGCTCTCGCAAAGGGATGTTAGGCGGTACAGTGATTGTAAAAGGAAACGCAGGTGACCGCGTGGGCGACCAGATGCGCCGCGGCTTAATCCTCATTGAAGGCAATGCTGGCGATTACTGTGCCAGCCGTATGATTGCCGGCACCATCGGCGTGCTAGGCAATCTTGGCACTTATACTGCATTCAATATGCATCGCGGCACGCTGCTACTCAAAAAACAACCCCATTTGCACGCGACGATACAAGACTGCGGCACGCACACATTGCCTTTCTTGAACTTGCTGTTCAAGTCATTTTCTCGACTCGACACACCATTCAGTCAACTGAATGCCCAACGCGTAAGACGTTTTGTTGGGGATGCCGCATACAAGGGCAATGGTGAAATACTCGTGATGACATGAAACAATTGGTTAAAAAGGATATCGACATCAGCACTCGTATAACAAAACACCCAGTTTCCATATGACAACGACCATTCATCCAGCTCAAGAAAAACAAGCAGGTATTCCTGTATGCGATTCGCGAGTGCTACCAGTACTGGATCGGTAGCATCAATATCACCAATGGCGCTGAAGATTACTCTTTTTATCATTAACCTCCGCTATAGTTTAAAGTAAAGTTACTGTGCATAACACCCTGCGCGTTGCAACATTCAACATCCACAAAGGCATGACCCATTTTAATGCCAGTTTTTCACTGCAACATCAACGTGATTTACTGCGAAATCTCAATGCCGATATCGTATTCCTGCAGGAAGTGCGTAATGTGCATCATACGCATAGCAAACGCTTCAACGCATGGCCAAGTGCCGGTCAAATGGAATATCTGGCGGATCAAGTTTGGACAGATTATTCCTATGTAAAAAATTCAATCTACCCTGCCGGTCATCACGGCAATGCCCTGCTGTCAAAATTCCCCATCATTAAAAATAGCAATATCGACATTTCAGCGCACAGTATCGAAGATCGAGGCATGCTGCACAGCATCATCAGCCCACCTAATTGGGATAGCCCTTTGCACACCATTTGCCTGCACTTGGGTTTATTCGCTCGTTGGCGGCACCAACAGCTCTCCCATGTAGCCAATTACATTCACAACCACATTCCAACCAATGAACCACTGATCATTGCCGGCGATTTTAATGACTGGAGCTTGCGTTCCGGCAGGAGTTTCGCCCAGCAATTAAATCTGCATGAAGTATTTCAGCAGCACACCGGAAAGCCGGCACGTAGCTTCCCATCCTGGCTACCGCTATTAAGGCTAGACCGCATCTATTCCCGCGGCTTTCACATCAAGCATGTAGCAGTCAATTCAGGCACCCATTTCTTCAAGCTATCCGACCATGCGGTACTGTCCGCGACACTGGTACGTAGCCCGGACAAATAAAATGCACTACACGCGCGGCAATCACATCACCCTTTTACGCAACGGCAGTGAATACTTCCCCTCTCTGCTATTGGCCATTAAAAACGCGAAACACGAGATATTTTTACAGTTCTACATCTATGCAATTGACAACGTCGGCCTCCAAATCGGGAATGCGCTGAAACAAGCGGTGCAACGTAATGTATCGGTCAATCTGCTGATTGACGGTTTTGGTAGCAAGCATTTGAGCAAGGCATACGTCAACGAACTGGAGCAGTCTGGCATCCGTGTCATGTTCTACCGACCCAAGATATCTCCATGGTCGCTGCAAAAGAACCGCCTAAGACGCATGCATCGCAAGGTCGCAGTGATTGATGGACATATTGGATTCATTGGTGGCATTAACATCATTGATGATCAAAACACGCCGCACCAAACGCCACCACGTATCGACTATGCGGTACAAATCAAAGGGCCACTCATGCATAGCATGGAGAATAATGTACGTAACCTGTGGCGGCGTGTCGCACTCACTCACTTATGGCATGTAGTCAAACAAACGCACTATCACTACAACATCAGGACAGAAGGCGACATGGATGCAGCGTTCGTAATCAGAGATAACGTCCTGCATCGGCGCGATATTGAAAATGCATACTTATCAGCTATCACCAACGCCGTTTCCGAGATCATCATCGCCAACGCCTACTTCGTGCCCGGCTGGAGATTCCGCAGGGCGCTGATTGATGCAGCAAAACGTGGTGTCACAGTAAAATTGCTGCTACAGGGGCGAAAAGAGTACTTTTTAATGTTCGCCACCCATGCGTTTTACAACGAATTCTTACGCCAACACATTGAGCTTTACGAATACCGCAAAAGTTTTATGCACAGCAAAGTCGCAGTAATTGACAGCAACTGGGCAACGGTTGGCTCATCCAACATTGACCCCTTCAGCCTGTTGATGGCGCATGAAGCCAATATCATAGTGAAAAACCGCGCCTTCTCTCAACAGCTCAAAAAAGAATTGGACACCCTGATAAAGGAAGGTGCCACTAAGATCACGGTGCAAGAATGGGAACACGCCAGCATCTTCAAACGTATGGCATCATGGATCGCCTATGGCATGATCAGATTGTTTCTAGGCATTACTGGTCATGCAAAAGAGTAATCCCATATGTCTCATGACAACATCACAACCAACGCCCCTGCACCAAATCAACCAGCCGTATTGGATTGGCAAAACCAACAGCCATACTCGGCAGAATATCAAGACGTTTACTTTTCAACTGAAAATGGCCTATTAGAAACCGAGTACGTATTCCTGCAGGGCAATGATTTGCGCCAACGCTGGCAACAGCCTGACCTGCAAAGCTTCACCATCATAGAAACGGGCTTTGGCACCGGTCTGAATTTTCTTTGCACACTCAAGTTATGGCTGGCCACAGCACCACCACAAGCAATATTGCATTTCATCAGCACAGAAAAACACCCGCTCACTTTGCACGACATCTCGTGCGCACTCACCTTGTGGCCAGAGCTAAGTAATTACAACACCGAGCTACTCGCTCAGTACTCATGCCTTTTGGACGGAAAATGCATTGCGTTATACAACCATCGGGTACGTTTATCATTACTGATTGGCGATGCAACTGAACAATTAACCCAGGCACAACATCGGGCAGATGCCTGGTTCTTAGATGGCTTCTCACCTGCCAAAAATCCTGACATGTGGCAACCTGCTCTGTTCGAGCAAATGGCACGACTGTCACACCCTGCCACAACCTTGGCAACCTTCACCAGTGCCGGCTTCGTCAGGCGTGGTCTCACCGTAGCGGGCTTTCTAGTCAAAAAACGCACAGGGTTTGGCAAAAAGCGTGAAATGATCTGTGGTCAATATGCCGGAGCAAAAAATGATAGCTAAAACCGCCATCATCATTGGTGGTGGCATTGCCGGTTGTAGCACAGCCCACGGCCTAGCAAAACGCGGCCTGAAAGTCACGCTCATAGAGCGAAACCCAACCATCGCCAGCGAGGCCTCCGGCAACCCATTGGCCATGCTCTATCCGCGCCTAAGCGGTGAAGAAGCCAGTAGCCAATTTGCACTAGCGAGTTACTTACACAGTTTAGCGCTATATCAATCACTCAAGCTACCGCCAGCCGATTTTAGCAGTTGCGGAATGCTGCAGCTTGGCTTTACCCCAAGAGAACAGAAGCGCATCCAAAAAGTCGCAGCACTCCATCATCGTACAGACGTAGTCAGGTATGTTGACTCAAAAGAAGCAAGCACGCTTGCAGGCATTGAAGTGGCGCATGATGCCCTGTATTTTCCTCACGCGGGCTGGGTCAACCCGCACAAACTTTGCCTGCGTCTGACGCAACACCCCAACATCTCAATCACCACAGCACATGAGGTGACTAGCCTCACCAACAAGCAAGGGCTGTTTGAGGTCTATGCCGACCAACATTTAATCGCAGCCGCAGATATAGCCGTGATTGCCAACGCGAATGACGCACAACGATTTTTTCCCCATCTGCCACTGCACACCCAGGCCGTGCGCGGGCAAGTGACGCTACTCAAGGCCACGCAAACCAGTCAGTCAGTCAAGGTCATTCTATGCAGTGATGGCTACCTGAGCCCAGCAAACTATCTCTACCAGTCAGCCCCCCATCATTGCTTGGGCGCTACTTTCTCCAACACATCGGGCGAAACACTGGAGGTCACCGCAACAGACCACTTAACCAATCTTACTAAACTCAACCACCTCTCACCGCAGCTACATCAGGCTTTACACACCCATGTGGCAGCAGGACGCGTCTCTCTAAGATGCAGCAGCATGGATTACTGGCCACTTGCAGGATGGCTACTCGACGGTGAAGCACTGAGGTCTGCACCTGTACGCGCAGGCTCCCCTGTTGAAAGTCTGCCGTGGGTGAAGGGGCTGTATATGAGCATCGCACACGGTAGCAAAGGCTTCACCAGTGCGCCATTGTGCGCTGAACTATTAGCGACGTTAATTTGCAATGAAGCACTGCCTATGCCCGCTGAAATAGCCGGTTTAATGAATCCTAATCGCTTTTTGCTACGCAGCCTCGGGTTAAAACGTTTAGCTAAATTAGGCTAAAATCACACCATGCAAACCTTAGAAAATGATCTGAAACATTTCCAGCAAATATTGCTAAAAAATCCCAAAGATTTGGGCGCACAAATCAACTGCGGCAATTTATGCGTAGAACTCAAACGTTACGAAGAAGCCGCAGGTTATTTCAGACGCCTGCTGCGCGTGCTTAAAGGCAATCAGGACGTTATTCATGCGCTTTGTTATGCCCTGCAAGCACTGGGGAATGAAGCCCACGCCCTAGGTCGCTTTGCCGTGGCGGAGGCCTGTTTCTCAGAAGCGTTGCAATACCAGCCCGATAATGCCGAGTATTGGTACAATCAGGGCAATGCCCTGCGCGAGCTTGGCAAACCAGCGGAAGCTGCAAAGCATTATCTAAAAGCGATCCAACTTAACCCCAAGGACGCAGACGCCTACAATAATCTAGGTAATGTGCAACGTGAGTTAGGCCAACTGGACTTAGCGATTGCAAACTATCAGCAGGCCTTAAAGCTAAACCCGCAGCTGTATCATGCTAAAGTGCATCTAGTACACCAACAGCAGCATCTCTGCGACTGGGACACACTGGAAAGCGATGTGAATGAGATTCGCCAGTGGGTGAACACCAAGCCGGATGCACAGATTTCACCTTTTGCCTTTTTGGCCATGCCTGGCACCACCGCCGCAGAACAAAAGCGCTGCGCGGACAACTGGGTTCATAATCGCTATGCCAAACTGATAGAACACGGCCAGTCACATCCGTTCCATCACCAAGTAAAATCTGCCGGTGAAAAAATCAGAATCGGCTATCTGTCTTCCGATTTTCGCCTGCATCCATTGGCTTTTTTAATCAGCGAACTGATAGAACTGCACGACAGGTCTAAATTTGAGATTGTTGCCTTTTCATTCGGGGTGAATGACAAATCCAACGCCAGAGCTAGGCTGGAAAAAGCTTTTGATCACTTCCATGATATCCGCACGCTGTCTGAAGTGGATGCCGCCAACAAGATTCATGCCTGTGGTATCGACATATTAGTGGATTTAACCGGCTTCACTCAAACCAGTCGCAGTGGCATCGCTGCCCTACACCCCACCCCAGTGAGCATCAACTGGCTTGGGTTTCCCGGCACCATGGGCGGCGATGCTAACACCTCTTTGTTCGACTATATCCTGACGGATGAATTCATCACACCGCCTGATTCTGCGCACGACATTGCTGAAAAAATGGCTCGATTACCCCATGCTTATCAGCCCAATGACCGTCAACGTCCTATCGGCAAAACACCATCGCGCCGAGATTGTGCGCTACCCGATAACGGCTTGGTATTTTGCTGTTTTAATCAGTCATTCAAAATCACGCCTGAAATATTCTCCGCTTGGATGCACCTGCTACAGATCATCCCTGAAAGCGTACTATGGCTGCTGGACTGTAATCCGTGGGCTAAACAAAACTTAATTCGCAAGGCAGAAACGCTCGGCATCTCGGCTCACCGCCTCATTTTCGCACCTCGGGTCAACCTTGCAGAGCATTTAGCACGACACGTGCATGCCGATTTGTTCTTGGACACGCAACCCTACAATGCACACACCACATGCAGTGACGCCCTATGGATGGGGGTCCCCGTACTGACGTGTGCGGGAAGTACTTTTTCTGCTCGCGTCGCAGGCAGTCTGCTAAAGGCTGCTGGACTGCCGCAACTGGTCACTCACAGCTTGGATGCCTATACACAACAAGCACTTCATCTGGCCAAAAATCCTGAGCTGCTGATGTCGCTGAAACAACAATTACTCAACGAAAGAAGGAATTCGGCATTATTTGACACGGCACGCTTCACTCAAGATCTGGAGCAGATCTACATGCAGATGCTGGATACCGATCGAGACCGCTAAGCTTTCTGCATAACGCCTTGAACTATGTCCTCAAGCCCTGCGGGCAAATGAATCAGCGTCGCCATAGTAGCACGCGCATGTGGAGATGTTTTTCTGAGGGTCTTGATCAAGATATCTTCGAACTTGGCCAAGCTGTAATCCGCATGACTGGCCACAAAGTCACCTAAGTAGCTCTCCAAAAACACCAACACCACGACATCTTCCAAAATTTGCGCCTCTGCATCAGCATGCATGGAAGCCTTGCCCACCAAGGCGCAGACATGATTGACCAGCGCCTCCTCATAACCCACCTCCGTCAGCACCGATCTTGCGATTTCTGCATGTAATTTCTTGAGCGCGTTACGCCATTGATAATAGCCAGGCTTGGTCATTGGATAATCATGTCGTGGAATCTTCCAGCGTTGGACATGCTGACAACGCGCTGCCAAGCGCAGTGCTTCAGAAGCTTGAGGTGCATAACGTTGCAGCATATCACTCATGCGCTGTGCATATAGCAACTCTTTGGGTAACGATGCTCCATCAACCATCTCTGAGTTTGGATCCTGCGCGTTTAATGCATCAAAACGTGATAGTGCTTGCTGAAATATGGCTGAATTTGATATGAGCGTCATAAGCTACCTCTTTTTGTAATCGAGGCCACTATTGTAACCAATAGCATCATCAATACACATGATTAGACATGCACCATCGTGGATAGCCATTATGGTGCATGATCACTTTATCAGTGCGCATACACCTCCACCAAAAGTATAAAACATTCAATAACTGTTTGAATTTAAATCAACTATTTACATGGCACATTTGTTGCTTATAACCATAGCATTGAAATTAAGGTTAACAAATAATCCAACTTAGGGATGATTGAATGATGCAAAAAATGAAATTAGTAGTAGTGGGTAACGGCATGGCAGGCATGCGTACCGTCGAGGAGCTATTAAAGATTGCTCCCGACATTTATGACATTACCATCTTTGGTGACGAGCCCTACCCCAACTACAACCGGATTATGCTGTCTCCGGTTTTAGCCAATGAGCAAACCATTGACGACATCATCTTAAATAGCCGCGAGTGGTATGCGGCAAATAATATCAAGCTCTGCACCAGTGCGCGCATCAATAAAATTGACCGCAAAAACCGTGTAGTCTATGCCGAAGATGGCACCAGTGCAGAATATGACCGCCTATTAATCGCAACGGGCTCTAAACCTTTCATACCGTCAATTCCAGGCAAGGAATTAGATGGCGTGTTAGGTTATCGCGACATTAAAGACACCAATGACATGATAGCGGCCTCCAAGAAATATAAACATGCGGTGGTGATTGGCGGCGGTTTACTGGGCCTAGAAGCCGCAAATGGCTTAAGAATTCAAGGCATGGAAGTAACCGTGGTGCATAAAAACGAGTGGTTGTTAGATAAGCAGTTGGATAAAACCGCAGGTAAGATGCTACAGAAGAATCTGGAAGCTAAAGGCCTTAACTTCCTGCTCAAGAAAAATACGGAGTTGATCATTGGCAATGGAGCCGGTCGTGTCAAAGCGGTGCGCTTTACCGATGGCTTGGAAATTTCCGCAGACTTACTCGTGATGGCGGTGGGCATACGCCCCAATTTCGCACTGGCTGAATCAGCTGGTATCCACTGCAATAAGGGCATAGTGGTGAATGACACCATGCAAACCTATGACCCGCGAATTTATGCGGTGGGTGAATGCGTTGCGCACCGAGGCATTTCTTATGGGCTAGTCGCACCATTATTTGAAATGGCGAAAGTATGTGCAACACATTTAGCTAACTTTGGCATTGGTTTGTATAAAGGCTCTGTCACTTCAACCAAACTGAAAGTAACCGGCATTGATTTGTTCAGCGCAGGCGACTTTACCAGTGATGTGGATGACGACCGCGAAGAAATAGTTTTACACGATGCAGTTGGCGGGGTTTACAAAAAGCTCGTCATCAAAAATGACAAAATCATTGGCAGCGTGCTTTATGGGGATACCACGGATGGTTCGTGGTATTTTCAAATGCTTAGGGATGGTAAAGCGATTCACGAAATCCGTGACCACTTGATGTTTGGACAGGACTCGCTTGGTAACACAGGTCATGCCGGACAAAACAAGGCCGCCGTCATGACCAATGAAATGGAAGTGTGCGGTTGCAATGGTGTATGCAAGGGTACTATTGTCAAAGCCATTCAGGATCAAGGCTTATTCACCATTGATGATGTAAAAAAGCAAACCAAAGCTGGCTCCAGCTGTGGCTCATGTGTGGGCTTGGTAGAGCAGATTCTGGCTTCAACTTTGGGTGGCGGATATGCCCCTCCTTCTACCAGCAAAGCGGTATGTGGCTGTACTGAGAAAAATCATGAGGAAGTCCGCGCTGAAATCCGCACACACAAATACCTGAATATCCCAGATGCGATGAAAGGTATGGGTTGGCGCACGCCTAACGGCTGCGCGACCTGTCGCCCTGCGTTGAACTATTACCTGATTTCAACTTGGCCGCATGAGGCTAAAGATGACCCGCAATCACGCTTTATTAACGAACGCGTGCACGCCAACATCCAAAAAGATGGCACCTACTCTGTGGTTCCACGTATGTACGGCGGTGTAACTACACCAGACCAGTTACGCAAGATTGCCGATGTGGCGGATAAATATGCCGTACCCATGGTAAAGGTCACAGGTGGTCAGCGTATTGACTTATTCGGGGTAAAGAAAGAAGACCTAGTTAACATGTGGGCCGACTTGGATATGCCTTCCGGTTACGCCTACGGCAAGAGCATTCGTACTGTGAAAACCTGTGTTGGGTCAGAGTTCTGTCGTTTTGGTACGCAGAACTCTACGCAGATGGGCATTGATATTGAAAAAGCCTTTGATCATATGTGGGCGCCGCACAAAGTGAAATTTGCAGTTTCTGGCTGTCCACGCAATTGTGCAGAAGCGGGCATTAAGGACGTTGGCATTATCGGTGTGGATTCTGGCTGGGAAATCTATGTGGCAGGTAACGGTGGCATCAAAACCGAAGCCGCACAATTTCTCTGTAAGGTAAAAACGGCAGAAGAAGTGCTGGAATATTCTGGTGCATTCATTCAAATCTACCGAGAAGAGGCACGCTACTTAGATCGCACTGTGCATTGGGTAGAACGTGTCGGTTTGGAATATGTGAAACAACGCATTTTAGAAGATGCTGAAGGTCGCAAGGCCGCCTATGAGCGCCTACTGTATGCATTGCAAGGTTCAGTTGACCCATGGAGTGACCGCGTACATAAACGTAATCAGCACAAAGAGTTCGAGACGATCACAGTGTAAATTTTTAGGAACACCCTAATTAACCCAAATTAAATTTAGGAAATCAAATGAAATCTAGTTTTTGGAAAGCAGGCCATACCCCCACGCTACTCTCTGCGTTTTTGTATTTTGATTTAAGTTTTATGGTCTGGGTCTTACTTGGCCCGCTAGCCGTTCAAATTGCAACCGACTTGCAACTGACCCCGGCACAGAAAGGTTTAATGGTCGCCACACCAGTGTTGGCAGGTGCTCTACTACGTATGGTGATGGGCGTACTGGTAGATCTGATTAAACCAAAAATGGCAGGTTTAATTGGTCAGTTGATTGTTATTATCAGCCTACTCACTGCCTGGTTACATGGCATAGAAACTTTCCAGCAGTCTTTAATGTTGGGTATCGGTTTGGGATTTGCTGGCGCAGCTTTTGCTGTCGCTTTACCGTTAGCCAGCCGCTGGTATCCGCCTGAACATCAAGGTACCGCGCTGGGTATTGCCGGTGCAGGTAACTCAGGTACAGTCTTTGCAGCTTTGTTTGCGCCGGCCTTGGCTGTTGCATACGGCTGGAATAATGTCTTTGGCCTAGCGTTAATTCCGTTGGGCATCGCACTCGCTGTCTATATGATCTTTGCTAAAGATAGCCCTGATGCCACACCAGCCAAATCGCTAAGTCAATATCTTTCCATTCTGAAAGACAAAGATGCATGGTGGTTCATGTTTTTCTATAGCGTGACTTTTGGCGGCTTTGTCGGCTTAGCTTCTTCACTCACGATTTATTTTAATGACTTATATAGCTTAGGTCCGGTCAAAGCTGGCTATTGCACCGCGGCGGCCGTATTTGCAGGTTCACTGGTACGACCTATTGGCGGTATGGTGGCAGACCGCATTGGTGGCGTGCGCACGTTGCTCGTGATGTATGCCATTGCTGCTGCCCTGCTATTGGTCATGAGCTTCGGTCAACCTACTTATCAACTGGCCCTCTCAATCATCATCCCTGTCATGGCGGTATTAGGCATGGGGAACGGTGCGGTATTCCAACTGGTACCACAACGCTTCCGTAAAGAGATTGGCGTAATGACAGGTCTAGTGGGCATGGCGGGTGGCGTGGGTGGATTCTACCTAGCTGCAAGCTTGGGGTATTTCAAGCAGGCCACTGGAAGTTATCAAATCGGCTTGATAATTTTTGCAGGCTTGGCAGTGCTTGCCATGGTAGGCCTGACTGGGGTTAAAACCCGCTGGCGTACAACTTGGGGTGTAGCAACATCGGCTAAAGTCTAGTTGTAAGGCACAGCATATAATATCGTATGTCACTTCAATTCATAGTCGGTCAATCCAGCCTAACCGGGCCACGTACACGTAATGAAGATTATGTAGGCGTGGTCACCCCGGTAAGCGAGCAACTGAGCATTAAAGGTGCCATGGTTGCTGTAGCAGATGGCGTAAGTGGCAATGCAGGCGGAGGCGAAGCTTCTGAAATGATCATGCGCACAGTAACGTCTGACTACTATGCCACACCGGATACTTGGGAGCCGCTTACTTCTCTCGACAAAGTACTCACTGCAGCTAACCGCTGGCTAATTGCTCAGGCAAATGCCAACCGCGATATGGCTGGCATGGCCACGACACTATCGTTGCTGGTATTGCGCGGACAGCGCTATTATTCAGCGCACGTAGGTGACACCCGCATTTATCTATTGCGCAATGGTCAATTAAAACAACTGACAACTGACCATGTCTGGGATAGACCTGATATGCGGCATGTATTAAAACGTGCCGTAGGGCTTGATACGCATCTGGAAGTGGATTTTTCTGATGGAGCGCTACACACGAATGATTTGTTCGCCCTGATGAGCGATGGCGTATGGGAGACATTAGGCGAACAAGCCATCCATAAAACGCTTGGGCTTTATGATAGTCCGCAGATGATTTGCGATCATCTGACTAAAACTGCCATTGAAAAAGGCAGTCAGGACAACGCCACCGCAGTTGTGGTGAAAATCACGCAAATTGGCGAAGACACGCTATCTGAACTGCTAGCAGGCGGGAAGCATCTCAGTGTGCCGAATAAACTAAACGTCGGTGACAGTATCGACGACTTTGAACTTGTTGAAGTCCTGTATGAATCTCGCGCCAGCTTACTTTACAAAGTGCGCCATATGACGAGTCGTCAGCTATTTGTTCTGAAGACATTACAGCCACAACTCGCGGATGATGTAGAAAGTTGTAATGGCTTACTCAATGAAGAATGGCTGGCCAAGCGCGTGGTTTCGAAATATCTGCCACAGGTGTTTCCTGTTTCGGTAGAAAAACGTAGCAAGCTTTATTACGTAATGAGCTGGCATGAGGGCGCCACCCTCCAACAGCACTTAAATAACGGGCATCACTTTACCATATCGGAAGCGACCAAAATTGGCATAGACATGATGCGCGGCATAGGCGCATTGCATAGACTGAACATTGTGCATCGCGACATCAAGCCAGACAATCTGCACCAAGCAACTGACCAGCGTCTGCGTATTTTAGATTTAGGTGTCGCATTGAGTAGCAGTGTCGCCGTTGTGGACACAGCGCAGAATCCGGGTACGCCTAGCTTTATGGCACCCGAGCTATATGAAGGGCAATCTGCAACATCACAAAGTGATATTTATGCGGCGGGGGTCACGCTCTATCACTTACTGACACGTAAATATCCGTATGGAGAGATTGAGCCATTCCAGCATCCTAAATTTGGCGAACCGATTCCGCCCACCCGATACAGACCAGACATTCCCTATTGGGTGGAGAACATCATACTCAAAGCCATTGCGCGTGATGTAAAACATAGATTTGAAACAGCAGAGGAAATGCTAATCGCCCTAGAACGCGGAGAGCTCAAGCCAATTCTAGCACCAGCCCGTACACCACTGATTGCACGTGCAAGACTGGTAAAGTGGCAGTGGATTGCGATTTTCTCGCTGGTTCTGAATTTCTTATTAATATATTTATTGGTAGTTTCTTAAACAAAGGTGGTTGGAATGAGTAATTGGGTAAAAGTAGCGCCATTTAATGAAATCCCTAAATTAGGCGCACGCGTTGTACGCACTAAAACTACAGACATTGGGGTGTTTCGTACCGAGGACGACCGCATTTTTGCTGTCAACAATAGCTGTCCGCACAAAGGCGGACCTTTGTCACAAGGCATTGTTTACGGTGACAAAGTGGCCTGCCCACTGCATAGCTGGAAAATCAGCCTAGTGGACGGCAAGGCTGAAGAACCTGATGTTGGTCAGACCGCCTGCTTTAATACAAAAGTTGAAGAAGGCATCGTGTATCTAGAATTAAAAGAGTAATCGTTTTGCTTAACCAAATAAAATCCATCTGTTGTTACTGCGGCGTTGGCTGCGGTGTCATCATCCATACTGAAAACGACAAAATCATTGATGTAAAGGGTGATCCCGACCACCCTGCCAACTTTGGGCGTTTATGTACCAAAGGCTCAACCCTGCATCTCACCGCTAAACTCGATAATCGCCTACTTTACCCTGAGATGCGTGTCACGCGTGAAGCCCCTCGTAAACGAGTTTCATGGGATGAGAGCCTCGATTATTTAACTGAAAAATTCGCTCAGACCATTGAAAAATATGGGTCTGATTCTGTTGCGTTTTATATTTCTGGGCAGTTATTGACCGAAGATTATTACGTGTTCAACAAGCTGGCGAAAGGACTAATTGGCACCAACAATATCGACACTAACTCTAGGTTATGTATGAGTTCAGCCGTTACTGGCTACAAAGATACACTTGGCTCAGACGCACAGCCAGCCTGCTATGAAGATATCGACCATACCCATTGCTTGTTCATCGCCGGCAGTAACACCGCATTTGCACACCCAATTGTCTTCCGTCGCATCGAAGCTGCAAAAGAAAAGAACCCCCACCTAAAAATCATCGTGGTTGACCCAAGACGAACTGACACGGCTGAGGCGGCCGATCTGCATCTAGCGATTCAGCCTGGCACCGATGTCGCCCTATTTAACGGCATGCTACACGTCATATTATGGGAAGGTTTGCTGGATATGGCCTACATCAACGCCCATACCAACGGATTTGCTGAACTGAAAGAAACCATCCGCGAATATACGCCCAAAATGGTAGCTGATATTTGTGGCATCAAAGAATCTGACATTATTACCGCGGCCAAGTGGTTTGGCGCTGGACCAAGCTTATCTTTGTACTGCCAAGGGCTTAACCAATCCATTCATGGTACAGAGAAAAATTCCGCGTTGATTAACTTGCATTTGGCTACCGGACAAATCGGAAAACCAGGCACGGGGCCTTTCTCGCTCACCGGCCAAACCAATGCCATGGGCGGACGTGAAGTAGGCGGCATGGCGAATTTACTTTCAGCACACCGAGATTTAGCCATTCCAGAACATCGGGAAGAAGTCGCTACATTCTGGGGTGTTGAAAGCGTACCCGCTACTCCAGGCAAGACTGCGGTTGAGATGTTTGATTCCTTGAAAAATGACAGCATCAAAGCTATCTGGATCGCCTGCACCAACCCAGCACACTCCATGCCGAATTTGAATCAAGTGAGAACGTCCTTGCAGCACGCAGAGCTAGTAGTTGTGCAAGACGCCTACGCCAATACAGATACCTGCCAATATGCCGATGTACTTCTGCCCGCCAGTACCTGGGGTGAAAAAGAAGGAACAGTGACCAATTCAGAGCGCCGGATTACGCACGTACTCCCTGCTATTACAGCCCCTGCTGAAGCACGCCATGACTGGGCAATTATGGTGGATTTCGCGCAGCGCCTAGAAAAACGTTTGGCAAAAGATGTCGCTAAAACCTTGTTCCCTTACAACAGTGCTGAGCAGATTTTTAACGAGCACCGCGAAACTACGCGTGGTCGAGACTTAGATATTACAGGATTAAGTTACGCACTCTTGGATAAACAAGGTCCGCAACAATGGCCGTTTGTAACCGGCAACACTACTGGCAAGGCGCGTCTATATACTGATGGCATTTTCCAGAAACCTGACGGAAAAGCGCAGTTTATTAACACCGCATACAAGGGTACCGTTGACAAAACCGATGCCCGTCATCCGCTGCATTTACTCACCGGAAGGCTACGCGACCAATGGCATGGCATGAGCCGCACGGGCACAGTCGCGCAACTGTTCAACCATGCTGAAGAACCTGTCATTTACATGCACGCCGACGATATGGCGCGACGCTCCATCAGCAATGGAGACATCGTGAAAATCAGCAATAAACGTGGTCATCTGATATTGCCCGTACAAGCATCAAAAGAGATACCCCCCTCTCAAACGTTTGTGGCCATACATTGGGGAAGTCAATTTATGCATGGTCTGGGGGTCAATGCACTCATGCCTGAAGGCTTTGACAAAAGCTCTAAACAACCAGAACTCAAACATGCCACCATTAAAATTGAAAAGCTAGCGTTGCCTTGGCGTATGACCGTCATGCGCACACTTAGCAATGTCGATGCCCTACAAAAAATCCGAGACTTTTTGCATCACTTTGAATACGCAAGTTGCGGATTATTCGGAAAGGCAAACGAGCATCATGCTGGGATGCTCATTTTACGTGCAGCACATCCCCATGCCCCTGATTCATCGCTCATCTTGGAAATTGACAAGGCACTAGGAATTACCGGAGAAACCCCTTTACTGCATTACAATGATGTTAAACGTGGTGTTTGCAAACGCGTTTGGGTAGAAAATATTGCCGAAAAACAAGAGGTCACTGGAGTGCGCCTAGTAGGAGAGACCATCGCTACTGCATGGCTCAAGGAAATGATGGTAACAGGGGAATTTAGCTCAGAGCTACGGCGTTGGGCGCTTGCACCGATGAGTGCACCACCTACCGGTCAACGCAGTCGTGGCAAAATAATCTGCAACTGCCTGGACGTTGCTGAGAGCGACATTATTGAAAACATTCAACTAGGTGCAGACTTGATAACCTTAAAGAACAAGTTGAAATGTGGTACCGAGTGCGGTTCTTGCGTGCCAGAACTTAAACGATTAGTAGCAACACATCGGAAACATTAGTACAGCACAAAAGAACGAGGCATGGCACTGTTTCAAATCCATATATCCTTCCTATGACTCTATTCCAACCATAATTTTGAAAAATGTCGTGAAAAATTTGTGCAAGCATATGCAGATCGCGCAATGACCTGTCGCTCAAGATTCGCTTTGCCGCTGAAGGCTCAAACACCAACGGCACTTTCTCAAGCTAATCACGATGCGTGGTTGCTGCATAGACTGCGGCAGCAACAATCAAGGCGCCGCCCAGCCACTCATGCGCAGACATGGACTCATGGGCCAGATAATAAGAAGCAACTGCCGCAATCACCAATTCGAACAAAAATAAAACAGAGGCACTCGTAGCGGCGATTCTACTAACTCCGTATTGTACAAACAGTGTGGCCGCCATGAGGCAAAGTGCAATCATCGACATCAGTAGCACATTCTGGGGACTAAAATCTGATACCTTAGGTAACCAAGAGGAATCAAAAGCGAGAAACAGTATTGAAACAAACATCACTCCCAGCCAAACTGATAGTGTTTTAGCCTGCAAGCTCAAATGACTGGATTTGCGTGTGATGACATTGGTCAGCGAAAATCCCATCCCCGACCCGAGCGCCAACCACTCGGACATCTCTCTCGGCAATGGCCAGCTACCAGTCTGTGGATCATGCAACATCACCGTAGCGCCCAATAAAGACACAATGATCGTCACATATCCAGAAATCTGGGTTTTTTCTTTCAACCAAAAGTGCGCCAGTATCAATGTCCAAACAGGAGACAAGTAGAATAGCAGCATCACCCGCATCACCTCACCATCAATGATTGCAAGCACGTAACTCAGATTGGTCCAGCCAGCCGCCAAGGCAAGCCAAGCAACACTTAGAGGCAACCTAGCCACACCCCGCCACTGCCCTGCGTAGAGCAACATGCCGAGTACGCTGGCAATCACGTAAGTGTACAAACTAGAGGTTACGCCGGAGATGCCACTTTCGGCCAGCAAACGGTAGGGATACCATATCACGCCCCAACACACCGCACCAAAGAGCACTCCAAAAACCGCAAAAAAATTTCTGTTATTGCTGTTGCTCACATTGCTTCCTAATATAATATGCGGCTATGAATCCTAATCTGACTCTATTGCAGCCATACCCTTTTCAGCGTCTACGCGACCTATTTAAAGGTATCACGCCCAACCCCGACTACAAACCGATCAACCTTTCCATCGGAGAGCCTAAGCACGCAACCCCGCAATTGATCAAGGATGCGCTAGTGGACAATCTGGCTGGGCTGGCCAATTACCCCACTACAATTGGCTCTGGCGAATTGCGCAATGCCATTTCCCAGTGGATTTCACGCCGCTATGCAATACCAGCATTGAATCCTGAGAAAGCCATTCTACCCGTAACAGGGAGTCGTGAAGCCTTATTTGCATTTGCACAGGTCATCATCGATAAAAGCAAAAGCAACCCTGTAATCATCTCGCCCAACCCCTTCTACCAGATCTACGAAGGTGCAGCACTCTTGGCTGGCGCCACGCCTCATTTTATCAACACGCTACCACAAAACAACCATGAAATGGACTTTAGTAGCGTACCGGAAGAAGTGTTAGCGAGAACGCAACTGGCTTACGTATGCAGTCCTGGCAACCCCTCTGGCAAAGTCATGAGCCTGGCACAGTGGCAAACCATTTTTGAGTTATCAGACAAGTACGGCTTTGTGATCGCGGCGGATGAGTGCTACTCAGAAATCTACTTCGACGAATCGAATCCGCCACTAGGTGCCTTACAAGCGGCTTATCAACTGGGCCGTGATTACAAGAACCTAGTGGTGTTCAGCTCACTGTCGAAACGTTCCAATGTGCCAGGCATGCGCTCCGGCTTTGTCGCAGGCGATGAGCGCATCATCGAAGCCTTTGCGCTCTACCGCACTTATCATGGCTGTGCGATGAATCCTGCGGTGCAGGCTGCCTCAGTCGCCGCATGGAACGACGAACAACATGTGATAGAAAACCGGAAACTATACACACAAAAGTTTAAGGATGTAACGCCACTACTTACCGATGTGCTTGATGTAGCCTTACCAGACGCCGCGTTCTACCTTTGGGCCAAAATCAAAAATCAGAATGTTTCAGATACCGAATTTGCAGTGCAACTACACCGTGATTTGAACATTACCGTTCTGCCAGGAAGCTTTCTTGCGCGTGATGCGCACGGCATTAATCCAGGCAAGAATTTTGTGCGCATGGCACTGGTAGCCTCTTACGATGAGTGTATCGAAGCCGCGCATCGTATCCGCCAAAACTATTAACACCGCAACACCGTTTCATGCTTGAGTCCACGGCTTTTCGTCTTGTCACCCGCTCATGAACTCGAGTATCTTATTCCTGACCATTTCATGCAAGGCCGGATCTAGACAATCCACCTCGACTAAATCATCCATTCCTCGTAGCCAAGTCAGCTGTCGCTTTGCCAATTGCCGTGTGGCAAATATTCCTCTATCACGGAGTTCGGCTAAATCATACGCTCCTGCCAGATGCTCTAACGCCTGACGATAGCCCACACAACGCATAGCAGTTGAATCAGGTGTCAGTGTCGGATATTTTGCTTTAAGCGCTTTCACTTCATCAATAAAACCGTCTGCCAACATTTGGTCAAACCGCTGTGCAATTCGCGCATGCAGCACTTGACGGTCACCTGGGAGCAAAGCGATTTTCAACAGACGATATGGCAGCGCCTCCCCCGTTGATGCCTGATGTAATTCAGTCATCGTTTTACCGCTGATTTGGTAAACTTCCAGCGCCCGTTCAATGCGTTGCATATCCGTAGGCTGTAGGCGTGCTGCCGTTTGCGGATCAACCACAGCCAGCTTAGCATGCATCGCCGGCCAGCCTATCTGCGCAGCTTCGTGCTCGATCTGTTCGCGAATTGCAGGATTCGCTTCCGGCAAGTTGCTCAACCCATCCTGTAGCGCTTTGAAATAAAGCATGGTGCCGCCCACCAACAGCGGGATCTTGCCGCGCTGCGTGATATCAGCCATCAAACGTAAGGCGTCCGTTCTAAAATTCGCCGCAGAATAGGCTTCTGTTGGTGGAATAATATCGATTAAATGATGCGGTGCATTCGCCAAGGTTGTGCTGTCTGGCTTAGCAGTGCCTATGTTCATCTCGGTAAACACCAAAGCAGAATCGACACTGATTAACTCCACCGACAGCTTTGAGTCCAATGGAAGCTCTGAGTATAGTTTAACCGCAAGGCCTGTCTTGCCACTGGCAGTCGGCCCCATCAAAAAAATCGCTGGCGGTAATTGGTGTTGATGCATACTTAAGGAAGCACGGAACAAGTCCTCATGACCACGCACATGAGGTTTGCGGGATGGGATGTACGGCAGACTTTGTAGCGAATGGTCATTCCCTTCGCAAGAAGTCTAACACAGCAGACCGCCCGCAAACCCTGTGCCCATAAGGGTTGCAATAAATTTGCGCGCTTGCTTCGTTGTGCTCCTTGGCTTTGTAGAATGACTACACCCCCCGATTCAAACTTTCGGGGGCAGGCTCTGCTCGCACGCCTTGCAATCATCTCAAATTGCCATTTGTTGGCATGACGCTTCGCTTCATTTATTGCAACGTGGTTCATGGAGACTTGTTCCGTGCTTCCTTAACACCAAAATTTGTAGCTTGTATAATACCCGTAATTAGGCAATTATTATGCTAATTGACATTGAACGCCGTTAATGGTCACCGTTTGGAGCAAACACATGAATCTGGAAAAAGTAATCTTTGGTTTTTTTATCGTGCTGGCAATGACACTGAATTTTGGTTTTTTTGTCGGTGACATTGATAATCCTAACCATCACCATGTTTATGAGTTGTACGCTGCAATCGTCGTCAGCCTGATCGCAACCGTGTTGAAATTCGGCGACCGCACCCATGTTGGGGCAATATTACTCTCCACCAGCCTAGCAGCTGATTTACAGTTGATTGCGGCCGCTATCATGTGGGCAACACTGGCTGGCACAATGACTGACGCAGACCTGATTACTTACATTGTTTCTTTATCCGGTGGCGCGCTGATGGCCAATATCGTGTCCGTCATTCTGCTGATTGCTGAGACCATCAGTCAGCGTAGATAAACGCCCTGCATGCCCTACCTTCTCGGTACACATGGATAGCATTCTCTTTCTGATCCTGCGCCGTCTGCGCTTGCCAATCAATCTGATTATTATCAGTTTTGCCATATCCGTTTTAGGCTTTACCCTAATACCTGGTGTTGACGCTGAGGGAAACCCTTGGCAAATGAGCGTCTTTGATGCTTTTTACGTGGTAAGCTACACCGCCACCACCATCGGTTTTGGCGAGATTCCCTACGCATTCAACCATGCTCAGCGGTTGTGGATGATTTTTTCGATTTTCATGACGGTCACCGCCTGGTTCTATGCGATTGGGCGCATTATCGCCCTGTTGCAGGATGATGGCTTACGTCGCGCCATCATTACCAATCGATTTGCGAATGTAGTCCAAGCACTGCAAGAACCTTTTTATATTTTATGTAGTTATGGCGAATCAGCCAGCCTATTAACCAAAGCGCTCGATGAGAAAGGCATGCGTGTCGTGGTAATCGAAACGCTGCAAGAACGTATCGATCAGCTAGAACTCAGCAACAGCCACAATGCCATTCCCCACCTTTGCGCTGATGCCAAATTGCCAGAAAACCTGATTCGTGCGGGTATCCTGCACCGCTTCTGCAGTGGTGTAGTGACGCTGACGGATAATGATGAGGCTAACCTTGCCATTGCCGTTGCAGTGAAGTTGATGGCGCCTGATCTACCGGTGCTTGCCCGCGCAGAGCGTAACGATATCGCTGCCAACATGGCCTCTTTCGGAACCGACCATATCATCAACCCCTATACTTTGTTTGGTGAGCAATTGGTCATGCGCGTACATGCCATCGGCAGTTTTATTCTGCATGAATGGCTCACGGATACCCCCGGCGATCAGCTCCCTCCACCGGAGTACCCTCCAAGGGGCAGATGGATTGTTTGTGGATATGGTCGATTTGGAAAGTCGGTGGTCGATAATTTAACGCGAGAGCAGATCACCACAACCATCATTGAGGCCGACCCCGAACTCACTGGCTGTGACAACTGCATTGTCGGCAGCGGTGCTGAAGCGAGAACATTGCTAGAGGCTGACATTATGAATGCCACCGGGCTTGTCGCTGGCACTGATAACGACATTAACAATCTCTCTATCGTGATGACCGCCTACGAACTAAATCCTAACCTGTTCGTCGTAATCAGAAAGAACAAACGGCATAACGGTGAATTGTTCAAGCGTTTTAATGCCAACATCACGATGCAGCCCACCGACATCATTGCCCACGAATGTCTGGCACACATGGTCACTCCGCTATTAGCACAGTTCCTGGTGCTGGTACGCAGCCAGACGAATGAATGGTCAAATAATCTCATCAGCCATCTGGTAGCCATCGTTGGCGAAAATGTCCCTGAGACTTGGTCGATCAAGGTGAGTAAAGAAGAGACTTATGCCATCAGTGAATTGACTGCACGCAATGTCATCGTCACACTGAGACACCTGACGCAAGACCCGACTAACCGTGATGAACATCTCGCGCTTGTTCCGCTGATGCTTTCCCGCAACAATCAGAATACGCTGATCCCGAATCTGGACACCCCGCTGATGGAAGGTGATCAGATCTTACTTTGTGCCACGCCCGAAGCCAAGTCTGCCCTATTCAATACCTTGAATAACAACAAAACGCTTAGCTACATCATAGACGGCATTGACATGCCTAACAGCTTTGTCTGGCGCTGGCTCAAAAGCATCACGACTAAAATTTAAGGGGCTTGTATTCCCCTAGAAACAGCCTCCCTGTTCAAAGCGGCGTCCGCTCCACTCAACCCTTTCTGACGTTGCGGCGCCATGGGAAGCTTGGCTGAAAAGTAATTGAGCAACACCACTCAATCACATTGCCTTGATAAGGCATCATCACTTATCTCTCATCATCACTTGCCCCGCATAAACATCTTATCCAAATCGCTCAGGCTTACCTGAAACCAAGTAGGACGACCATGGTTGCATTGCCCGGAGCGCTCAGTGGCTTCCATATCCCGTAGTAAAGCATTCATTTCAGGAATCGTCAGGCTTCGATTCGCCCGCACTGCGGCGTGACAGGCCATGGTGCCTAATAGCTCATTACGGCGCTCCGTGAGCGCTCGTGAAGCGCCATATTCACGCAAATCACGCAACACATCACGCGCTAGCGTGACGGCATCGGCATGTTGCAACATCGTAGGCACAGCGCGCACGGCAAGTGTGGTGGGTGAAAGCACCGCGATATCAAAGCCTAACTGCTGCAGGTTGCCGTCCTTAACGGCTTCATTCACTGTTGCCACTTCCAGTTTATCCGCATTAAAACTCACCGGCAGCAGCAAAGGCTGCATGGAAACGCTTTGCTTATCCAGCGCATTTTTAAGCTTTTCATACATGATGCGCTCGTGCGCGGCGTGCATGTCCACCACCACCAAGCCTTGTGCATTTTGCGCCAACACGTAAATGCCATGAATCTGCGCCACAGCGAAACCAAGCGCATGCCTCTCCACTGAAAAGTCAGCATCGCCAGAAGGCGCATGAATATTGGCTTGCAGGGCATGGGTTTCGGTAGTATTTTGAATGTTTCCAAATAACGTTGGGTAAAAATTTGGGCTTTCATTCGCACTTAAATTGATTTGCGATTGATATGTTGGATAGTTGATGGACGCATTGGATACCAATGGCGCAAATGGGTTGTAGCCCGCCTGCCCCGCGGTTACCGCATTAGAGGCACCTGTAGGTGCCGCCAATGCTTTATGAAGCGCATGAAAAATAAAACGATGAATAGCCTGAGCATCCCTAAATCGCACCTCTGTTTTTGCCGGATGCACATTCACATCGACCAAAGTGGGATCCAACTCCAAGAACAGCACAAATGCCGGATGACGATCATGATGTAACACATCCTGATACGCCTGACGAATCGCATGCGAAATAAGTTTATCGCGCACAAAGCGGCCGTTCACATACACATATTGCGTGTCGCGCGTATTGCGGTTAAAAGTCGGCTTGGCCGCCATTCCCCACAAACGCAAGCCAGCACTGGTTTCATCTACACTCAACGCCTCAGCCGAAAACTCACTGCCAAGCACATCGACAAATCTGCGCTCTGGCTGGCCTGCCACAAATCGGCTCAATGCACGCCCATTATGCTGTAGCATAAAACCCACATCAGGTCGTGACAGCGCAATCCGGTTAAAGGCTTCTTCGCAATGCCCAAACTCGGTTGCTTCTGTTTTCAGAAATTTACGCCTTGCAGGCGTGTTGAAATACAAATCTGTGACTTCAACAATCGTGCCCGCATCCAATGCAGCTGGCCCAATCGCTGACATTGTGCCCCCCTCAGACGCGATGCGCCATGCGTGTTTATTGCCCCCCTGGCGGCTTAGTAGTTGCGTGCGGGAAATGGAAGCAATGCTTGCCAGCGCCTCGCCACGAAAACCTAAACTGGCCACCGACTCCAAATCTTCCAGATTTGAAATTTTACTGGTCGCATGTCGCGTCAGCGCCAGTACCAGCTCCTCTTTTGCCACTCCTGCCCCATTATCTGCAACGCGCAGTTGCTTGATGCCGCCTTGCAACAACGACACCTGCACATCGGTACTGCCTGCATCCAGGCTATTCTCCAGCAACTCCTTCAATGCCGAAGCTGGTCGCTCCACCACCTCGCCTGCAGCGATCTGACTGATAAGTTGATCTGTTAATAAATGAATCGACATACACTTAACTTAGGAATAACTTAGGGGAAAATAACTTAGGAAAAAGATAGCTTAATATTCTACCTGTTTTAGGCTAAATCCATGAAAGGATGAACGCAAACAATGATCAACCGCTATTTAACTGACTATTTTTAATGGCTCCCAATTTACTCTAAATAGCCGTCTTATTGTTGATTGCAAATTACGTTTGGTTTCGTCGCGCTAGAATGTAAAAAAGGCAGACTCTTTACAAAGTCTGCCTTTCATTTCTCACTCACCCAGAAGCACTCTAGGTGGTATTGAAATTAGTCTTTACCGATTTCGTAAACTTCCTCTTCGGCTTCACCCACTTTACCTGTCACAGCGTCAACTTCAACTTCCATTTCTTTGCCAGACGCCGTTTTAATATCAAATTCGTATACTGGGTTGCCGTTTTCTAATTCATACTCAATGCTGATAACTTCACCAGCAAATTTTGCTAATGCAGCTTTCTTCGCATCTTCTAGCGTTACTTTCGCTTTCGATTTAAATTCATCGTTAGAGGCGTCTACGTCAACTTCTTCCTCGTAAACTTTACCAGATTTAGCTTCGCATTCTACTTCCCACTCCTTACCATCAGCGCCTTTAATATCAAATTCGTAAATCGCGCCACGACCTTTTTCAATTTCCGCTTCTACGGAAAGCACTTCTCCCGGATGCTTTTTCAGAGCCGCTTTCATACAAGTTTCCATTGGCCATGTCAACAGATATTTAAGTCCAACACAGATCAAGTCCAAAATGTGCTGTAAATTCGACTTAGTAAATCTTTTTCCACTCAGCCGTTAATCGCGATCACCTTGCCATCATCTGCTGTTGTTTTTGCGAACACTTGCTCGCGCCTTCTGATTTCCTCGTTCAAGCGTTCCTGCATATTCGTGCTGCGCAATAGGTTATTCCTTAGCAGCTCGCTTGCGCTCGTGCTCCAACAAGAAACGTTTACGGATACGGATGTTTTTTGGCGTAATTTCAACCAGCTCATCATCATCGATAAACTCGACTGCGGATTCCAACGATAGTGCCACGGGTGGAATCAGGCGCACAGCCTCATCGGTACCAGAAGCACGCACATTGGTAAGCTGCTTACCTTTGATCGGATTCACCACCAAATCATTATCTCGGCTATGAATACCAATAATCATCCCCTCATATAACCGGTCTCCTGGCACAGAAAACATACGGCCACGATCCTGTAATTTCCATAAAGCATAGGCAACCGCTTCGCCATGCTCTGCTGAAATCAACACCCCATTACGGCGACCTGGCATATCAGACTTCACCGGAGCATACTCATCAAAAATATGAGACATCAAGCCAGTACCACGTGTCAGCGTCAAAAACTCTCCCTGAAAACCAATCAAACCACGGGCAGGAATCTTGTACTCTAAACGGGTACGGCCATTACCATCAGACTCCATGTTTTGCATCTCACCACGGCGACGGCCTAACTCCTCCATCACAGCGCCTTGGTTCTCATCTTCCACATCCACAGTCAGAACCTCATAAGGCTCACATTTCTCACCATCGATTTCGCGGTAAACCACACGCGGTTTACCCACTGCCAACTCAAAACCTTCACGTCGCATATTTTCCAAAAGAATGGTCAGATGCAACTCACCGCGACCAGAAACGCGGAACACATCCGCATCCTGCGTATCTTCAACACGCAACGCTACGTTTACCAGCAACTCTTTAGTCAAGCGGTCACGAATCTGACGTGATGTAACAAACTTGCCTTCCGTACCCGCCAATGGTGAAGTGTTCACCATAAAGTCCATGGTCAAGGTGGGCTCATCCACGCCAAGGTGCGGCAGACCTTTAGGATTGTCACGGTCACAAATAGTAAAGCCGATACCGATGTCTTCAAGACCGGAAACAATCACAATATCACCCGCTTCCGCTTCATCTACCGGAACCCGCTCCAAGCCTTTAAATCCCAATACCTGATTGATCCTACCCTGAGCAATCTGCTGGTCTTCTTTCATGACCGCCACCACTTGACCTGGTTTGATACGGCCGTTATGCACACGACCTACACCCAAACGGCCGGTATAGGTTGAATAATCCAGTGCAGAAATCTGCATTTGCAGGGGGGCATTACTGTCGCCTTTGGGTGGCTCTACGTGACTCAAGATTGTTTCGAACAATGGCCGCATATTGTCATTAGGCGCTTTCATGTCCAAGGTTGCAAAGCCATTCAACGCAGACGCATACACCACAGGAAAATCTAATTGTTCATCAGTTGCCCCCAAGTTGGCGAACAGGTCAAATGTCTGATCAATCACCCAATCCGTGCGACTACCAGGACGATCAACCTTATTGATCACCACAATCGGCTTCAGTCCCAAAGCCAAGGCTTTCTTAGTCACAAATCGGGTTTGTGGCATTGGGCCTTCAACCGCATCGACCAGCAGCACCACACCATCCACCATCCCCAATACGCGCTCTACCTCACCGCCAAAATCGGCGTGGCCAGGGGTATCCACGATATTAATGTGCGTCCCCTCATAAGTCAGCGCTGTGTTTTTAGCCAAAATAGTAATACCGCGTTCTTTTTCAATATCACCACTGTCCATCACGCGTTCAGAAACGACTTGGTGTGATGAAAAAGTACCTGATTGCTGTAACAGCTTATCCACCATGGTGGTTTTACCATGGTCAACGTGAGCGATGATGGCGATATTTCTTAAATTGCGTGACATTGTGTTGCTACCGGTTCATTGAAAGGCGGCGATTTTAACACACTCGGTATCATAAAAATTTAACTTTTAACAATAAACCTTTGACAACGCTCAATTAATGCCTATAATGCGCGCAAGTTAAAACTTTATGTGATCTTGATACAGGTCACTAGGTTTTAGATTCATTGCCCTGACCCTTGGTCACTCGTGAAGTTTTGTAGTGACACTCTTTTAGATTGCTTGTTCAATCTATCTTTACTGGTTAGCGGCTTTGCCCGTGCGCTGGTAAATGGAAGTCTAATTCATTGCTTTGTTACTGTTTTACAGTACGCCATTGCTGAAACATATATTTGCTCGCGCCCTTTTTAAGAAACTGTTTTTGAAAGGGACTTCATGTCTTTTGAATCACTCAACCTACATCCTACAATCCTACGTGCTTTAACCGAAGCAGGTTACACCAGCCCAACACCGATCCAAGCGCAAGCGATTCCGGTCGTAACCGAAGGCCATGACCTGATGGCGTCGGCACAAACCGGTACCGGAAAAACTGCCGCTTTCATGTTGCCCGCATTGAACCTACTGGCAAAGCCACATGAGTTAAAAAGTCGCGGCCCACGCATTTTGGTGTTGGTCCCTACGCGCGAACTGGCGACTCAGGTCAACGATGCCGCACGCAAATACGGCAAATTTATCCGCGCCCGCACAGTCAGCATCGTGGGTGGCATGCCCTACCCACTGCAAAACAAGCTGTTGTCACAACCTTTAGATATTCTAGTCGCAACGCCAGGCCGCTTCATCGATCACCTTGAGCGTGGCCGTATTGATGTTTCTCGTCTGCAAATGCTGGTGCTGGATGAAGCAGACCGCATGCTGGACATGGGCTTCTTGCCAGATGTTGAACGCATTTGCGAGCAGCTCTCTACAGAGCGTCAAACACTTTTATTCTCAGCAACACTGGATGGCGATATCGCACGCATTGCCAGCAAGATCCTGAAAAACCCAAAGACCATACAAATCGCCGCTCAACGCGAAAAACACGCCAACATTGAGCAACGTCTGCACTTTGTGGATGACATGACCCACAAGAACAAATTGCTGGAACATCTATTGATTGCTCCTGAAGTGAATCAGGCCATCATCTTCACCAGCACCAAGCGTCATGCTGATGTATTGGCTGAAGATCTTTATGCGGCCGGTCACAAAACCGCCGCGCTACATGGCGACATGACCCAAGGTGCACGCAATCGCACTCTGACAAAACTGCGTCATGGCGATGTCAAAGTGTTAGTAGCAACAGACGTTGCCGCACGTGGCATTGATGTTCATGGCATTAGCCATGTCATCAACTACGACTTGCCTAAGTTTGCAGAAGACTACGTGCATCGTATCGGTCGTACTGGTCGCGCCAGCAACACTGGAATTGCCATCTCGTTCGCATCCAATATGGACAAACACCTACTGCGCAAAATCGAGCAATTCACCGGTAACCGTATGGAGCCGATTGTGATTGAGGGCTTCGAGCCAAAACGTGCTATCAAGATGGACGGCCCTAGCGGACGTCGTGATGCACATAAACCCGGCAATCGTAGCGGTTTCAAACCACGTAGCGAGCGCATGGATACTGAGCGTCATGGCAACCGCAACGAAAAATTTGATACGCGTGCAGATAACCGCGGCAACCGCGAGCAGACCCCACGGGACGTCAATGGCAACTCTATGAGCTATGTTCCACGTACCGAGTTCAACCGTTCAGATCGTGGCTTTAACGAACGTACACGCGGAGGCTTTGGCGAACAAGCGGCATTTGGTAAAAAACCTTTTATGCGTGAAGATCAACGCGGCGAAGGTCGTGGCAACCGCAATGGCAATGGCAAAACAACTCATCGCCACGACAACCGTAGCGAAGGACGCGCCCCTAGGCAAGCTGATCAACATCAGCGCTCTCGCCACTTTGCGAATGCAAATCATGGCGCGGGACACGGTGCCCCTCGCCGCTCACGTAATTTTGCTTAATTGATTTTGAGATAGCGCCGACACATGACCAACACTGTAACAAGCTTCAGCACTTTGGGGCTCGCACCCGAACTCCTGCGCGCACTCACTGAGTCTGGTTATACCACACCGACTCCGATTCAAGCGCAGGCTATCCCTGTTGCTTTGTCGGGGGCGGATCTCATGGCCGGCGCGCAAACAGGCACCGGAAAAACTGCGGCATTTTCATTACCCATTCTGCAGAAACTGTTACCACTGTCCAACAACAGCACCTCACCGGCAAAACACTCTATCAGGGCATTGATTCTAACGCCCACACGCGAATTAGCCATTCAGGTGGAAGAAAGCGTCAAGACTTATGCAAAACACACCATGCTACGCTCACTGGTGGTTTTTGGAGGGGTCGATATCAAGACACAGACACCCAGTCTGAAAGCCGGGGTTGAGGTACTAGTAGCAACCCCAGGCCGTCTATTGGATCATGTTGAGCAAAAGACGCTACAACTCAATCAGGTTCAAATGCTGATATTGGATGAAGCCGACAGGATGCTGGATATGGGATTCATGCCAGACTTGAAGCGCATTCTGGCACTGCTGCCTAAGCAGCGTCAGAACCTGATGTTCTCGGCCACATTCTCAAACGAGATTAAGAAATTGGCGGATGATTTCTTAACCAAACCACAACTCATCGAAGTAGCGCGCAGCAACGCCACCAATGACAACGTGACGCAGAAGGTCTACTCGGTCGAGCAGTCGGACAAGGAAGTATTTCTCACCCAACTGCTGCACGAAGAAAATGCCAAGCAAGTGATCATTTTTACCAAAACCAAGCTTGCTGCCAGCCGCCTGAGTCGTAGCCTAACACGCGCCGGCATTGCTGCAGATGCGATTCATGGCGACAAGACACAGCAAGAGCGCATTAAAGCCTTGGATGCCTTCAAAGCGGGAACAGTCACAGCCCTAGTGGCCACTGATGTCGCCGCACGCGGCTTGGATATCAGCGAACTGCCGATGGTGATCAATTACGAAATTCCAACGGCACCAGAGGATTATGTGCACCGCATTGGTCGAACCGGACGTGCTGGCGCATTGGGCATTGCAATCTCTTTGGTCTGTAAAGAGGAAGAAAAATACCTGGCTGAAATTGAGAAACTCATCAAGCGCCAAATCAACAAAGAAGTGGCAGTTGTTGAGAAACCTATCAGAAGGGCGCGCGGTACAAGTTACGGTGACAAAACAGCTGAAGACAACATGCCTAGACGTGCTCCAGCCAAAAGAATGTCCGATGACCCATGGTTCTATAAACCGTACGAACCCTCCGGCATGTCAGCCAGCACAATCAAGCCGCTCCCTCAAACTGCTCTCCAAAAGAAAAAACCTGTGGCAGCGTTGCTAGGTGGCTTGTTCAAATAACTCTGGGCGCTTCTATAAATGTAGAATTTGAGATGCGGTGTTACCCGTAAGCCAGCACTTGGCTTCCCCAATTTGCTAAGCCAGTAACTGGCAAGCAAAGTGTGAAAGGGCATATCCGTGGAATATATGCGCTCAAAGAACGCATTTTATAGAGCGCCCTACTGGTTGCGCATAAAATCAGCCACTCCATACAACTGCGTGGCTAACGATTTCATCAAGTCTTCATCGTAATCTAACTGATGCATCGCCTTGATGATGCAATACATCCACTGGTCTCTGGCAGACTCATCAATCGGAAACGGCAAATGGCGCTTGCGCAACATCGGGTGACCATACCGCTCGACATACAGCTGCGGCCCCCCTGTCCAGCCAGTGAGAAACATGAATAGCTTTTCACGTGCCGCGGTTAAATCGGCTTGATGCATCTTGCGAATACCTTCCGCCTTGGGATCCGTATCCATGATGTCATAAAACATCTCGACCAGCTGGCGAATCTTATCGATGCCACCGGCTTCACCCCCCAACAGCTCAAAGAAAGTGCGCTTGTCACTGCCAACTTCTTCAACTCTATCCAACATCGAATCAGCACACCTTAGGTTTCACAAGCGTTGCAGCCAACTTTGCACGCCCTCTTGCTTCATTCACATCTTGACCGATCGCCAGCGCCACGCCCATACGACGCTTCACAAAAGACACCGGCTTACCAAACAATCGAATATCAGCGCTAGGCACAGCCAATGCCGCCTCTACCCCCTCAAATGCCAGTTGATTGGTTTCATGACCGCCATAAATGACGGCACTAGCAGCCGCATCACGCAACGCCACATCCACCGGCAAGCCGAGAATGGCACGGGCGTGTAGATCAAACTCACTGAAGCGCTGGCTGGCCATGGTCACCATGCCAGTATCATGCGGTCTAGGGCTAACCTCGCTGAACCAAACCTGATCCCCCTTAATGAACAACTCCACGCCAAACAGACCTAAGCCGCCCAGGCTATCCGTTACCGCCTTGGCAATACGTTTAGACGCCTCCATGGCTTTGGAAGTCATGGGCTGAGGCTGCCAGCTTTCGACATAATCCCCTTTTTCCTGTACATGACCTATCGGCTCACAGAAATAGGTCATCACCTCGCCCTGCGCATTCTTCGCACGTACCGTGAGCAAGGTGATTTCGTAGTCAAAATCGATTTGACCCTCCACAATCACCACCCCTTGGTTCACTCGGCCGGCAGAGGCGGCATAATCCCAAGCCGCCTTAACTTCGCTCACTTGCGTGATCCGCGACTGTCCTTTTCCGGATGAAGACATGGTTGGTTTAATGAAACAAGGGTAGCCTATACCACTGTCAATCGCCGACTGCAACTCAGCCTCGCTCTTGGCAAAAGCATAAGGTGAGGTCGGCAGCTTGAGTGTTTCTGCCGCCAAACGGCGAATACCCTCACGGTTCATCGTCAGTTGCACCGCTTTAACGGTCGGGATGACCGTGGCAATGCCGGTCGACTCGATATCCGCCAATGTTGCTGTATTCAGGGCCTCGATCTCGGGCACAATGAGATGCGGTTTTTCTTTGGCGATCAGCTCTCGCAGGGCTTGATCATTGGTCATGTCAATCACATAGGCACGATGCGCCACCTGATGACCCGGTGCGTTCGCATAACGATCGACCGCAACCACTTCAACACCTAGCCGCTGTAGCGCAATGATGACTTCTTTACCCAGTTCGCCACTTCCCAGTAGCATGACGCGCGTAGCATTAGGACTTAATGGGGTTCCAATTAACATGAGATACCTTCGATGAATCAATTGCTTCCATAATACCATGCGAGGGTGTTTTAAGAAATTTGAAGAGTGCAAAAACGTAGCTTGAGTGTATTAGCCGCACGAACGCGACAATGCCATTAATCTACAGAGCATTTCTATCAATTCAAATTACTACCCGTAAGCCAGTACTTGGCTTTCCCAATTTGCTAAGTCAGTAAACTGGCAAGCAAAGTGTGAAAGGGCATCACCACCAATCTAAAGCCGCTAAAGCGGCGAGATTGGTGCGAAAGGTCAGACAAGGCGCGAGTGAGCTTTTATTTAAACGAAGTTTTTTCTTGTCATTTTTAATGGGGCTGTAGTAGATTAGCCGAATTTTGTTAGTAAAAACTGATTATAAATCAGACCATTTTTTAAGTGTTGCAAGTTGTTGCTTTGGTGTTCCATAGTTAAACCTAAACTCGCATTCTTTCAAGAA
>VGIC01000002.1 GCA_016867975.1 Betaproteobacteria bacterium | reverse complement strand
AGGTGAGGCCGCATAGCAGTTGCGGTCGAATTCCGCCTGCGATCTATGCTCAAAAGTTAAGGCAGGCGAGTGATTTTTAAACGGGCTTTACTAACCTAAATTTGGACCAGCTTTTGGGGGCAGGTCAGTTACACCACACTTTTGTGTTGTGAGTGAGCTCCATCCAGATCGCCCATGCGCTGGCTGCGCTCAGTAATAGACCAGCGAGGCGCATGCCATAGGGCTCAAGTACTTTTGACTTCAGTTTGAGCCAAAGCCATGGCGCTAAAAATAAAGACGCACTGGAGCCCATTGCGAAAGCGGCCATGCTGATAGCGCCATCTAATGGATTGCCATTGAATGAAGCAATGATCAGTGCAGAGTAAAGCAAGCCACAAGGCATCAGTGACCAAAGCATGCCGACATAAAAGTGTCCGCCACGATGGAAACTGATTTTTTTGATGTATCCCCAAATATTTCGCCCGGCTTGGTCTACCCAGATAGGCTGACGACCAAAGCTAATCAGCAATAAGCCCCAGCAAAATATCAAGATGTGAAAAAACGTCCAAAGTGGATGCAATGCCTTACTGTAGCCGGAAAGCCATGCAATGCTTTGAATAGCAAAGGTTGCAATTGCGCCTAACGTCGCATAACCAACCAGTCTGCCTAAATGGTATAAATAAATGCCACAGGGTCTTTCCGGGCTATGTGTCAGCGCCGTGCACGCAGCACCACACATGGCGACGCAGTGCGGTCCACCAGCCAACCCCATCAGTAATGCACTGTAAGTTAAGGCAGTAAACATGGATTACCGCTGATTCACTCCGGTGGCAGCGTGGTTACGGGCACGCATGGCGGGCTCCAGCGAATTTTTCTGTTCAACAGTTAATTCTTTGCTGGTAACCCCAGCACTGTCTGAGTGCTCCAGTACTGGATCTTGACCATCTACGGCAATATAAACGGTGATTAAGCTGGCGACTACAACAATAGCTGGCCCAGAGATGACCAGCCAAGCATAGCGTTCTCTCCACCATTTATTTTTTTGCTGAGTTGATTGATTTTGTGCCATGTTAAGGACCTTAGTGCACTGTTAGCGAGACATGTAAAAAATGGATTGTTCAGAAATGGTTTGCTCAACACCTTCTGCCGCAATCTTGAATTGGATAGGGTGTGTGCCGCTTTTGATTGCACCATCATCAATTTGCAGGCTGATCGGCACCATCCGCGATGTTGCGGCATCGACTTTGAATTGACTCTCAGACGCGATCGATAAGCCATCAATACCTTCTATCTTGATATGATAGGTTTCAGGGTGTTCAGAGGCGTTGGTGATTTGCAAGCGATAGACATTTTCAATTTTTCCGCCTGGTGCGATGCGTGACATGACGCCTCGATCGCGGATCACATCAACCTTGAAAGGAATGCGGGTGGCGAGCGAGTATACTAGACCTGCACTCAAGGCGAGTAATAATCCACTATAGGTCAGCACTCTGGGGCGTAATATTTGCTGCAGAATGCGTTTATCAGACCAGTGGTTCTTGAGCGCATTTTCTGTAGAGAAGCGAACCAATCCTCTTGTGTAGCCCATTTTGTCCATGATGCCGTTGCATGCATCAATACACAATCCGCAACTGATGCACTCATATTGTAAGCCGTTGCGAATATCAATCCCTACGGGGCAAACTTGCACACAAAAACTACAGTCAATACAGTCTCCCAGAGTTGATTGTTGCGCATCTGCTTTTCGTGATCGACCACTGCGCGGCTCACCTCTTTCCTGATCGTAAGTCACAATCAAAGTGTCATTGTCAAACATCGCACTTTGAAAGCGTGCATAGGGACACATGTACTTACATATCTGTTCTCTCATGAAGCCTGCATTGCCATAGGTGGCAAAGCTGTAAAAGAATATCCAGAATGTTTCCCAAGGACCTAGATTGAATAACACGATGTTATGTGTCAAGTCTCGTATCGGGGTGAAGTAACCGATAAAAGTGAAGCCTGTCCATGCCGAGAAACCAAACCAAAGCAGGTGTTTTAGCGTTTTTTTATAGAGTTTTTGTAATGTCAGGCTTGATTTGTCCAGGCGCAATCTGGCTACGCGGTCACCTTCTACTGTGCGCTCCATCCAAAGGAATATTTTTGTATAAACAGATTGCGGACAGGAAAAACCGCACCATAGCCGGCCTGCTACCGCAGTAAATAAAAACAAAGCCAGTGCAGAGATGATCAGTATGACCACTAAATAAATGAGATCTTGTGGGTAGAGAATGAGACCGAATATGTAGAAGCGGTGAGTGGTAATGTCCAAGAGTACGGCTTGACGATCACCCCACGTTAACCAAGGAACACCATAGAAAATGATTTGAGTTACCCAAATCATCAACCAGCGTAAATTCTTGTATATGCCATCGGTATTACGAGGATAAATTTTCTGATGCGCCTCATAGAGAGCCTTGGAAACTGGCTGATCTGAATCAGCGACAATAGGAATCGTCTTTTTAGACTTTCTATGCTTGCCTGACATTTCTACAACAACCTTTGCAACGACCTAAAGTGATGATGCTATATAAAGAAAAACGCCCGACATTCTAGCATAGCCAAAATATCAGGCGTTTATATGGAGTATGAATTAATGCAGATAAGCTAATTAACTCATTACATCAAAGTAGGTGCAACTATTGCTTAGCACCACCGTTAGACAGACCCCACACATAAGCTGTCAGCACATGAATTTGCTCGGGTGTTAAGCGAGAGGCTTGCGCTGGCATCTGGCTGGTTTTGCCATGGTTGATACGGTCAATAATTGCAGCCTCACCTGCGCCGTGCAGCCAGATGTTGTCGGTCAGGTTTGGAGCCCCCATCGCTGGATTGCCTTTGCCTTCAGCGCCATGGCAAGCCGCACATGCAGCAA
Source organism: Betaproteobacteria bacterium (assembly GCA_016867975.1). GTDB lineage: Bacteria > Pseudomonadota > Gammaproteobacteria > Burkholderiales > Methylophilaceae > Methylotenera. The sequence goes on along the minus strand of VGIC01000002.1, from coordinate 99,754 downwards.
ATTTTTCTTTACCTGCTGCTGCACTGTTGGCATCGTGCTGACTACCGGATAAGCTCAATACATAGTGTGCTACGTTTTTCACTTCAGTCGCATCGCCAACTGCCGCCGCCATCGGCGGCATCATGCCTTGACGACCATTGGTGATAGTTTCTTTAATGTACTCAGGTGTACCAGCACCCAACCAGTCATTATCAGTCAGGTTAGGGAAGCCGCGACTACCGTGCGCATCGGAACCATGACATTGTGCACAGGTGTTCATGAATAAACGCTCCCCGATGGCCATTGCCTTAGCATCCTTCGCAACCTCTTCAGTCGCCATAGCAGTATACTGGGCGTAGATAGGCGCAATCTTATCATTGGACTCTTTGACTTCTTGCTCGTATTGTTTGATTTGTGTCCAGCCTAACTTACCGCTGTAAGTAGTCAAGCCTGGGTATAGTGCCAAATAAGCAAGGCCAAATACACAGGTCAGGATGAACATCCACATCCACCAACGTGGCATGGGGTTGTTCATTTCCACAATATCTTCGTCATACACATGACCTGTGCTTTGGCCGGTGTGTGCCGGATCGTGTGACTTGCTTGTTATAAACAACACTGCCAAACAGCCGGCAATACCCCCTAGTACCACAACCGATATAAAAATCGGCCAAAAACCATTCGTAAAATCACTCATTCTTCATCTCCTTCAAGCGGCAATCTTGCCGCTTCGTCAAAGTCCTTTTTGTTACGCCCACTCCACGCCCAAATCATTATCCCTATAAAGGTAACAAGTGCGCCGACCGTGGAAATGATGCGTAAATCAGTAATGTCCATGTCAGTCGCTTATTGTTTCAGGTAAGTACCCAAAACCTGCATGTAAGCAATGACGGCTTCCATTTCTGTTTTGCCTTGAACATCATTGGCCGCATTCTTGATCTCTTCATCAGTGTATGGAACACCCACCTTTTTCAATGCGCTTAGATGAGCAGGCATTTTTTCTGCGTTCACCAAGTTTTTCTCTAACCAAGGATAAGCAGGCATTACAGACTCTGGAACCAAGTCGCGTGGGTTAATCAAGTGAATGCGGTGCCATTCATCACTGTAGCGACCGCCTACACGCGCCAAGTCAGGGCCAGTACGTTTACTACCCCATTGGAATGGGTGATCGTAAACGGACTCACCCGCAACAGAGTAGTGCCCATAACGCAATGTTTCAGCTTTGAACGGACGGATCATTTGTGAGTGGCAGTTGTAGCAACCTTCACGAACATAGACGTCACGACCTGCTTGTTGCAGTGCAGTGTATGGCTTCAGACCTTCAATCGGCTGAGTCGTTGATTTCTGGAAGAACAGTGGAACGATTTCCACCAGTCCGCCAAAAGAAACTACAATCAGAATTAACACGATCATTAAGAAACTATTTGTTTCTATTTTCTCGTGGGTAAAACCTTTTTTCTCATTATTTGCCATTTTCATGTTCCTTAAGCATGTGCCGTAACAGCTGGAATCTTAGCTTCAGCTGCCTGACCTGACTGTACTGTTTTGATGACATTCCACAGCATGATGACCATGCCGCTGACATACATCAAGCCGCCAACCATACGAATCACGTAGAAAGGATGCATTGCTTTTACAGATTCTACGAATGTGTAGGTTAATGTACCGTCCTCATTGATTGCGCGCCACATCAAACCTGCGGTTACGCCAGAGATCCACATTGCAGAGATGTACAGCACTACGCCGATTGTAGCCAGCCAGAAGTGCCATTCAATCGCTTTAACGCTATACATTTGTTTCATGCCCCACAGACGTGGTGTCAAGTAGTAGAGTGAGCCCATAGACACAAACCCAACCCAGCCCAATGCGCCTGAGTGTACGTGACCTACAGTCCAGTCGGTGTAGTGAGACAGCGCATTTACAGTCTTAATCGCCATCATCGGGCCTTCAAAGGTACTCATGCCGTAGAATGACAATGAAACAATCATAAAGCGCAGTACTGGATCGTCACGCAACTTGTGCCATGCGCCAGACATTGTCATCATACCGTTGATCATACCGCCCCAGCTTGGAGCCAACAGAATCAGTGACAACACCATACCCAAAGATTGCGTCCAATCAGGCAACGCTGTGTAATGCAAATGATGCGGACCTGCCCACATATAAGTGAAGATCAAGCCCCAGAAGTGTACGATAGACAAGCGATATGAGTACACTGGGCGTTGCGCTTGTTTTGGAACAAAGTAATACATCATGCCCAAAAATGCAGCCGTTAAGAAGAAACCTACCGCATTGTGACCATACCACCATTGAATCATCGCATCTTGTGCGCCTGAGTATGCGGAGTAAGATCTGAACCACTCTGAAGGAACTGCAGCACTATTCACGAGGTGCAAGATCGCAACCACGATGATGAAAGCGCCGTAGAACCAGTTGGCCACGTAGATGTGTTTGATCTTTCTATTGGCCACCGTGCCGAAGAACACCAGTGCATACATCACCCAAACCACAGTCAGCAATAGGTCAATTGGCCACTCGAGCTCAGCATATTCCTTACCTGAAGTGTATCCCAAAGGTAAGGTGATGGCTGCGAGGACAATCACTGCCTGATAGCCCCAGAAGGTGAGGCGGGCGAGCGTTGGAAAAGCTAAGCTGACTTGGCTAGTGCGCTGTACTACATAATAGGATGTTGCGAACAACGCGCTACCACCGAATGCAAAAATCACCGCGTTGGTGTGAAGTGGGCGTAAGCGACCAAAGCTAGTCCAAGGCAAGCCCAAGTTAAGTTCTGGAAATGCAAGCTGGGCAGCTACAATCACCCCCACCAGCATGCCGACCACCCCCCAAACGACAGCCATCACCGTAAACCTCCTGATGGCCCAATCGTCGTAAAACGTTTCTATGTTGTTAGCGCTCATTGCTATCATCCTTAAGTTAAATGCTGAATTTTCTTGAAATACTTGATTAAGAAAATAAATATTTTTTTACGGAACTTTTTAATAGCAACCAAAAACGTCCCGTGCGCGCATTGTGCCTTTGTAGCCGACCTGCGTCAATATGACACAGCAAAAAAAACACATTTAAAAAAAGGTTATTGCGGGATTGTTAGAGGGAAAAGCCAATTTTCTTAATCGTCATGTTCAAGAATCCGCTTGCCTTCATCTTCAACATCTTCAAATTGCCCCTTATGCACTGCCCACCACAAACCAGCCAGCAAGAGTATGGCCATAATGACTGACAGTGGGACAAGAATGTATAAAATTTCCATAATTGAGTCCTTAATGGGGCTCTGATTGGATTAACTGGGTGAGTCGCAATGCGTTAGCGATCACAATTAATGAGCTAACGGCCATTCCGAGCCCCGCCAGCCAGGCTGACAATACACCGAAAAAAGCCAGTGGGATACTGACGACATTATAGACAATAGCCCAAGCAATATTTTGTTTGATGATTTGCATGGTTTTCTTTGCGTGTTCGATCAGTGCGGGAATTTTGCTGATATCACCATGCAGAAAGATGTAATCGGAATGCGCTTGTGTCAAAGGTACGCCCTTCCCCATGGCGATAGAAACATGGGCACTCGCAAGGGTGGGGCCGTCATTCAGTCCATCCCCCACCATGAGTACTTTCTTGTTTTGCACTTTAAGCGCCTGTAAGTGCAGTAATTTCTCACTAGGCGTACATTCTGACCGAAATTGCTGGATGCCGATTTTGTTGGCAATCGTCATGACTGCTTGAGTTCGATCGCCAGATAAGAGTTCAACATCCAGGCCGGCTTGCTTTAACGACTGAATGGTTTCGAACACCCCTTGCTTGATAGATTCTTGTAACTCAAAGCTTGCTAACCAACCATGGCTGTCGAACAAAAACACTTGTTGAAGCTGAGATTCGGCATTGGGGATGCCACAGAATTGTGCAGATCCGAGTTTTAGCTGCCCTGAAGCTATACCGCTTTCTGCAAGCGGGAAGATGTTGGCGCTCATGCCAGCCCCTGGCGTTTCTTGAATATCTTCGATGCGTATTTGAGGCTCAGCCGTTTTGCGCATGGCATGATAGGTGCAGATGGCGCGCGAGATAGGATGGAATGAGTGTTTAGCCAAGAGAGTGGCCAATGCCAGCGCATCTGCTTCTGACAGACCAGACTTACATTGAATGGCCTTTATTTCAATCTGATCTTCGGTAAGCGTCCCTGTTTTATCAAAAATCACCGTGTCGATGTCCACGATATTTTCGATGGCCTGTAGTCGTTTAATCAATATACCGCTTTTGACGAAAGCACTGGCGCTCGACAGCATTGCGGCTGGCGTGGCCAATGACAGTGCGCACGGACAGGTGACAATCAGTACTGCGGCCGCGGTCATCAGAGCGCGACCAGGATCAATCTCCCACAATAGAGCAGCTGAAATGGCGGCACTCAGAATAACAAAGAGGAGAAATGGGCGTGCGACGCGGTCAGCTAGTTGAGACAGTCTTGGTTTCTCGATAGCCGCACTATTGATGAGCTTAACAATCTGCCCGTATTGTGTTGACTCACCTATGGATTCAAGTGCTATCAGCACAGAATGGCGCAGGTTGTAGCTACCGGCAATTACGTTGTCATGCAGATTCTTCTGGATAGGGGTTGATTCACCCGTGAGTAGCGATTCGTCTACACTCGTACTTCCATGCGTGATCTTGCCATCCGCAGGAAAGGCCTCACCGATGCCGACGCGCACGATGTCGCCAATTTTCAGTCTCGTATTCAACACCCGAGTGAAGGAGCCGTCTACATTCTGCCGTTCCGTGTTTTCTGGAATGCGACCAGCAATATTTTCCAGTGCGCCCAAGGTTTTATGATGCAACTTCACTTCAATGAGACGAGCAGACAGTAAAAAGAACACAAACATGGTTAGAGAGTCAAAGTAAACCACATGCCCCCACCAGCCACTGGGGTCAAATGTGGCGGCTGAACTTACGACGAATGTGATGATAATGCCGAGCGCAACTGGCAAGTCCATGCTCACTTGCCGCAGCTTTAAATCACGCCATGCATTGCTCAGAAATACGCTACTGGAGAATATAACAACTGGTAGACTGAGTAACCACGATGCCCAGTTCAACAGGTAAAGCATTTCGTCAGAGATCTCGCCGGAATCGGTGAAATAAGCAGGTCCTGCATACATCATGACTTGCATCATGCAAAAGCCCGCCACTATCCAGCGCCAGAAGGCCTCACGTTGTTTCTTGACAGACTCCAAGTCGCTTTCTAAGCGAGTTGCGGGCGTAGCGCTATAGCCGAGATCATGAATCTTTTTAAGAATTTTGGATGGTTTTGTCACCTGTGGCGACCATACGACAACAGCGCGCTTCTTTGACATGCTGACACGTGCACTCTTAATGCCGGCTAATTCTTGCAAACCTTGCTCGACAATGCCAGAGCAGGCGGCGCAGTGCAGTCCGTCTAACAGTAAATTTGATTGCACCAACGTATCTGCCATGCCTCCTTGTTCCGTGCTCGCAGCCAGCGACTGACTAAACTCCTGCCATTGATCTTCTGTATCTAGGATCTGCCAAGCCGGATTAGACAAAATTTCTTCAGATGTGGGGTCGTTAGGCAGCATCAGCGCACTCCAAGGGAAATGTGTTTGACAATGACTTGATTTAAAGTGGATATTGATATGCAGCCATCCCTTACAATTATATATTGAAAAGCAATCGTACCGCCCCATATTGGACGTAGATTAACTATGTTTAAGTATAAGGAGTGAAATATGCGTTTTGACAAATTAACAACCAAGTTTCAACAAGCTCTGAATGATGCACAAAGTCTAGCACTGGGCGCTGACAATACGACGATTGAGCCCCAGCATTTATTGATGGCATTGTTGCAGCAGGAAGATGGTGGTACGGCGTCTCTTCTAGCACGTGCAGGCGTACAGCTGAATCAACTTAAAGCAGGCTTGAGTGCGGTCATTACCAATCTGCCAAAATCACCGGATGCCAGTGGTGAAGTTGCCATTTCGCGCGACTTGAATAACCTACTGAATGTAACTGACAAGCTCGCCCAGAAACGTGGCGACTCCTATATTGCCAGTGAAATGTTCCTACTGGCGCTGGCTGATGATAAAGGTGAAACTGCAAAACTGCTGAAACAGCATGGCTTGACCAAGACTGCCTTGGAAGCCGCAGTGCAAGCGGTACGTGGTAACGAGGGCGTGAATAGTCAAGAAGCAGAAGGCCAGCGTGAAGCGCTGAAGAAATATACTCTGGATTTAACAGAGCGTGCACGTATGGGTAAATTGGACCCAGTGATTGGCCGCGATGATGAGATTCGCCGCGCGATACAAGTATTGCAGCGTCGTACCAAAAATAATCCAGTGTTGATTGGTGAACCCGGGGTGGGGAAAACCGCCATCGTGGAAGGTCTGGCACAGCGTATTGTGAATGGCGAGGTGCCTGACTCTCTGAAAAATAAAAAGGTACTATCCCTAGATATGGCGGCATTGTTGGCCGGGGCAAAATATCGTGGCGAGTTCGAAGAGCGTTTGAAATCTGTGCTGAAGGAATTGTCACAGGATGAGGGCCAAACCATCGTCTTTATTGATGAGATTCATACCATGGTAGGCGCAGGTAAGGCAGAAGGCGCAATGGATGCCGGAAATATGCTTAAACCAGCCTTGGCGCGCGGTGAACTGCATTGCGTAGGTGCCACAACCTTGGACGAGTATCGTAAATACATTGAAAAAGATGCTGCGCTGGAGCGTCGATTCCAGAAGGTGCTGGTGGATGAGCCTAGTGTAGAGGCGACTATTGCTATTTTGCGTGGCTTGCAAGAGAAATACGAACTGCATCATGGTGTAGAGATTACGGATCCTGCCATCGTGGCAGCAGCGGAATTGTCGCACCGCTATATCACAGACCGTTTCTTGCCTGACAAGGCGATTGATCTGATCGATGAAGCAGCAAGCCGCATCAAGATGGAAATCGACTCCAAACCAGAGGTGATGGATAAACTGGAGCGCCGCCTGATTCAGCTCAAAATCGAGCGCGAGGCTGTGCGTCGTGAAAAAGACGAAGGCAGTAAAAAACGCTTTGAGTTGATTGAAGAAGAAATCACCAAGCTTGAAAAAGAATATGCGGATTTAGAGGAAATCTGGAAAGCCGAAAAGGCGCAGGTACAAGGTTCTGCGCATATTAAAGAAGCCATCGATAAGATTAAATTCGAGATGGAAGAAGCCACGCGTAAAGGTGACTGGCAAAAAGTTTCCGAGCTGCAATATGGCAAACTGCCACAACTTGAAGCGCAATTAAAACAGGCGGCCAGCTCAGAAGAAACCGCAACACCTTCTAAAAACAAGATGTTGCGTGTGGAAGTAGGCGCGGATGAAATCGCCGAAGTGGTGAGTCGTGCAACAGGCATCCCCGTCAGCAAGATGATGACAGGTGAGCGTGAAAAACTGCTGACCATGGAAGCCAAGCTGCATGAACGCGTGGTGGGGCAAGATGAAGCGGTACGTCTGATTTCAGATGCGATTCGCCGATCACGTTCTGGCTTGGGCGACCCTAATCGTCCATACGGCAGCTTTTTATTTTTAGGACCGACTGGTGTCGGTAAAACCGAGTTGTGCAAATCATTGGCCAATTTTCTGTTTGACAGTGAAGAACATCTGATTCGCATCGACATGAGCGAGTTTATGGAGAAACACTCTGTGGCACGTATGATTGGTGCACCTCCTGGCTATGTTGGCTATGAAGAGGGAGGCACGCTGACAGAGGCTGTGCGTCGCAAGCCATACAGTGTGATTCTGCTGGATGAAGTGGAAAAAGCGCATCCGGATGTGTTCAATGTATTACTGCAGGTGCTGGATGATGGTCGCCTGACCGATGGTCAAGGTCGGACTGTGGACTTTAAGAACACAGTCATCATCATGACCTCCAATTTAGGTTCACAGATGATACAGAGCATGGCTGATCAAGATTATCAGGTAGTGAAGCTGGCAGTCATGGGCGAGGTAAAAACACACTTTAGACCTGAGTTCGTCAATCGGATTGATGAGGTCGTGGTGTTCCATGCGTTGGGCGAGGAAAACATCAAATCGATCGCAGCAATTCAATTGCAGTATCTTGCCAAACGCCTGGCTGCGATGGATATGCAGCTGGAATTGACCGATGCTGCCATCGCTGAAATCGCCAATGCGGGCTTTGATCCCGTCTACGGTGCGCGACCATTGAAACGTGCGATACAGAGTGAAATTGAAAATCCGCTGGCACGTGAAATACTTAGCGGGAATTTTATGGCTAAAGACACTGTCAAAGTGGATGTAAAAGCAGGTAAGTTTGTGTTCTCAAAGTCATGATAAATGTCGGCCAGCTAGCTGGCAGGTCGACATCCTGACACAGTCGAGCGTTTTAATGTCAAAAAAATATGCCGGAATGACTCAGCGCCATGTGATGCACCTCATCAGCCAACTGACAATGATTGTATGGTATTACGTTGTTTAAATGCAGTATATAAGGGGTGAACTGTAGCGCGTAGCAGATGCGATTTTGATGGTGAATGTGGGAATGATGTGGTTATGAAAAACTTTGTTCTAAGCTTGATACTGTTGCTACTAAGCCAGATGGCTGTTGCCGAATCAAAATCGCCAGCGCCATTTGTTTTGAAAGACATGGCGGGGATGACCCATACATTGGCCCAATATAAAGGCCGGTGGGTATTGGTGAACTATTGGGCAACTTGGTGCCCGCCATGTTTGGAGGAAGTGCCAGACTTGGTGAATTTATATGATCAGCATAAAAATAAAGATCTGATGGTGCTAGGCGTGGTGTTCGACTATAAGAACGTAAAGGAGGTTGAGGCGTATATGGACGACATGTTGATCAGCTATCCCGTCATACTCGGAGATGATAGCGTGGTTGAGCAACTGGGCGCTGCAGATGTGCTGCCGACGACATGGATCTTTAATCCACAAGGTAAATTGCTCAAGGTCAAGAGAGGGGTCGTCACGAGAAAACAAATCGAGCAATGGATGGGGGATGCTGCAAAATAAAATGCCCGCTTGATTGCGGACAATGGAATTGATCTAGATTGTGATAATTACTTTGGTACGGGGATGCTATTTCCCGCTCCATCTAGAACATTCAACTGATTTTCTCCTACAAAGTGCATGAGCTGTTCGAACCCTTCCAGATTAACTTCTTTGAGTTTCAAATCGACTGCCAAGCATCGCACCCCATTGATGACTCTAGGTTTTAAGTAGGGTGAGTAGATTAGCTTGCGATTGTCACCAAAAGTTGCATACGTGGCACACATGCGGTCTACCCAGTCACTGGGACGAAATGGTTTTCCAGCGCGAGTGTTGCCTTCAATGATGATTTCGTTGTTCGCTGGGGCGCTTGTTTGTTCACTCATTTTTAACCAATCGATTGCTGTAAATCCTCAAAATGGCGGTTATTATATCATTAGCTGCCCTTAATTTATGGCAGGTACTCAAACACCTTAACCACTTTGCTAACACCACTGGTATTACGTGCAATTTCCGCTGCAGACTCAGCTTCTTTTTGTGTTACGACTCCCAGTAAGTAAACAACACTGTTTTCAGTGACAATCTTCACGTGATTGGCTTGGAATTTATTTTCAATCACAAATTGTGCCTTCACTTTTGAGGTTAAATAAGTGTCATTGGCGCGTGAGCTGATAGAGCTTTTGGCGCCTACGGTCAGCTCGTTGATCACGCTACGAACACTTTCTGTGGCAATGACGATGTCGCCTGCCTTTGTTTTAGCGTTGGCATCAGGCACCTCTCCAGTCAGTAATACATTGGCTTTAAAACTAGTGACGTTAACATGTGCCGCTTCACCTAGCGTGTCATGAAGTTTCTTGACGGTTTTGATCTCAATATTTTCATCTTCTACGTACATGCCTGATGTGCGTCTGTCAGCCGCCATTGCACCACCGGCTGCCGCGCCTCCGACAACGACAGGGACACATGCACTGATTTGTGAGGCCAAGGCTAATGTGGCTAGGAGTTTAGGTATCTTGTTCATTTCTCATCCTTATCATGTGATTTATTGGAGCATTGTATGCCTTATACACTGGTTTAGGGTACTTCTATCAATACATTTTTTCGAGCATCCGTTTCGCTGACTGACTGCTTAAATCACTTGAGCGCATGACTGCGTTGCACGGTTTTTTTGACTACGGCCACCGCTATGAGGCTTAACGTTGCCACACAATGTGAGCCTAGCGTTGGTCTTCTCGGCTACTGCTAGTAGTGTTAGATCGGTGGTGATAACCTTTACGGTCAAGCCGGTATATTCCACGGACATGCCCTGTACGGGTAATACTGCATTTCAAACTCTGCATTTATAGAGGTGCCCAAGCCATTGTTGGCATCACAATGCCCAGCGTTGTCATTTTTGTAACATTTTTCAACTTGTTTTCTGAATGTGGTTTATTAGCTTCTGGCAAGTCCTCATGGGAATCTAGGTTAAAACGCATTCCTTATCCACTCTATGGCATCCAGCTTGGTTGCCTGCATCAAGATTGCGTCAAATCGACAGGGAGCCTCGCCGTGAATTTGCAGGTAGCGCTGAGCGGTACGCGTTAGTTTCTGTTGTTTGGCGGGAGTGATGCTGATGGCCGCGCCACCAAACTGGTCGTTCTTCCGCAATCTGACTTCGATAAAGACTAATATACAATGATCACGCATGATTAAATCAATTTCGCCGTATGGGCACCTGAAGTTCCTTTCAACTAGCGTAAGTCCTTTCTTTTGCAGAAAAGTTGCAGCTAGTTGCTCTGCAATTTGGCCACTAATGAGGTGTTGCGCTGATGGTTGACAGGTCATTTTTCTATAGCAATGCCGTTAGACGTAAATCTGGCGATTGCCGGCCGACGCAGCACATCACCCGACTCAAGGACTATAAGCGTTCCGGTTAGTCCATTGATAGTGCCACCTTGGGGACCGGCTTGGCGGGCAATCAGCAGATCAAGTGCATCAACGCCAAGTGCAAAGTAGCGGGACAGTTCGCTAGAGGCTTGTTTATCTAGTGCTCGGTATTGCTTTAGGCGCTCATCCGTTGTCGGCAGCAGGAATGGGATGTCTGTAAACCGAATGGCATTGAGTAGCGGGGTCGGTTCAAAAGCGTCATGTATGATAGAAAATGCCACCGTAGGGGTACTGACATTCAGTAACGGTTTGAGTATTCTTGCGACCTTGGCAGTTGTCGCAAGTAATACCATATCATGGGGAATCGATACGATTTGATCTCTGATGTCCAGTAGCTTAAAGTCACCTGATTGCAATCCTTCGGGTAGCGTAACGACATGGAGATAATCATTGGCTTCACTGGCATGATTGGTTCTCAGCCATGCCTCTTTGAATAAGTGGCTGATTCTGCTGGATTGTACATGGTCAGTCTCAATAAGCAGGACGCGTTGTATCGCATGACTGGAGGCGAAATCTACCATGTGTTGTATTTCGTCATCTATGACCAACCCAGCCATCAGGACATCTTCCATGCCGCTGTCGATACTGGGGGAATCTTCTTTAAACATGCTGAGATCAGGTGACATGACATGAGTGGCGCCTTCATGTTTTGCCTGTGTGTACAAGGTTGCAAAATGGGGGGCTGTTCCGTTACTGATATAAGTCCTGATGGAATTTGCAAGGCTACGTTGATGAACGGCTGCTTTCACGCCTTCGGAGAAAGCCTCAGCTTTGGCTACTTGCGCCTCATCGGTGGCGGGTAGGATGAGCGCAATAGCGCCATCATCAAGGAGCTTTGCTTGATGCTGAGTCGGGTTGTTATTGGAAGGCCATGCAGCTGCCATCCTCATGGCACTGTGGTCTGGATAATGAGTCGCCCAGTCTCGGATACTGGTTTTGGTGTCGACGTTTTTCGACGCTAAACACAGGTCGATCCAACCTTGAATCTCATCACTGGTCGTATGGCCGCGTATGGTAATTAGTAGGCTTGATGTCTGTTTGTTGAGTAGTGCCCAGATTTTTTGTTGTATGGATTCAATGACATTCTCGTTGGGTACCGTAGTGTGGATGGCCGTATGCTGGGCTTGGATGAGATGTTCGGTTGCCTGCATCGTGTCTTCCAGTGCTGAGAAGGCCGCGGCCAAGTCCTGATGTAAGTGAATCTTTGCTTCACTGGAAAGAGCTTGCTCTGCTTGCAGGGGGAGTAGTGACTGCAGAGCGGCATCAATGCGCCCATCTTGCAGTGCAAGTGCACCTTGTAGCAGCTTTGCATAAGACGATAGACTGGAAATCTTGGCCAGTGCAAGTGCGGCGCAAGCGGGATCATTTTGCGTCAAGCAATTGCGACCTTCAAGATAGATGGCTTCCGAGGATGGCGTTTTCTTGATGGAGGCGCTAGATGGGACAGGGGCAGGAACCTCTGCCGCTTGTGTAGGCAAATATAGACTGCCAAAAATCAGGCATATTGCTAAAATGTGTGCAAACATCTTTAGGGCGATTTAATTTTGATTCATTCAATAGAGTATTCTGTAGGCGTATTATATGTGGTCGCCACGCCAATTGGAAATTTGCAAGATATCACCTTGCGCGCCTTGGATGTGCTGAAAAGCGTAGATGCAGTAGCAGCCGAGGATACTCGGCACACAGCTGGCTTGCTGAGTCACTTTGGTATCAGCAAAAAATTGATCGCAGTGCATGAACATAATGAGCATCAGTCAGCTGAGAAGTTACTGTTACTGTTGAAAGCGGGGCAACGTATCGCGCTGGTGACGGATGCTGGAACGCCGGGGATCAGTGATCCCGGGGCGGTTGTGGTGAATCAAGTACGTCAAGCCAATATCAAAGTGGTGCCCGTTCCTGGAGTGAGTGCGGTAATCGCGGCCTTGTCAGTGTCTGGGATTGTCCAGAATGGATTCTTGTTCTTTGGATTTCTCCCTGCGAGTGGAGGCACTCGGCGTAAAGTGCTGGAGACATTGCGGTCTCAGGCAGTGACCATTGTGTTTTATGAAGCACCACACCGGATCTTGGATTGCATCGCAGACCTGAGTGCAGTGCTAGGTCCAGAGCGTCGAATTACCTTTGCGCGCGAATTGACAAAGACTTTTGAAACGATTTTTAGCTGCCACTTGGGTGAGGCTGAGCGCCGGTTAAAGGCGGATGCCAATCAGCAACGTGGTGAATTTGTATTGTTGGTGGAGACGGTCAAGATGGCGCAGACCGATGTACTACCTGAGGAGGCACAGCGCATACTCAAGTTGTTGTTGCTGGAGTTACCATTAAAGCAGGCGGTCAAGTTGTCGGCAGAAATCACGCAGCTTAAGAAGAATGATTTATATGAATATGCATTGCAATTGAAAGATGAGTCGAAGTAGTGCATGAATATTATGAGGGAAAATATGGATAAAAATCATGACCAGATCACAATCACCCGTCCAGATGACTGGCATTTGCATTTGCGGGATGGTGTAGCGCTTCGGTCCGTTCTTCCTGATACCGCGCGGCAGTTCTCACGGGCAATCGTCATGCCTAATCTTCGCCCACCCGTGACCACAACGGGGTTGGCACTTGCTTACCGCGAGAGGATATTGCAGGCGTTGCCTGCAGGGGCTCAGTTTGAGCCATTGATGACCTTGTATCTGACAGATAATACGAGCGCAGATGAGATTGTTCGGGCTAAACAATCCGGATTCATTCACGGAGTGAAGTTATATCCGGCCGGTGCGACTACCAATAGTGATTCCGGGGTCACCAATCTGGGGCATTGTGTTAAAGCGCTGGAAATGATGGAGAAAGTCGGGATGCCTTTACTTGCGCATGCCGAAGTAACGGATGGAGATGTGGATGTGTTTGATCGTGAGCGTGTGTTCATTGAGCGCAACATGATTCCGTTGCTGAAAAAATTTCCAAATCTTAAAGTCGTGTTCGAGCACATCACCACAAAAGATGCGGCTGATTTTGTGACAACATCGTCGGCCAATGTTGCCGCAACAGTGACGGCGCATCATTTGCTGATGAACCGTAATGATATGTTTAAAGGTGGCATTCAGCCGCATCATTATTGCCTGCCCATTTTGAAGCGCGAAGAACATCGGCTAGCTCTGGTTAAGGCCGCCACTTCTGGCAATCCAAAATTCTTTTTAGGTACAGACAGTGCGCCGCATGCTAAACATACAAAAGAGGCGGCCTGCGGATGCGCCGGCATGTACACTGCACACACGGCGATGGAACTTTATGCGGAAGCCTTTGAGACGGTCAATGCGCTGGATAAGTTGGAAGGCTTTTCAAGTCATTACGGAGCAGATTTCTATGGCCTGCCAAGAAACACCGAGAAGATTCAGTTGATCAAAGCTGAGTGGAAGGTGCCAGAAAGTTTGCCTTTTGATGGGGATGTGCTGGTGCCGCTTCGGGCGGGGCAGATGGTGCATTGGAGGATGATGTAACGTGGCGAGGAAGAAAGCGGATTTCTTGTCGATTAGATTGAAATAGCAGCTATGCTACCTTGGTATATACTAGCGCTGTCTCCGTGGCGTAGGAAATCGCGTAGCATGTGTCCACCTACAAAAGGGTGTCCATATACAGTTCGTCAATAGCACTCGCACACCGAATCTTTGCGTCGCGTGCGAAAAAATCCCCATCCCAAGAGGATGGGGTGAATAAATCGAGAATTTATAGAGATACCCTAACTAATTAATCGCATATTTAACTGCATATTTAACTTGAAAGAAGTAATCGTTATAGTCTATAATTGCGCTCTTTCTCAAAAACAGAGCTCTATGGAGATAACCATGGCACGTGTATGTCAGGTAACAGGCAAAAAGCCAATGGTGGGTAACAATGTTTCTCACGCACAAAACAAAACAAAACGTCGTTTTCTGCCTAATTTGCAAAACCGCAAATTTTGGGTTGAAAGCGAAAATCGTTGGGTAAGTTTACGTATTACTAACGCTGCTTTGCGTACAATCGACAAAAACGGTATTGATGCTGTTTTAGCTGACTTGCGCGCTGCTGGCGAGAAAATCTAAGGATAGATCATCATGCGCGAAAAAATCAAATTAGAATCTAGTGCTGGTACAGGTCATTTTTACACCACTACTAAAAACAAACGCACTATGCCTGGCAAACTAGAGATCATGAAGTTTGATCCAGTTGCTCGCAAACACGTGATGTACAAAGAAACAAAACTGAAATAAGCAATTATTTTAGGCAATAAAAAAGCTCACTAAATTGTGAGCTTTTTTATTGCCTGTCAGTTTAGCGTTCCAAGATTCTCACCTCACGCTGCGGAAATGGAATAGAAATATTATTCGCCTTAAATGCACGCCATATTTCCAAATATAATTCAGATTGCAATGAGGCAGAACCCTCTTCCGGATCCGGGATCCATACCGAAAACATCAGGTCAACTCCACTTTCCCCAAAACCTCTGATATGGACACTGGCTTCCGGATCCGCCAGCACACGAGGATGGTGTTTGGCTATATCTGCCATTAAACGCATCGCAAGCTCGAGTGGGCTATCGTAGCTAATCTGAATCGGCATCTGCACTCTAGCTTTATGCTCTGCAAATGAGTGATTAATTACTGAGTTAATGATAAGCGTCTCATTTGGAATCACTACCTGAGTTCCATCTAACTTACGCAATACAAGATAGCGTGTACGCAGATCATCTACAACACCATAATGATTATCGACAGTCACAACGTCGCCTATTTGCATGGACTTATCCATCAGGATAATAAAGCCGCTCACATAATTGCTCGCTATGCGCTGAAGGCCAAAACCAAGCCCGACCCCCAGCGCACCTCCAAAGACTGAGAGCATCGTAATATCCAAACCAACTGCAGAAAGGGCAATAAGAATTGCTATAAACAATAAAAACACACGCAGCAGTTTCGATAACACCACACGCACATTCATATTGATATCCTGTGCGCGCATCAGACGATTCTCCACCAAACGACTCAACCAAAGTGCGATAAATATCGTCACAATGATGGTCATGATGGCCTGTAGCACCAACATCAGATTGACTGGGTTCTTCCCTATATTAAACTTGATGGCTTCTAAGGTATTGAATATTTCGGGAAGCAATCCGCTTAAATGTAGAGCCATGAGCATCCAAATCAACCCTGCCACACTGCTTTCCAAGGTCTTAAGAAAACCTCCTGGCGACACGATATAGCGCACGGCATAGACTAAGAGTCGGATCAGAGCCATAGCCAATAACAATTTAATCGCCAACAACAACAAGCCAGTGTGCTGCCATTGCGCCAGCATGACCTTACCAACCCATACAAAGACAAGTGTTGATAATGGAAACAACACGCGGTTAATACCCCCTATGCCGAGTTTCCAACTCTCCGGTGCATTATGCATCACATAGGAACGCAAAGCACCATTGATGAGCCATGCAACAAAGCATGATGCGAAAACTATCAGAAGTTGCCACATCGCAGCTTCTGAAGAGACATCAGCAAGTATTTTCTGCCAAATCAGTTGAATCTCGTCTTTAATCATTGCAAATGTCACGCCTTGAAATTATTAGCGATCTTAAACAAGAAAGATAGTTGCTAATCCTAAGAAAATAAAAAAGCCCCCACTATCTGTCACAGCGGTAATAAGCACACTTGAACCAACAGCAGGATCTCGACCAACCTTATTCAACACCAGAGGAATCATCACTCCCATAAGCGCGGCCAAGAGCAGGTTTAGCGTCATCGCGGCCATCATCACGATACCTAGCTGATAATTGCCATAAAGCGCATAAGCAATGCCCCCTAGCACCCCTCCCCATAACAGCCCATTGAGCAAAGACACACCCATTTCCTTAATAATCAATGAGTGCATATTATGCGAAGCCACCTGCCCCAATGCCAATCCTCGTACGATCATAGTGATGGTCTGGTTCCCAGAGTTGCCACCTATCCCTGCCACAATCGGCATGAGCGCTGCCAGCGCGACGATTTTTTCTATAGAACCCTCAAACAGACCAATCACACGGGATGCAACCAATGCTGTCACGAGATTGATTGCCAGCCACGCCCAACGGTTTTGCACAGATTTCCATACCGACGCAAAGAAATCCTCTTCTTCGCGCAAACCCGCCATGGAGAGCATCTCACTTTCGACTTCCTCACGAATCAGATCCATCACCGCATCAACTGTCACACGACCAACCAATTTATGATGCTCATCCACCACTGGTGCTGTCACCAAATCATACCGTTCAAAAGCCTTTGCTGCCTCATCTGCAATATCTTCTGGATGAAAAACCACGGCATCTTCTGACATCACATCCGCGACTTTCGCATCCAAATCACTAACCACCAATCGCTTTAATGGCAGAACACCATGCAAAACATCATCTCTATCTACTACGAATAATTTATCGGTATGGTCGGGCAATTCACCCAAACGCCGCATATACCTTAATGCAACTTCCAGTGTAATATCTTCACGTATAGTAACGATATCAAAATCCATGATTGAGCCAACCGAATCATCCGAATAAGACAATGCGGATTGCAGGCGGGCACGGTTTTGTGCATCAAGACTATCCAGCAAGTCCTGAAACACATCCTTAGGTAGGTCAGGGGCAAGATCAGCCAATTCATCCGTATCGAGTTGCTCAGCAGCTGCCAGCAGCTCTTCGGAGTCCATGTCTGCAATCAACGTCTGCCGTACCGCATCAGACACTTCAAGCAGAATATCACCATCGCGCTCTGCCTTGACTAACTCCCAGACATCTAGGCGCTGCTCTAGTGGCAATGCCTCAAGAATATAAGCCACATCAGCAGGATGCAATGAATCCAACTTTCTTTGTAACTCAACCAGATTTTTTCTATGCCCCAATGATTCAACCAAATCATGCTTTGGCATATCCTGATTGTGCACCAGTTGCTCTACCAACTTGTGCTTATCCAAAAGCGCAATCACCTGTTGCAAGCTTGCACTTAAACTCTCTTTAGTTTCTTGGATGTCTGTCATGATGTATCGTATTATTATTTAACCGTTGTAGCTACAACCTGAGTCGAAGATGACATTATGATTTATTTAGCTTTAAAATCGAAACGTTTGACCAACATTTCTTTAAAAATTTACCAATGTAACATCTGCATAGATCCTGTAGCGCCATGGTAAAACTCACCATTTACTCCACTACACACTGCCACTTATGCGAACAAGCGGAAGTCATGCTTAATAAGCTAGCAGACAAATATGACATCCAATGGCAAATAGTCGAAATTAGCGAACAGAATGAACTAATTGAACGCTACGGCTTAACCATTCCCGTGGTACTCCATATGGGCAACCTCAAAGAATTAAACTGGCCATTCTCATATGCCGATTTAGAAGCTTTCACTAGCACTTAGATGGCGAACCCCTGTCGACAAACAAAAAAGCCAGCGTTTAGCTGGCTTCTTTTACTGCTGGTAATTCATTTATTCTGCTGATACAACTTCCGCTGCCGTCTCTGGACGATCAACCAGCTCTACGAAAGCCATAGGTGCATTATCGCCATTGCGGAAACCGCATTTCAGAATGCGCAGATAACCACCATTACGTGTGTTGTAACGCGGCCCCAATTCATTGAACAGTTTGCCAACGATATCACGATCACGTGTGCGATCGAAGGCCAATCGACGATTAGCCAAAGTCGCTGTTTTGCTTAAAGTAATTAACGGCTCAACGAATTTACGCAACTCTTTTGCCTTAGGTAAAGTTGTTTTGATAACTTCGTGATTCAGCAGAGACACGGTCATGTTACGAAACATGGCTGCGCGATGGCTGCTAGTACGATTTAATTTGCGATTGCTATTACCGTGACGCATAGTAATTCCTTATCTATCCTAATTAATTAGCTTAAATTAAGCTTTTTCGAGGCCAACTGGAGGCCAATTTTCCAATTTCATACCCAATGTCAAGCCACGTGATGCCAATACATCCTTAATTTCATTCAGTGACTTACGGCCCAAGTTTGGAGCCTTCAACAGCTCATTCTCAGTACGTTGGATCAAATCCCCAATGTAGTATATGTTTTCTGCTTTCAGGCAGTTTGCTGAACGCACTGTCAACTCTAAATCATCAACGGGACGCAACAAAATCGGATCCACTTGTGGCGCAGCTTTAACTTCAACCTCGCTCGGAGCACCTTCCAAGTCAGCAAAGACAGATAATTGACCCATCAGGATATGTGCCGCATCACGGATTGCTTGTTCAGGTTCAATGATGCCGTTCGTTTCAACATCCATCACCAACTTATCCAAGTCAGTACGTTGCTCAACACGAGCGCTATCTACATAGTAGCTAACTTTATTGATTGGACTGAACGATGCATCTACCATAATAAAGCCTAAAACGCGATCTTCGTCGTTAGTCTTCTGACGCGAAGGTACAGGCTGATAGCCACGACCCATCTCTACTTTAACTTCCAGATTGAGCTTGCCGCCCTTTGTCAGGTGTGCAATCACATGATTAGGATTTACAATTTCAGCATCATGACCTGTTTCAAAATCACCTGCTGTCACAACACCCTCAACCGATTTATTCAACTTAAGAATCGTTTCAGATTTTGTGTTGAGCTTCAACGCAACACCCTTAAGATTAAGCAGGATATCAACAACATCTTCTTGAACGCCATCAATGGTTGAATACTCATGCACAACACCATCAATTTTAACTTCTGTAATTGCATAACCAGGAATAGAGGAAAGCAGGACTCGGCGCAAGGCATTGCCAAGCGTATACCCAAAACCTCGCTCCATAGGCTCGAGTGTCACGCGCGCGCGCAATGGAGACAACACCTCAACATCAACAACGCGTGGCTTTAAGTATTCGGTAGGACTGTTTTTCATAGTGATACCTTTTATATTGGATTTACAGTGGACCTTATCCACAAAATGCATAAGTTAGCGAACCGCCATACGGCCCACTAACTTCACAAGCTATATCGTAATTACTTAGAGTAAAGCTCAACCACCAAAGACTCATTGATGGTTGGGGACAACTCGTCGCGCTGAGGTTTAGCTTTGAATGTCCCTTTTAAAGCTTTAACATCAACATCAAGCCATTCCGGGAAACCACGCTGAGCAGCTGCTTCAACTGCACTCTTAATACGTAACTGTGATTTAGCTGCATCAGCAACACTGACCACATCACCAGCCTTCACTTGATATGAAGGGATGTTAACGCGCTTACCATTAACCAAGATGCTGTTGTGACGCACGATTTGACGAGCTTCTGTGCGTGAACCGCCCAAGCCCATTCTGTACGTTACGTTATCCAAACGACATTCCAACAATTGCAAAAGGTTCTCACCTGTAATGCCTTTTTGACGATCCGCCTCTGCGTAGTAGCTTCTGAATTGCGCCTCTAACACACCATAGATACGGCGCACCTTTTGCTTCTCACGCAACTGCACACCATAGTCAGACAAGCGCTGATTACGACGTTGACCATGTTGTCCAGGAGCAAAGTTGCGTTTTTCAATAGCACATTTGTCAGTGAAACATTTTTCAGCTTTCAAGAAAAGCTTCTCGCCTTCGCGACGGCACTGACGGCATTTAGGGTCTAAATTTCTAGCCAAGATAATTCTCCAGTAATCTTTTGCGCTTAAATGCGACGTTTTTTGGGTGGACGGCATCCGTTATGCGGAACAGGCGTCACATCAGTAATGCTGGTAATTTTAAATCCAGCTGCATTCAGTGCGCGCACAGCAGATTCACGACCTGGTCCTGGGCCCTTAATACGCACCTCTAAATTCTTAACTCCACTTTCTTGTGCTGACTTACCAGCCACCTCTGCTGCCACCTGAGCAGCAAATGGTGTACTCTTACGTGAACCCTTAAAACCTTGACCACCTGAAGTTGCCCATGACAAAGCATTGCCTTGACGGTCAGTAATAGTGATGATGGTATTGTTAAAAGACGCGTGCACGTGAGCGATGCCCTCTGCAATGTTCTTTTTAACTTTCTTTCTTACGCGTACATTAGCTTTTGCCATGTTGCAGTTTCCTTACCGATAAATCTTACAAAAATTTTCAAGCAATCTAACTAAACTTAATTATTTAGACTGTTTAATCGCTTTAACTGGACCCTTACGAGTACGGGCATTTGTTTTGGTACGCTGTCCGCGCACTGGCAAACCACGGCGGTGACGAATACCGCGGTAGCAACCCAAATCCATCAGACGCTTGATGTTCATAGACACTTCGCGACGCAGGTCACCTTCAACTTTGTATTTGCCAACTTCATCACGCAGCTTATCAACATCTGCGTCATTCAAATCTTTCATTTTTACAGTTGGCTCCACACCAGCTGCAGCACAAATCTTCTGTGCTGTATCACGACCAATTCCGTAAATCGCTGTCAACGCGATCTCCGCATGTTTGTTATTTGGGATATTTACCCCAGCAATACGCGCCATTCTCTACTCCAAACCAGGCTTGCCCAAATCGGCAACTTCGAAAAAGCCGCAGATTTTATCAGGAAAACCATTCTTTATCAAATTAAAAAATCTTCTGATCAAATAACCTCTTTGACCAACTCTTAGTAACTTTGATACTGTTACTAATTAACCCAAGTTATTGATATGAATCAATTAACCTTGACGTTGCTTGTGACGTGGGTCAGTACAAATAATACGCACTACGCCACGACGACGAACAACCTTACAATTACGGCACAAAGCCTTTACTGATGCACGAACTCTCATATTTCACTCCATTGCTACCAAACTGTTTTCAACCACGCTTATGTCTACTTAGCACGGAAAGTGATTCGCGCGCGTGATAAATCATAAGGGGTCATTTCTACGGTCACTTTGTCACCAGGCAATATACGAATGTAGTGCATACGCATTTTGCCTGATATATAGCCTAATACAACGTGACCATTTTCCAACTTCACCCTAAATGTTGCATTTGGAAGATTCTCTAGAATCTCCCCCTGCATCTCAATTCTATCTTCCTTAGCCATGCTAAAACTACTTAACGCAACGCGTTACCTTTAAAGTTAGCTTTCCTAAGCAATCCCTCATATTGATGAGACATCAAATGAGACTGCACCTGCACCATAAAGTCCATGGTCACTACCACAATAATCAACAGCGATGTGCCCCCAAAATAAAATGGTGTATTGAATTTCAAGATCAAAAACTCTGGCAATAAGCACACTAGCGTGATGTAGGTAGCCCCAACAAGAGTCAATCGCCCCATGATACGATCTATGTATTTCGCCGTCTGATCACCTGGTCTAATACCAGGAATAAAAGCACCACTTTTTTTCAAATTGTCTGCAGTATCCTTTGGATTAAACTGCAAGGCAGTATAAAAGAAACAAAAGAACACAATCGCTGCCGCAAACAGGAAAATGTAGATTGGCTGCCCTGGAGACAATGCAGCCGCAACATCTTTCAGCCAGTACATCCGCTCACTACCACCAAACCAGCCAGCTAATGTTGCAGGGAACAAAATAATGCTCGATGCAAAAATAGGTGGAATCACGCCAGCCATATTGAGCTTCAGTGGCAAATGCGTTGTTTGACCACCATAAATCTTGTTACCCACCTGACGCTTAGCGTAATTGACCGTAATCTTACGTTGACCACGCTCAACAAACACCACCAGCGCGGTTACTAGCACTGTAGCAACCAACAAGAAGAACGCCAAAGGTATACTAAATGCACCCGTATTGACCATCTCAGCGGTAGAGCCGATTGCTCTAGGCAAGCCTGCAACGATACCAGCAAAGATAATGATCGAAATACCATTACCGATACCGCGCTCCGTAATCTGCTCACCCAACCACATCAGGAACATCGTGCCACAAACCAAGGTGATGACAGCCGTCAACCTGAACGTCATGCCAGGATCCAACACCAGACCAGGCTGAGCTTCCAACATGATTGCAATACCTAGCGCCTGAAATGTTGCCAACAGCACCGTACCGTAACGCGTGTATTTGGTGATCGCACGTCGACCCGCTTCACCCTCTTTCTTCAACTGCTCCAACTGTGGGGAAACTGCGGCCAACAATTGCATAATAATTGAAGCAGAGATATACGGCATAATCCCTAATGCAAAGACTGTGAATCGCGAAAGCGCTCCACCTGAGAACATATTAAACATCCCCAAAATGCCACCACTTTGCGACTCAAAAAGCTTTGCCAAGACAACCGGATCAATACCGGGAACAGGAATATGTGCACCTAAACGATACACAATCAAAGCACCCAAAACAAAAAATAGGCGACTTTTCAGCTCGCCCATTTTTGCTGCAGTTTTTAATAGACCTTCTTGTGCCAAGATGTCAACTCTTAAGCTGCTTCTAGCACTTTACCACCAGCTGCCTCAACTGCAGCGCGAGCGCCTTTAGTCAAAAGCAAACCCTGGATATTGTACTTTTTAGTCACTTCGCCAGATAGGTAGATCTTAGCCGCCCTCACTGTACCAGAAACGATATTTGCAGCTTTCAAAGCCAACAAATCAATCACTTCATTTGGAATCAAAGCTAGCTCACTGGTGCGCACGTGTGCTGTATCAGCTTGAGTCAATGACTTGAAGCCACGCTTTGGCAAGCGACGTTGAATCGGCATTTGACCGCCCTCAAAACCTACCTTATGAAAACCACCAGTACGCGATTTCTGACCCTTATGACCACGGCCAGCCGTTTTACCTAAACCAGAACCGATGCCGCGACCAACGCGACGACGTTCTTTTTTTGCGCCTTCTGCAGGCTTAATAGAATTTAATTGCATTATGCTTCTACCTTTAAGAGATAGCCAACAGCATTAATCATGCCGCGGATTGCTGGTGTATCTTGTAACTCAACTGTGTGGTGCATACGACGCAGACCCAAGCCCTTTACAGTAGCCTTATGTGCTTCAATACGACCGATAACACTTCTTACTAACGTTACCTTGATAGTTGATGCTTCTTTTTTTGCTTTAGCCATGATTAGCCTCTGATTTCTTCGACCGTCTTACCACGCTTAGCCGCAATTTCTGCTGGCGTACTCATGGATTCCAAGCCATTTAAAGTTGCGCGAACCAAGTTGTATGGATTGGTAGAACCGATACATTTAGCAACAACGTTAGTCACACCCATCACTTCGAAGATCGCACGCATTGCGCCACCCGCGATGATACCTGTACCTTCTGACGCAGGCTGGATAAACACTTTAGCCGCGCCGTGCACCCCTGTAACAGCATGATGCAATGTACCGTTTGTTAAATTAATCTTCAGCATGCCACGACGAGCTTCATCCATTGCCTTTTGCACAGCAACCGGAACCTCACGTGCTTTACCTTTACCCATACCGACTGCGCCATCACCATCACCCACCACTGTAAGTGCGGCAAAACTCATAATACGACCCCCTTTAACCGTTTTACTAACACGGTTGACTGAGATCATCTTTTCGCGCAAACCATCAGTCTGCTGCTGTTGCTGTTCCATTTCTTTTGCCATCATTAACCTCTTTAGCAATCAGACCAATTAGAAGGACAAGCCGTTTTCGCGGGCAGCCTCTGCCAACGCTTTGATACGGCCATGATATTTATAACCAGAACGGTCAAAAGCAACGCTGGTTACACCAGCAGCCTTAGCCTTCTCTGCAATTCTCTTACCGATTGCAGCAGCAGCATCAACATTGCCACCATTCTTGATATTTTTACGAACATCTGCCTCGACTGTAGAAGCACTAGCAATTACCTTATCGCCTGTTTCAGCAATAATTTGCGCATAAATGTGCGTATTAGTACGGTGCACAGTCAAGCGAGTAACTTTAAGCTCTGCAATTTTGGCACGGGTTTTACGTGCGCGACGCAAGCGATTATTTACGTTGTTCATTTTTTCAGCCTTATTTCTTCTTGGTTTCTTTAATCACAACAACCTCATCCGCATAGCGAACACCCTTACCTTTATAAGGTTCAGGAGCACGATAAGCGCGAATCTCCGCTGCCACTTGACCAAGCACTTGTTTATCAACACCCGTCAACACGATTTCTGTTTGAGACGGTGTTTGCACCGCAATGCCAGCAGGCATTTTGTAATTAATAGGGTGTGAATAGCCCAACTCAAGATTCAACATCTGACCTTGAGCTGCAGCCTTATAACCAACACCTACCAAAGTTAATTTGCGGGTAAAGCCTTCTGACACACCCTTCACCATATTAGCAACCAACGCACGAATCGTACCTGACATCGCTCGTGAATGCTGATCATCATTCGCAGCTGCAAATGTAATCGCATCACCATCGCGCTTAAGTACAACCGCACCAGTCAATGGATGACTTAATTTACCTAAAGGACCGCTCACATCAATAGCACTTGCGCTCAATGAAACGTCAACCTTAGCAGGAATAGCAACAGGATTTTTAGCAACACGTGACATTTGCTTCTCCTTAAGCCACTACGCACAACACTTCACCACCGACACCGGCAACTTGTGCTTTACGATCAGTCATCACACCCCTGGATGTAGACATAATTGTCACACCAAGACCATTCATTACTTTTGGAATCTCTTGACTACCTTTGTAGATGCGCAAACCAGGCTTACTTACACGCTGGATACGCTCAATTACAGGGCGACCGGCATAATACTTAAGACTAATACTTAAAGTGGCTTTATTGCCATCTTTTTGCACAGAAAAATCTTCGATATACCCTTCATCCTTAAGCACGCTAGCAATAGCAGACTTAACATTCGAAGAAGGCATAGACACCGCCGGTTTGTTGACCAGTTGCGCATTGCGAATGCGCGTCAACATATCGGCAATCGGATCACTCATACTCATCGTTCTATCCTCTTATTACCAGCTGGCTTTAGTGACGCCTGGCACTTGGCCACTCATCATCAAATCGCGCAACTTGTTACGCGCAATACCAAATTTACTAAACACACCACGTGGGCGACCAGTCAATGAGCAGCGGTTACGCAAACGCACTGGACTTGAGTTACGCGGCAAAGCCTGAATTTTCAAACGAGCCTCATAACGTGCCTCAGGCGCCGCTTTTTCATCATTAACAATAGCTTCCAATGCAGCACGCTTAGCTGCATATTTAGCCACGGTTGCGCGACGCTTAAGTTCACGCTCTGTCATACAGGTTTTAGCCATGTCTTAACCCCTGAACGGAAAACTAAATGCAGATAGCAAAGCCTTTGCCTCTTCATCCGTTTTCGCTGTTGTAGTGATAGTGATATTCATCCCGCGAATCGCATCAATCTTGTCATACTCGATCTCAGGAAAAATGATTTGCTCTTTAACACCCATGTTGTAATTGCCACGTCCATCAAATGATTTTGCAGAAATACCACGGAAGTCACGAATACGTGGAATCGAAACCGTTACCAGACGATCCAAGAATTCATACATACGCTCGCGACGCAAAGTCACTTTGCAACCAACAGGATAGTCATCACGGATCTTAAATGAAGCCACAGACTTTTTAGCCTTTGTGACAACCGCCTTCTGACCGGCAATTTTCTCCATGTCAGAAACCGCATGCTCCATAACTTTCTTATCTGCAACAGCCTCACCCACACCCATATTCAAGGTGATTTTTTCAATACGAGGCACCTGCATCACTGAGGTGTAACCAAATTGCTCCATCATCGACTTGACGATTGAATCTTTATAAAATTGTTTTAAACGCGCCATGATTCTTCCTATGCGTCAACCGCTTCGCCATTAGATTTAAATACGCGAATCTTGCGACCATCATCCAATGTCTTAAAGCCTACGCGATCACCTTTTTGGGTCGCACTGTTATATAAAGCAACGTTTGAGATATCGATAGGCATTTCTTTAGCCACAATACCACCAGCAATACCTTTCATCGGGTTTGGTTTTGCATGCTTCTTAACCAAGTTAAGACCTTCCACAACCACCTTGCCAGAATCAAGAATACTTAAAACCGTACCTTGCTTACCCTTATCTTTACCTGTATTTAGGATGACTTGATCACCCTTGCGAATTTTAGCCATGTGAGCTCCTACAACACTTCTGGTGCTAATGAAACGATTTTCATGAATTTTTCTGAACGTAATTCACGAGTCACTGGCCCAAAAATACGAGTGCCAATTGGTTCCAATTTGTTATTCAACAGAACTGCAGCATTACCATCGAACTTAACCAAAGAGCCATCCGGACGACGCACACCCTTAGCAGTGCGAACAACTACAGCACTATAAACCTCGCCTTTTTTAACGCGACCACGCGGCGCAGCATCCTTGATGCTCACCTTGATGATATCGCCAATACCAGCGTAACGACGCTTAGAACCGCCCAACACCTTGATGCACTGCACAGAGCGCGCACCGGTATTATCGGCAACTTCCAGCCGAGATTGCATTTGAATCATGAGAATAATCTCCAACTTAATCCGTTAAAACCAACACCAGCCATTTAATAGTTAAACTATTCAGGCCGACAGACCACGGTCAGTATTGGGGCGAGAGCTTTATGTCCACAAACATGGACGCTCGCCTAAACAAAACATTCTATACCACTTAAAACACTTGCGCAATTACTTTGTCCGGTAATTGCGCAAAAATCTAAACTAAGCTTGTTTTACTACCCAAGTTTTAGTTTTTGACATAGGACGACTCTCAACGATAGTCACTACATCACCTTCTTTACAGCTATTGTTTTCATCGTGTGCGTGAAACTTTTTGGACTGGCGAACAACTTTGCCAATCAAAGGGTGCTTCACTTTACGCTCCACTAAAACAGTCACTGTTTTGTCCATCTTGTCGCTTACAACGCGACCGGTCAGACTACGCACTACTTTTGTTGTCTCAGTCATATTATGCCTGCTTTGCTTTCTCAGCCAATACAGTCTTAACACGCGCTACATCTTTGCGTACCTTACCTAGCTGATCTACTTTATTTAACTGCTGAGTTGCCAATTGCATACGTAGTGAAAATTGCGCACGGCGCAATTCAACCAACTCTGCATTTAACTCTTCAACGCTTTTCGCTCTTAAATCGGTTGCCTTCATCTTTAGCCCACCTTTCCTTAACTACCCAGTTGGCGAGTCATGAACGTAGTTTCGATAGGCAACTTAGCAGCTGCCAAACGGAACGCCTCACGTGCTAGCTCTTCGCTCACGCCGTCCATCTCGTACAACATTTTGCCTGGTTGGATTTGAGCTACGTAGTACTCTGTACTACCTTTACCGTTACCCATACGAACTTCTGCAGGCTTTTTAGAAATTGGTTGGTCTGGGAAAATACGAATCCAAACACGACCACCACGTTTGATATGACGCGTCATCACACGACGTGCCGCTTCAATTTGACGCGCTGTCAAACGACCACGACCTATCGCCTTCAAACCGAAATCACCAAAACTTACTTTATTACCCGTAGTTGCAATGCCCTTATTGCGGCCTTTTTGCATCTTGCGGTATTTTTGTCTAGACGGTTGTAGCATCTTTAGCCCTCGGCTTTCTTACTCTTTTTTCTGGTTCAGCAGCTGGCGCAGTTGAGGCCTGGGCAGCTTGCGCTTGACCTGCAAAAATCTCGCCTTTGAACACCCACACTTTAATACCGATAATACCGTATGTGGTTGACGCCTCAGCAACACCGTAATCAATATCGGCGCGCAGTGTATGTAAAGGCACTCGTCCTTCGCGATACCACTCTGTACGTGCAATTTCGATCCCGTTCAAGCGACCTGAACTCATAATCTTGATGCCTTGTGCACCCAAACGCATTGCATTCTGCATTGCACGCTTCATGGCGCGACGGAACATCACACGCTTTTCGAGTTGTTGCGCAATGGACTGTGCAATCAATGTCGCATCAAGCTCAGGTTTGCGCACTTCTTCAATATTCAAATGCACAGGCACGCCCATCAAACCTTGCAGAGAAGCGCGCAAAGATTCGATGTCTTCACCTTTTTTACCAATCACAACACCAGGACGGGCACTGTAGATTGTAATCTTAGCGTTCTTAGCTGGACGTTCGATCAAGATACGACTTACTGCTGCACTTGCTAATTTCTTGTTTAAAAACTCACGCACTTTGATGTCGCTTTGCAACATCTCAGGAAAGTTTTTGCTATTGGCATACCAACGTGACGCCCAATTCTTTTGAACGCTCAGACGGAAACCAATTGGATGAATTTTCTGACCCATGGCGATCCCTTAGTTACCGACAGTCACATGAATGTGACAGGTTGGTTTAGTAATACGACCCGCACGACCTTTAGCACGCGCACGGATACGTTTCAACACAATACCTTTATCAACGTAGATTGAAGTCACCTTCAACTCATCGATATCAGCCCCATTATTATGTTCGGCATTCGCGATCGCAGACTCAACCACTTTCTTGATAATCTCTGCACCTTTTTTAGGTGTAAAGTTCAAGATGTTAAGCGCATGATCAACCTTCTTGCCACGAACAAGGTCTGCCACCAATCTAGCCTTTTGCGGAGAGAGATGAACACCTTTTAATATTGCAGATACTTGCATCATCAACTCCTACTTCTTAGCTTTCTTGTCGGCCGCATGCCCTTTGAATGTACGAGTCAACGCAAATTCGCCAAGCTTATGACCTACCATGTTTTCAGAAATCAACACTGGAACGTGTTGCTTACCATTATGCACTGCAATAGTAAGACCGATAAAATCTGGGAAAATAGTGGAGCGACGTGACCAAGTTTTAATTGGTTTACGATCGCGAGTCGCCTGAGCAACCTCTACTTTTTTTGCCAAATGACCATCAATAAATGGACCTTTTTTAAGTGAACGTGCCATAAATTACCTTACGCCTCTCGGACGACGACTAATACGCATATTATCGGTACGCTTGCTGCTACGTGTGCGATATCCTTTAGTTTTAATACCCCATGGGCTCACTGGACTCATACCTGCAGCAGTGCGACCTTCACCACCACCGTGAGGGTGATCGATCGGGTTCATCACCACACCACGAACGGTTGGACGAACACCACGCCAGCGCATCGCACCAGCTTTACCGATTGAGCGCAATGAATGCTCTTCGTTACCCACCTCACCCAAAGTTGCCATGCAATCTACGTGTACACGGCGAACCTCGCCTGAACGTAAACGCAATTGCGCATAGCTACCTTCACGCGCCAGCAGCTGCACTGATGTACCTGCTGAACGCGCAATCTGCGCACCTTTACCTGGCTGCAACTCGATGCAATGAATCGTGCTGCCCACTGGAATATTGCGCAAAGGCATGGCATTACCCACTTTGATAGGCGCTTCAGAACCACTGATTAATTGCATACCAGCTGTCACACCGCGCGGAGCGATAATGTAACGACGCTCACCATCTGCATAACACAACAAAGCGATGTGCGCAGTACGGTTTGGATCATATTCAATATGCTCAACTTTCGCAGGGATTCCTGTCTTGTTACGACGGAAATCGATTACACGATAGTGTTGCTTATGACCGCCACCTTGATGACGAGTTGTAATGCGACCATTGTTATTACGGCCTGCATTCTTACTTTGACTTTCCAACAGCGGTGCGTGAGGCTTACCTTTGTGCAAATCAGGCGTCACCACCTTAAGCACACCACGACGGCCGGGGGAAGTTGGTTTGACTTTAACTAATGCCATCTCTTCTCTCCTTATTCGCCCGCTGCGAAGTTAATTTCTTGACCTGGCTTCAAGCTCACATAAGCTTTTTTCCAGTCGTTACGCTTACCCATGCGCTTACCTGCACGCTTCACTTTACCACCAACATTGATCACAGCTACGCTGGCTACTTCCACCTTGAACACAAGCTCAACAGCTGCTTTAATTTCAGGTTTAGTAGCATCAGTGCGCACTTTGAATGCGATTTGTTGATGTTTATCAGCAATGTAAGTCGCTTTTTCTGTGATTTGCGGAGCTAAAATCACTTGCAACAAACGATCTTGAGTCTTTGTCATCGCGCTAATCATGCTAACATCTCCTCAAGTTTCTTCACTGCAGCAGCAGTAGCCACTACATTCGGGAAGCGAACCAAGCTCACCGGATCAGCGTATTGCGCCTCAACCACCATCACATTGGTGAGGTTACGTGAAGATAAATACAAATTCTCATTGAAGCTATCAGTCAGCACCAACACACCGCCTGCATAACCCATGCCCTTGATTTTTTCTGCCAAAGCTTTGGTTTTGGGGGTGTCTACTGAAAAATCTTCCACAACACTCAAGCGATCTTGACGCACCAACTCTGATAAGATTGTTTGCATACCAGCACGGTAAGCCTTGCGGTTCACCTTATGGCTGAAGTTTTCGCTTGGTGAGTTAGGAAATGCACGACCACCTCCACGCCAGATTGGGCTTGAGGTCATCCCTGAACGGGCATTACCAGTACCTTTTTGCGCGTATGGCTTGTGTGTGGTATGCGCTACAGTATCACGACCTTTTTGCGCACGTGTTGCAGTGCGGGCATTGGCCATATAAGCCACCACAACCTGATGCACCAAAGCCTCGTTAAACGCGCGACCAAATGTACCTTCAGATACCGTCACGCCTTTTTTAGCAGCTTTGCCGTTTTTGTCTATTAATTTAAGTTCCATTATTTAGAACCTCCCTGCGCCTTGTTAGCCTTGGTCTTGATAGCTGGACGCACAACCACGTCTCCGCCTTTAGAGCCAGGGATAGCCCCTTTAATCAACAACAAGTTGCGCTCAACATCCACACGCACCACTTCGAGGTTTTGCGTGGTGACTTTAACCGCACCTAAGTGACCTGGCATGCGCTTACCTGGGAATACTCGACCAGGATCCTGCGCCATACCGATAGAACCAGGAACGTTATGTGAACGTGAGTTACCATGAGATGCACGGTTTGAGCTAAAATGGTGACGCTTAATTGCACCAGCAAAACCTTTACCCAAAGAAGTGCCGGTTACGTCAACTTTTTGGCCAGGCTGGAAAATATCTACAGTGATATTTGCACCAGCAGCATAATTAGCCAAAGCGTCAGCATCTACTGAAAATTCTTGAATACCAGCCCCTGCAGCAGCACCTGACTTGGCGTAATGCCCAGTCAAAGCCTTGTTTACACGGCTAGCACGACGCGTGCCGTAAGCAACTTGAAGGCCATTGTAGCCATCGCTTGCGGTCGTCTTGATCTGTGTCACGCGGTTAGGCACAACTTCCAGCACAGTTACCGGAACGCTTGCGCCATCCTCGGTAAATACGCGGGTCATCCCCACCTTGCGACCAATAAGCCCTAAGCTCATGATCGTTTCCTTATAGTTAGTTAAAAAGTCGATTACAATTGACCGACTTCTGTGAAAGAGGCGCGATTATACCTAATAAAATAAAAACATGCCAAACTTTTTTAATTTCTTTTTTTTGGGTTCTCGCTCAATACGTGTTGGCATATGGATTTTTTGGATTGTTATTGTACTGAGACCTTTGCAAAACGCTTAAAAAACTAAATTTCTCAGCGAAAAAACCCTCGCTCCTCGTTCCCGCGAAGGCGGGAATGAGGAGAGCATACTAAAATTCCTCTTAAATCATTTACCGCGTAAAAATCTTCATTAGCCCATGGAGGGCGCACTCGCCTAGCAGTGCGCTGGAGGAAACATACGGTGCACTGTTAACGGGGACGCACTACGCCAGCTAATGGGCTGTTTCGCGCAATCAATTGCGCGCCAACACTCCTATTGCTCCAAATGTAAAAAAATCCAGTGAGGAAAATATCACTGGATTCTTTTATCTAATCATCGCTAGATTTAAAGCTTAATCTCTACATCAACCCCTGCTGGCAGATCTAACTTCATCAATGCATCCACTGTTTTATCGGTAGGATCCACAATATCCATCAAACGTTGGTGTGTGCGAATTTCGAACTGATCACGTGATGTTTTATTGACGTGTGGTGAACGCAAGATATCAAAGCGCTCGATACGAGTTGGCAAAGGCACTGGACCTTTAACTACTGCGCCAGTACGTTTGGCAGTTTCTACAATTTCTTGAGCTGATTGATCAATCAAACGATAGTCAAAAGCTTTAAGACGGATACGGATTTTTTGGTTTGTCATTTTACTGCCTTTCAAAAGAGCGAAACGGCAGGGTTCACCCTGCCGTTTGATTTAACTACAAAAATTACTCGATAATTTTAGCTACGACACCCGCACCAACAGTACGGCCGCCTTCACGAATCGCAAAGCGTAAGCCTTCTTCCATCGCAATCGGTGCAATCAATGTCACAGTGATAGAAACGTTGTCACCTGGCATTACCATTTCTGTGCCTGCCGGCAATTCTACTGCGCCCGTAACGTCTGTGGTACGGAAGTAGAATTGTGGGCGGTAGCCTTGGAAGAATGGGGTGTGACGTCCACCTTCGTCTTTACCCAATACGTAGATTTCTGCTGTGAATTTGGTGTGTGGTTTGATTGAGCCAGCTTTAGCCAATACTTGACCACGTTCTACTTCTTCACGTTTTGTACCACGGAGTAATACGCCTACGTTGTCGCCTGCTTGACCTTGGTCGAGCAGTTTGCGGAACATTTCTACACCAGTACAGGTGGTTTTCAGGGTTGGTTTGATGCCTACAATTTCAATTTCGTCGCCGACTTTGACAATGCCGCGCTCAATACGTCCTGTGACTACGGTACCACGACCTGAGATTGAGAATACGTCTTCTACTGGCATCAGGAATGTGCCGTCAATGGCGCGTTCTGGCATTGGGATGTAGGTGTCTAGGGCTTCTGCCAATCGGAAGATTGAGGCTTCGCCGATTTCTGATTGGTCGCCTTCAAGGGCTAGACGTGCTGAGCCTTTGATGATTGGGGTGTCGTCACCTGGGAAGTCGTATTTGCTGAGCAGGTCTCGCACTTCCATTTCTACGAGTTCTAGCAGCTCTGCGTCGTCAACCAGGTCTGCTTTGTTGAGGTATACCACGATGTAGGGTACGCCTACTTGACGTGCTAACAGGATGTGTTCACGTGTTTGTGGCATTGGGCCGTCAGCGGCTGAACATACTAAGATGGCGCCGTCCATTTGCGCTGCGCCAGTAATCATGTTTTTAACATAGTCAGCGTGGCCTGGGCAGTCTACGTGTGCGTAGTGGCGGGTGGCTGTTTCGTATTCTACGTGGGCTGTGTTAATGGTAATACCACGTGCCTTTTCTTCTGGAGCCGCGTCAATTTGGTCGTAGGCTTTCGCTTCGCCGCCAAATTTCTTCGTCAATACAGTGGTGATCGCCGCTGTCAGTGTTGTCTTACCGTGGTCTACGTGGCCAATCGTGCCTACGTTAACGTGCGGCTTGGTCCGTTCAAATTTACCTTTTGCCATGATCTTCTTCCTTTATCAATATCTTAAATACAATTATTTCTTGTTAATGATGGCGTCAGCCACATTTCTTGGTGCTTCAGAATAATGCTTGAACTCCATGCTGTAAGTTGCACGACCTTGAGACAGCGAGCGCACCACAGTAGAGTAACCGAACATTTCTGACAACGGAACTTCAGCACGGATAGCTTTACCGCCACCTGCCATATCTTCCATACCTTGAATGATGCCACGACGAGATGACAAGTCACCCATCACATCACCCATGTAGTCTTCAGGCGTCTCGACTTCAACCGCCATCATAGGCTCAAGCAAGACGGGGTCTGCCTTACGCATACCATCCTTGAAGCCGATAGAGGCTGCCATCTTAAATGCATTCTCGTTCGAGTCAACATCATGGTAAGAACCATCAAACAGTGTCACTTTTACATCCACCACTGGGAAGCCAGCCAACACGCCGGAAGGAATTGTTTCACGCAAACCTTTTTCAACTGCAGGAATAAATTCGCGAGGTACGGTACCACCTTTAATCTGATCAACGAACTCAAAGCCCTTGCCAGCCTCGTTAGGCTCCATGATCAACCATACGTGACCATACTGACCCTTACCGCCAGACTGCTTAACGAACTTACCTTCAACTTCAACTTTCTTGCGAATCGCTTCACGATAAGCCACTTGTGGTGCACCCACGTTAGCTTCAACGTTAAACTCACGCTTCATGCGATCCACCAAGATTTCCAAGTGCAATTCGCCCATCCCAGAAATAATGGTTTGTCCTGACTCCTCATCTGAACGCACGCGGAAAGATGGATCTTCCTGCGCCAGACGACCCAAAGCGATACCCATTTTTTCTTGGTCAGCTTTAGTTTTAGGCTCAACCGCAACGTGAATAACAGGCTCTGGGAATACCATGCGCTCCAAGATCACTGGCTTATCCGGTGAGCAAAGTGTTTCACCCGTTGTGACATCTTTCAAGCCGATACACGCCGCGATGTCGCCAGCCAAAACCTCTTCTACTGGCTCACGTGAGTTAGCATGCATCTGCACGATACGTCCTACACGCTCTTTTTTGCCTTTCACTGAGTTCAGTACGGTTTCGCCTGACTTCAATACGCCCGAGTAAACACGCACGAAGGTCAGTTGACCCACGAACGGGTCTGTCATCAATTTGAACGCCAATGCAGAGAAGCCTTCGCTATCGTCTGCTTTACGAGTGACCGGCTCGCCATCATCATCCTCACCTGCAACATCAGGAATATCAACAGGAGATGGCAAGAAATCAATCACCGCATCCAGCATGCGCTGAACGCCCTTGTTCTTAAATGCTGTACCACACAACATTGGCTGAATTTCAGTTGCAATAGTACGTGTGCGCAAACCAAGAATGATATCCGCTTCTGACAAATCACCTTCTTCAAGGTATTTATTCATCAAATCCTCACTGGCTTCAGCTGCAGCTTCAACCATATTCTCACGCCACTTGTTGGCCACCTCAACCAAATCAGCTGGAATGTCACCGTATGTGAATTTCATACCTTGTGATGCCTCATCCCAGATGATGGATTTCATCTTAATCAGATCAACCACGCCGGTAAAGGTATCTTCACGACCAATAGGGATAACGACAGGAATAGGGTTCGCTTTTAAGCGCACCTTCATTTGATCTACCACTTTGAAAAAGTCTGCACCTGAACGGTCCATTTTGTTTACAAATGCCAAACGCGGCACCTTGTATTTTGTAGCTTGCCGCCAAACGGTTTCTGATTGCGGCTGCACACCACCCACAGCACAATAAACCATACATGCGCCATCGAGAACACGCATTGAACGCTCAACCTCAATCGTGAAGTCAACGTGTCCCGGAGTATCAATAATATTAAAGCGATGCTCTGGACGAGCGTTATCCATCCCCTTCCAGAAGCAGGTAGTTGCAGCAGACGTAATAGTAATCCCACGCTCTTGCTCTTGCTCCATCCAGTCCATGGTAGCTGCACCATCATGCACCTCACCAATCTTGTGGTTCACACCTGTGTAGTAGAGGATACGCTCTGTCGTCGTTGTTTTACCTGCATCAATATGCGCAGAAATACCAATGTTACGATAGCGTTGTATAGGGGTTTTACGAGCCACGACTATTACCTTTGCTTAAATATTATTGCTTAAAATTCTTAAAGAACAGCTTACAAAAAAACAAATGTACCTTTTGTTAGAAAGATACATTTACTTATTAAAATCTAAAGTGTGAGAATGCTTTATTTGCTTCTGCCATACGATGAACTTCTTCACGTTTCTTCATCGCTGAGCCACGACCTTCTGAAGCTTCGATCAATTCAGCAGCTAAACGCAAACCCATTGACTTCTCACCACGCTTACGCGCAGCATCACGCAACCAACGCATTGCCAACGCACTGCGACGACTTGGGCGCACTTCAACAGGCACTTGATAGTTGGCACCGCCCACACGACGACTCTTAACCTCAACCAGCGGACGCAAGTTTTGCAACGCCACTGTAAACACTTCCAATGCATCTTTACTTGTTTTATTTGTAATTTGATCAAACGCACCGTACAAAATACGCTCTGCAACAGACTTTTTACCGCCTGTCATCAATACGTTTACAAATTTTGAAACTTCTTGGCTACCGAATTTTGGATCCGGCAAAATGTTACGCTTGGGGACTTCTCTACGTCTTGGCATGCTTATATCTACTTTCTTGGTCTCTATTATCTTTTATGTTTTGCTAGCAACTGCTCAGCAAGGCTTTTGGTTAGCCGCTATATAACAATTCGGTAAAACTAAATTATTTAGCTTTAGCTTCTTTAGGACGCTTAGCACCGTATTTAGAACGTGATTGCTTACGATCTTTAACACCTGCAGTATCCAAACTGCCACGCACCATATGGTAACGCACACCTGGCAAGTCTTTTACACGACCGCCGCGCAACAGAACCACACTGTGCTCTTGCAGGTTATGGCCTTCACCACCGATGTAGCTAATGACTTCATAACCATTGGTTAAACGCACTTTTGCAACTTTACGCAAAGCTGAGTTAGGCTTTTTAGGCGTTGTCGTATAAACACGTGTACATACACCACGTTTTTGCGGACAAGCTTCAAGTGCCGGCACTTTGCTCTTTGTAACCACTTTAACGCGTGGTTTACGTACTAACTGATTGATGGTTGGCATTGCCCAAACCCCTAACTTAAGTCTCTAAAAAGATGTTTCTTTAAATAATTTTTAATACAGGCTACAAAATAAACCAGGATGGCGAAGTCAATGAAGACAATAACACCATCCTGAAAAACTCGGCATTCTATTTGGGTCGACTTTTATTGTCAAGCCACAAATGCTTGATTTTATTCCGCTACCGCATCACTTCCCACTTCCAATGAGTCGTCAGAAGCTTCCGTTACCGCCACCTCAGCTTCTTCAGCTACAGCCAATTCAACTACTGGGGCACCATCTGCAACTGCCGCACGCTTACGCGATTCGTGATAGGCCAGACCTGTCCCTGCTGGGATTAAGCGCCCCACGATGACATTTTCTTTCAGACCACGCAAATCATCACGTTTGCCTAAAATTGCCGCCTCTGTCAGTACGCGAGTTGTTTCCTGGAACGATGCTGCTGAGATGAATGAATCGGTGGACAATGACGCTTTAGTGATCCCTAGCAACACGTACTCAAATTGTGCAGGACGTTTGTCTTGCGCGATTACCTGTTCATTTTCCGCCAGCAAGTCTGCACGCTCTACTTGTTCACCGATGATGAAGCTGGTGTCGCCGGCATCTGTCACGCGTACGCGACGTAACATTTGACGCACAATCACTTCAATGTGCTTATCATTGATTTTAACCCCTTGTAAGCGGTAAACATCTTGCACTTCATCGATGATATAACGAGCCAAAGCCTCACGGCCTTGCAGACGTAAAATGTCTTGCGGATCAGCAGGACCATCTACAATCGTCTCACCTTTAGTCACCACTTGACCGTCATGCGCTGTCACGTGTTTATCTTTTGGAATCAGGTATTCGTTAGAAATACCATCCAAGTCAGTAATCACGAGACGTTGTTTACCTTTGGTATCTTTACCGAATGAGATCGTACCTGTTACCTCAGCAAGCATCCCCGCGTCTTTTGGTGAGCGCGCCTCGAACAATTCGGCGACACGTGGCAGACCACCGGTAATATCACGTGTTTTAGATGATTCTTGTGGTACGCGTGCCAGAACTTCACCCACGCCCACTTCCTGACCATCTTTCACGGTAATGATACAACCGATCTGGAACGTCACATTGACCGGCTGATCACCGCCAGCAAGTTTCACTTCAACACCCTTGGCATCCAGCAATTTAACTTGCGGACGCAGACCTTTGGTCTGACCTGCACGTTGCTTAGGATCAATCACTACCAATGATGACAAGCCTGTCACATCATCAATTTGTTTTGCTACGGTAACGCCTTCTTCTACGTTCTCGAACTTAACGAAGCCGGCATATTCCGTAATGATCGGACGAGTGTGCGGATCCCACGTTGCGATTGCCTGACCCGCTTTTACCGCTTTACCGTCAGTAATTTGCAAGGTCGCACCGTATGGTACTTTATGACGCTCACGTTCACGGCCATTATCATCAACGATAACCACTTCACCATTACGTGAAATCACCACTTGTTCATTGCGCGCATTCGTCACATAACGCATGGTTGATGTAAAGTTCAACACGCCGTTTGACTTGCTTTCCACTTGAGACACTGAGGCAGCACGAGACACCGCACCACCAATGTGGAATGTACGCATGGTCAACTGAGTACCTGGTTCACCGATAGACTGCGCAGCAATCACCCCAACAGACTCGCCTTGGCTAATCAATTTACCACGACCCAAGTCACGACCATAACACTTGGCACAGATGCCGTAACGCGTATCACACGTCAGCGCTGTACGCACTTTAACTTCATCAATACCCAAGGCATCGATGCGCTCAACTTCGTCTTCTGTCAGCAATGTCCCCGCTGGGTAAATCACTTCCTGCGTTTCAGGATTCAGAATATCCAAAGCAGCCGTACGACCTAGAATACGATCGTGCAACGGCTCAATTACTTCGCCGCCCTTAACCAATGCTTTAGTAACCAACCCCTCAGCCGTGCCACAATCATGCTCGGTCACAACCAAGTCTTGTGTTACATCAACCAGACGACGTGTCAGGTAGCCAGAGTTCGCTGTTTTCAACGCCGTATCAGCTAGACCCTTACGCGCACCGTGGGTTGAAATAAAGTATTGCAACACGTTCAGGCCATCACGGAAGTTCGCCTTAATTGGCGTTTCGATGATAGAGCCATCCGGTTTCGCCATCAGACCACGCATGCCAGCCAACTGACGCACCTGCGCTGCAGAACCACGCGCACCTGAGTCAGCCATCATGTAAATGGCGTTGAATGACTCTTGACGCACTGCTTTTCCATCAGCGCCTTTAAGTGGATTACCATCGCTATCCAGTACGGCTTCTTCGCGTAGCTGCTTCATCATGGCATCAGCCACTTTATCACCGGCACGACCCCAGATATCGACCACTTTATTGTAGCGCTCACCTTGCGTTACCAGACCAGAGACATACTGACCTTCAATCTCTTTCACTTCAGCGTCTGCTGCAGCAATCAATTGCTCCTTCTCTGGCGGCACCAACATGTCGTTAATACTGATTGAGATCCCTGCTTTTGTTGCGTAGGAATACCCTGTATACATCAACTTATCAGCAAAAATCACGGTTTCACGAATGCCTACTTTTCGGAATGAAGCATTGATCAACTTGGAAATCTCTTTTTTCTTCAATGCCTTATCAATCGTGCTGAATGACAAGCCTGCTGGTAAGATGTCTGACAGCAGCGCACGACCTACTGTCGTTTCGTAACGTGTAACTTTCTCCGTTTTCACGCCATTCAGGTCAATGTCGAACTCTTTGATACGCACTGTGATACGCGCATGCAAATCGATTAGATTTTGATCGTAAGCACGTTGCACTTCTTTCACATCAGCAAAGCGCATACCTGTACCACGCGCGTTCACTTTCTCGCGGGTCATGTAGTACAGACCCAACACAATGTCTTGTGAGGGCACAATGATAGGTTCACCGTTCGCTGGGGACAACACGTTATTAGATGCCAGCATCAAGGTCCGAGCTTCCATTTGTGCTTCCAGACTTAATGGGACGTGCACCGCCATCTGGTCACCGTCGAAGTCGGCGTTAAACGCCGCACAAACCAACGGATGTAGCTGAATCGCCTTACCTTCAATCAGGATAGGTTCGAACGCTTGAATACCCAAGCGGTGCAATGTAGGCGCACGGTTCAGCAACACCGGATGCTCGCGAATCACGTCCTCAAGGATATCCCATACTTCTGGTCCTTCTTCTTCAACCTTTTTCTTCGCGGCTTTAATCGTGGTCGCCAAACCTAGCACTTCCAGTTTATGGAAAATGAATGGCTTGAATAATTCCAGCGCCATTTTCTTAGGCAAGCCGCACTGATGTAGCTTTAATTGTGGCCCCACCACAATCACCGAACGACCTGAGTAGTCCACACGCTTACCGAGTAGGTTCTGACGGAAACGACCGCCTTTACCCTTGATCATATCAGCCAGTGATTTCAATGGACGCTTGCTTGCGCCCGTCATCACCTTGCCGCGACGGCCATTGTCCAGCAATGAGTCTACCGCCTCTTGCAGCATACGTTTCTCATTGCGCACGATAATTTCCGGTGCTTTCAACTCTAATAAACGCTTCAACCGGTTGTTACGATTGATTACACGACGATACAAATCATTCAAATCGGAAGTCGCAAAACGACCACCATCCAATGGCACCAATGGACGTAGTTCTGGTGGCAATACTGGCAGTATTTCCAAAATCATCCACTCGGGTTTGATGCCAGACTTCTGGAAGGCTTCCAACACTTTCAGACGTTTAGCAATTTTCTTGATTTTGGCTTCAGAACCAGTAGCGCCCAACTCTTGACGTAAATTGGTGATTTCACGCTCGATGTCCATAGTACGCAACAGCTCGCGAATCGCTTCCGCGCCCATCACAGCGTTAAATTCATCACCGTACTCTTCAACCTTGGCTAGATAATCATCTTCGGTCAACAGTTGACCACGCGTCAGCGGTGTCATGCCCGGGTCAACTACGATGAATGCTTCAAAGTAAAGCACACGCTCAATATCACGCAAGGCGATATCCAACACCATGCCAAGACGACTCGGCAATGATTTCAAGAACCAGATATGCGCGACTGGAGACGCTAAATCAATGTGACCCATGCGCTCACGACGCACTTTTGACAAGGTCACTTCAACGCCACATTTTTCGCAAATGACACCACGGTGTTTCAAACGTTTGTATTTGCCGCATAAGCACTCGTAATCTTTGATTGGGCCAAAGATCTTGGCACAGAACAAGCCATCCCGCTCTGGCTTGAAAGTACGATAGTTAATGGTTTCTGGCTTTTTCACTTCGCCATATGACCATGAACGGATTTTTTCAGGTGAAGCCAACGCAATCTTAATCGCGTCAAACTCTTCTTCTTGCGTTACCTGTTTAAATAAGTCTAATAGAGCTTTCATGTGAATGATCCTTAGTTTCTGTCTAGGTCAATGTCGATAGCGAGCGAACGGATTTCTTTCACCAGCACGTTGAATGATTCAGGCATGCCTGCATCAATCTTGTGTTCGCCCTTGACGATATTTTCATACACTTTGGTACGGCCAGTGACGTCATCAGACTTCACTGTCAACATCTCTTGCAAGGTATACGAAGCACCATAAGCTTCCAGCGCCCAAACCTCCATCTCACCGAAACGTTGGCCACCAAATTGGGCTTTACCGCCCAATGGCTGCTGTGTAACCAATGAATAAGGCCCTGTTGAACGCGCATGCATCTTATCATCGACCAAGTGATGCAGTTTCAAGAAGTGCATGTAACCCACTGTCACTGGACGTTCGAACGCCTCTCCGGTACGACCATCAAACAAGGTCACCTGTGTCTTGCCTGCATGGAACTGCAATTGTTTTGTACGTGCATCGTCATCCGGGTACGCAAGATCAAGCATCGCTTTAATATCAGACTCTGCCGCACCATCAAACACAGGAGTGGCAAATGGCACGCCACTGGTCAAATTCTGTGCCAGATCCACAATCTCCACATCAGAGTAAGACTTGATATCTTCTTTCTTACCCGTACTGTCGTTGTAAATCTTGTTTAAGAACTTACGCAGCTCAGCCACTTTCACTTCTTGACGCAACATCTCTTCGATACGCAGACCCAAGCCCTTAGCCGCCCAGCCCAAGTGCACTTCCAGAATCTGACCGATATTCATACGAGAGGGAACGCCCAGCGGATTCAACACGATATCCAATGGGGTTCCATCCGCCATGTGTGGCATATCTTCTACCGGGCAGATTTTTGAAATCACCCCTTTATTACCATGGCGGCCCGCCATCTTGTCACCTGGTTGGATACGACGCTTCACTGCCAAGTACACTTTTACCATCTTCTGTACGCCTGGTGGCAGCTCATCGCCCTGAGTCAATTTACGTTTTTTCTCTTCGAAACGTGTATCGAACTCAACACGTGCTTGTGACAAACTGTCTTTCAACTGTTCCAGTTGAACTGCAGTCTCTTCATCAGACAAGCGAATATCAAACCAATCATAGCGACCTACTGCATCTAGATACTCGGCAGTTAATGTCTCGCCTTTTTTTAGCTTGTTAGGACCACCGGTAGCCACCTTACCTTCAATCAAGCGACGGATACGACCGAACGCGTCATCTTCAACGATACGCATCTGGTCAGCCAAGTCTTGCTTGTAATGCGCCAATTGATCATCAATGATTTGTTGCGCACGTGCATCACGCTCGATACCTTCACGCGTAAACACTTGAACATCAATCACCGTGCCGCTCATGCCAGAAGGCACGCGCAGTGAAGTATCCTTAACATCCGATGCTTTTTCACCAAAAATCGCACGCAGCAATTTTTCTTCAGGGGTCAGTTGTGTTTCGCCTTTTGGCGTGACTTTACCTACCAGAACGTCACCAGCTTCCACTTCTGCGCCGATATGAATGATACCCACCTCATCCAGACGCGCCAGCATACGCTCGCTGAGATTAGAGATATCTTGAGTAATTTCTTCAGGTCCGAGTTTGGTATCACGCGCCACCACTGACAACTCTTCAATGTGAATTGATGTGTAACGGTCATCCGCTACTACGCGCTCTGAGATTAGTACAGAGTCCTCATAGTTATAGCCGTTCCATGGCATAAAGCCAATCAACATATTCTGGCCGAGTGCCAATTCACCCATGTCAGTTGAAGCGCCATCCGCAATCACATCACCGCGAGAGAGCTTGTCACCCACTTTAACCAAAGGACGCTGATTGATGTTGGTATTCTGATTAGAGCGCGTGTATTTGGTCAGGTTG
The DNA here is from genome assembly GCA_016867975.1 of Betaproteobacteria bacterium. Taxonomy (GTDB): domain Bacteria; phylum Pseudomonadota; class Gammaproteobacteria; order Burkholderiales; family Methylophilaceae; genus Methylotenera. The sequence continues at coordinate 56,050 of VGIC01000002.1, read as the reverse complement.
TAGATATCCACACCGACTTCACCAGCTTTCGCCTCTTCATCATTCACACGAATCACGATACGACCGGAATCGACGTAATCCACAACACCACCACGACGGGCAATCACTACAGTGCCGGAGTCAACCGCAACGGTACGCTCAATACCGGTACCCACCACTGGTTTTTCTGCACGCAAGCATGGTACAGCTTGACGTTGCATGTTTGCACCCATCAACGCACGGTTTGCATCATCATGCTCCAAGAACGGAATTAGCGATGCCGCGACAGATACGATCTGACCTGGCGCAACGTCCATGTATTGAACACGCTCAGGCTGAGTCATCATAAATTCATTGTGGTGACGAGAAGAAATCAAATCATCCACGAATACATTCTTCGCATCTACATCTGTATTCGCCTGCGCAATCATGTATTGACTTTCTTCAATAGCAGAAAGATAGTCAATCGTGTCAGACACTTTATTGCCAGCCACACGACGATATGGTGTTTCTAAGAAGCCATATTCATTGGTACGGGCATACAGTGCCAGTGAATTGATCAAACCAATGTTCGGTCCCTCAGGAGTCTCAATTGGACATACGCGACCATAGTGCGTGGAATGAACGTCACGCACCTCAAAACCAGCACGCTCACGAGTCAGCCCCCCTGGACCGAGTGCGGAAATGCGGCGTTTGTGCGTAATTTCTGACAACGGGTTAGTTTGATCCATAAACTGTGACAGTTGACTCGAGCCAAAGAACTCTCGAATCGCGCTAGATACTGGCTTAGAATTGATCAAGTCATGCGGCATCAAATTGTCTGACTCAGCCTGAGACAGACGCTCCTTCACAGCACGCTCTACACGCACCAAGCCTGTACGGAATTGATTCTCTGCCAACTCACCTACAGAGCGGATACGACGATTCCCCAAATGGTCAATATCATCGATTTCGCCACGGCCATTGCGCAATTCGAGCAACACGGCAATCACCGATAAAATGTCATCATTTGAGAGCACGTTAGCGCCCTCATCGCCCTGCGCGCCCACTGATTCATAAAAACGCTTGATCCACTCAGATTGACGCTCTTCAGCTTTCTGTGGGAAAGCTCGACGGTTAAACTTCATACGTCCAACACGAGACAAGTCATATCGCTCTTCGCTGAAGAACAAACCTTGAAACAGCGCCTCTACTGACTCCTCTGTTGGTGGCTCACCTGGGCGCATCATACGGTAGATTGCTACGCGTGCACTGTACTGATCAGGAATCTCATCGATGCGTAAGGTCTGTGAAATATAATCGCCATGGTCCAAGTCGTTAGAGTATAGCGTCTTGACCGTTGTAACACCGGCGTCGATTAATTTGCCCAACAGTGATTCGGTCATTTCATCGTTCGCGTTAGCAAGCACTTCACCGGATTCTTTGTCGACGATGGCATTAGCAACCGCACGACCGAGAATGAAATCCTGTGGTACAGCAACCTCACTCACTCCCGCTTTTTCCATGTCGCGTATGTGCTTCACTGTGATGCGCTTGTCCTTGGCTATGATCACTGAGCCATCTTTGCCCAGAATATCAAACTTAGCCACTTCGCCACGCAGCCTTTCGGGCACCACAGAAAACTCAACCCCCTTATTACTGATATGGAAGGTATCGGAATCATAAAAGGTTGAGATGATCTGCTCTGGCGTGTAACCCAACGCTTTCAACAAGATAGTCACCGGCATCTTGCGACGACGGTCTATACGGAAATACAAATAATCTTTCGGATCAAATTCAAAATCAAGCCACGAACCACGATAAGGAATGATGCGTGCAGAGAACAGCAGCTTGCCTGAACTATGAGTCTTACCGCGGTCATGCTCAAAGAAAACACCTGGACTTCTGTGTAGCTGAGATACGATCACACGCTCAGTACCATTAATCACAAACGAGCCATTCTCTGTCATCAAAGGCAACTCGCCCATGTAAACTTCTTGCTCTTTAACCTCTTTCACAGTCGGCTTAGAGGCTTCTTTATCCATAATGGTCAAACGCACTTTGACGCGCAAAGGCGCCGCATAGGTAAGACCACGTTGCTGACATTCCTTCACATCGAAAGGTTCGGCACCCAGTTGATAGCTCACATAATCCAAACGCGCATTGCCTGAATGGCTAACCATTGGAAAGACGGAATTGAAAGTTGATTGCAGACCATCATTCTTACGTTTATCCGCAGGAATGTCTGCTTGTAAAAAGGCCTTGTAAGACTCCAATTGCATCGCTAGCAAATAGGGAATGTCTTGCACTTTTTCGCGTTTAGCGAAACTTTTACGAAGGCGTTTTTTTTCGGTAAAGGAATAGCTCATTGCGTCTCCTAATGTTTGAGGGCAGAAATTAAAATACTTTTTTGCACTACATCCACTACGTAAGTATTTTCACCTCTAACCTCAGTCACGTTCCACTGAAGGTCTTAACTACTACAAGGGCACTTCTATCAATACATTCTTTTGCGGCGCCCTAAAAACAAAACAATTACAACTCGTTACATATACACCGCATTACAAAATGCATAAGGCTGACGGTTTCCCGTCAGCCTATTTCATACATTAGTCAATGTATTATTTGATTTCGCCAGTTGCGCCAGCTTCAATCAATTTCTTCAGTGCCGCATCAGCGTCAGCTTTAGAAACACCTTCTTTGATTGTTTTTGGTGCGCCATCAACCAAGTCTTTAGCTTCTTTCAAGCCTAAACCAGTCAACTCACGCACAGCTTTAATCACACCAACTTTTTGTTCGCCAGCGCTCAGCAGAACCACGTTGAATTCTGTTTGCTCAGTAGCTGCCGCTGCAGGAGCCGCTGCACCCCCAGCTGCAACTGCTACCGCTGCAGCTGAAACACCGAACTTCTCTTCGATTTCTTTGATAAATGCTGTCAGCTCTAACACTGACATTGCACCAACTGCGTCTAAAATATCTGCATTTGAAATTGCCATTTTGAATATTCCCTAAAATTAAAAATGTTACTGAATTAAGTTGAGTTAAGCAGCCTCTTTCGCATCACGAATTGCCGCCATCGCACGTGCGAACTTGGTTGGCACTTCGTTGAGCGTACGCGCAAACTTAGCGAGCAGCTCTTCACGACCCAATGTAGATGCCAACGCTTGAACGCCAGCAACATCCATCAACTGATTAGGCACTGCACCTGCTTTGATTACAAACTTGTCATTGGCTTTTGCAAAATTATTCATTACCTTTGCTGCTGCCACTGGGTCTGTAGAAATACCGAACACCAGAGGACCTACCATACTGTCAGCTAATGCTGAAAATGGCGTGCCCTCCACTGCACGACGCACCAGTGTGTTTTTCAACACACGCAGGTAAACACCTGCATTTCGAGCATCTGCACGCAGTGTAGTCATGTCAGCCACGCCTATGCCACGGTACTCAGCAAGAACAATTGCCTGTGCTTGTGCAACTTGCGCACTCACTTCAGCAACGACTTCTTTTTTCTCTGTAAGATTTAGACTCAAGGTCTCTCTCCCTCCGTTAAAATCTCCGACTTATTGCTAAGTCGGAATCAGCTCATACAATTAATCAATCGTACAAGCCACTTTTTCGGCGACCTGTCATCAGGAATCAATCCTGTCTAGGGATACGCCATCTGCGTAGGTCTAAGTTGAATCAAGTGAGAAGAAAAACACGGTCTACCCATTTAAATCACTTACATTAAACCAATACGGCACCTACGGTCTTTGACAACCTCACTTCACGGACAAACTAAACATTCATCAGCAAAGCAAGCCCAAAGCTCTTTTTGAACAAGGCGGCAAGCCGCCTTGTTCAACATCCAATTACGCAGTCAAGCTCGCTTGATCTACGCGTACACCAGCACCCATGGTGCTAGATACTGACAACTTCTTCAGATAAATCCCTTTACTTGAAGCTGGTTTCGCTTTATTCAAAGCCTCCACCAACGCAGTCAAGTTACCTTGCAACTGCTCTACTGAAAAAGATGCGCGGCCAATCGTACAGTGCACGATACCACCCTTGTCTGTACGATATTGCACTTGACCCGCTTTAGCGTTTTTAACCGCTGTTGCTGCGTCAGGTGTCACAGTACCCACCTTCGGGTTTGGCATCAGACCACGAGGACCCAACACTTGACCTAGAGCACCCACAATACGCATTGCATCTGGCGTTGCAATCACAACATCAAAATCCATTTGACCAGCTTTAACTTGCTCAGCCAAGTCTTCAAAACCAACGATGTCAGCACCCGCCGCTTTTGCCGCCTCGGCTTGGGCTCCTTGCGCGAACACAGCCACACGTGTTGTTTTACCAGTCCCGTTTGGCAACACCAAAGCACCACGCACGAGTTGATCCGACTTACGTGCATCGATACCTAAGTTAACAACCGCATCAATTGATTCATTGAATTTTGCTGTGGCATTCTCTTTCACCAGCGCCAAACCTTCGGCAACTGGATACAATTTGTTGCGATCTACTTTTGCACGTAACGCATTGATTCTTTTAGCCATGTTACACCCCCTCCACTTCAATACCCATGCTACGAGCGCTACCAGCGATAGTACGTACCGCAGCATCCATATCTGCCGCCGTTAAATCAGGCTTCTTGGTGGTCGCGATTTCCTCAGCTTGCTTACGTGTAATCTTTCCAACTTTATCTGTATGTGGACGTGAAGAACCCTTGGTGAGACCAGCCGCTTTCTTAATTAGAATTGTGGCTGGAGGCGTCTTCATCACAAAAGTGAAGCTCTTATCAGCAAATGCTGTAATCACTACTGGAATTGGCAGACCTGGCTCTACACCCTGTGTCGCAGCATTAAATGCCTTACAGAATTCCATGATATTCAAACCACGCTGACCCAACGCTGGGCCAACTGGAGGACTTGGATTAGCCTTACCTGCAGGAATCTGCAGCTTGATATAGCCAATAACTTTCTTTGCCATGCTATTACTCCTAAAATGGGTCCAAACGCTTAAAAATAAGCTCCCCGTTGATAAACACTACTACTAAACTTCCTTCTCTACTTGACTGAACTCCAACTCAACCAGAGTAGAACGACCAAATATAACCACGGAAACACGCAACTTGCTTTTTTCGTAATTAACTTCTTCGACACCCCCAGAGAAATCTTTAAATGGTCCATCAGTGATGCGAACAGACTCACCCTTATCAAAGGTAAGTTTCTGAGTCGGGTTGCTCTTGCTGTCGTCAATACGCTGCAAGATAATATCCACCTCTTTGTCTTTGATTGGCGTAGGCTTCTGTGCACTACCTCCAATAAAGGCTGTGACGCGCGGCGTACTCTTAACCAAATGCCAAGTCTCATCAGACATATTCATCTGAACAAGCACATACCCTGGGTACAACTTGCGCTCAGAAATAGTTTTCTGCCCCGCCTTCATTTCAATAACTTCCTCGATTGGAACCAGAATCTGACCAAACTGATCCTGCAAGCCCGCACGAGCCACACGCTCTTCCAAACCCTTTTGCACGGACTTCTCAAATCCAGAGAAAGCCTGCACCGCGTACCACTTCATACTCATTACGCGCCTCGTCCCATTAACGATTTCACCATGTAGGCAAAACCAATATCAACAACAGCCAAAAATGCGGCCATCACCACCACCAACGCAAACACGACTAAGGTCGTTTGAATCGTCTCCTTGCGCGTGGGCCATACCACTTTACGAGCCTCTAAAACAGCGTCCCCGACAAAACTCAGCGCCTGCTGCCCTAACGGCGTGGTGCGAAGCACGGCAATAGCAGCAACCAAACCAGCCATAACCGCCAATATACGTAACACTAGCGCCTTATCTGCCAGCAGGTAAAATCCTGCCAACCCGGCCACTAGCAGCAACACCGCCGCAAGCATTTTAATTTTGTTGACCATAATTCACTTAAAAATAAACACTGAAGTACCAGTGACTATCATTCCAATAGATTTTAAACAAGCAAAAAAGACTGGAAGCTCAAAACTTCCAGTCATTTCACATAGTCAGATCCTTACTACTATAATTTTGGCAGGCCAAGAGGGTCTCGAACCCCCAACCCTCGGTTTTGGAGACCGATACTCTACCAATTGAGCTATTGGCCTATCATTTAAGGAACAATACGCTGAACCTTAAAGTTAAAAAGCCACGCCGGGTTGCTGGCGCGGCTTTTTTAATACTAAATTACTCGATAATTTTAGCTACGACACCCGCACCAACAGTACGGCCGCCTTCACGAATCGCAAAGCGTAAGCCTTCTTCCATCGCAATCGGTGCAATCAATGTCACAGTGATAGAAACGTTGTCACCTGGCATTACCATTTCTGTGCCTGCCGGCAATTCTACTGCGCCCGTAACGTCTGTGGTACGGAAGTAGAATTGTGGGCGGTAGCCTTGGAAGAATGGGGTGTGACGTCCACCTTCGTCTTTACCCAATACGTAGATTTCTGCTGTGAATTTGGTGTGTGGTTTGATTGAGCCAGCTTTAGCCAATACTTGACCACGTTCTACTTCTTCACGTTTTGTACCACGGAGTAATACGCCTACGTTGTCGCCTGCTTGACCTTGGTCGAGCAGTTTGCGGAACATTTCTACACCAGTACAGGTGGTTTTCAGGGTTGGTTTGATGCCTACAATTTCAATTTCGTCGCCGACTTTGACAATGCCGCGCTCAATACGTCCTGTGACTACGGTACCACGACCTGAGATTGAGAATACGTCTTCTACTGGCATCAGGAATGTGCCGTCAATGGCGCGTTCTGGCATTGGGATGTAGGTGTCTAGGGCTTCTGCCAATCGGAAGATTGAGGCTTCGCCGATTTCTGATTGGTCGCCTTCAAGGGCTAGACGTGCTGAGCCTTTGATGATTGGGGTGTCGTCACCTGGGAAGTCGTATTTGCTGAGCAGGTCTCGCACTTCCATTTCTACGAGTTCTAGCAGCTCTGCGTCGTCAACCAGGTCTGCTTTGTTGAGGTATACCACGATGTAGGGTACGCCTACTTGACGTGCTAACAGGATGTGTTCACGTGTTTGTGGCATTGGGCCGTCAGCGGCTGAACATACTAAGATGGCGCCGTCCATTTGCGCTGCGCCAGTAATCATGTTTTTAACATAGTCAGCGTGGCCTGGGCAGTCTACGTGTGCGTAGTGGCGGGTGGCTGTTTCGTATTCTACGTGGGCTGTGTTAATGGTAATACCACGTGCCTTTTCTTCTGGAGCCGCGTCAATTTGGTCGTAGGCTTTCGCTTCGCCGCCAAATTTCTTCGTCAATACAGTGGTGATCGCCGCTGTCAGTGTTGTCTTACCGTGGTCTACGTGGCCAATCGTGCCTACGTTAACGTGCGGCTTGGTCCGTTCAAATTTACCTTTTGCCATTACTCAAGTCCTTTACAATATTTTATTAACCATAAGTTTTATTAAAATTAATAAAACTTGCTCAAATTACCATCAAATTTATGGTGCCCATGGCGGGAATCGGACCCGCGACCTCTCCCTTACCAAGGGAGTGCTCTACCACTGAGCCACATGGGCATTCAAATGCTACCCAGCCAATTGGAGCGGGCGACGAGGTTCGAACTCGCGACATCTTGCTTGGAAGGCAAGTGCTCTACCAGCTGAGCTACACCCGCGCACCGATACAAACTTAAAGCCCACGCTTACAGCTCAAAACTAAATACACTAAATACATTGGTGGAGGGGGAAGGATTCGAACCTTCGTACTCTGAGAGAACGGATTTACAGTCCGTCGCCTTTAACCACTCGGCCACCCCTCCAAACCGAACCCGTGTCTATTGATTAATATTCAACAGACCGTCAAATAAAAATGAATAGGATAAAGTTCAAGAATTTGGTGCCGGATGTCGGAATCGAACTGACGACCTTCGCATTACAAGTGCGCTGCTCTACCAACTGAGCTAATCCGGCGTTAAATTGAGTTGCGTATTATACTGAGATTTTAGAAAATGTTAAGTGATTTTATAAAAAGTTCACTTATTTAACGACAGTAAGAGTCGGCTTCTTGCTGGCCTGTACTTTCTCTGCTGAAGCACCTGCCAGCGGCTCCTGATGCAAACTTTCCTCAGGCAAGGACCCCTCAAAGAACATCCCCTGCCCATTCTCGCGCGCAAAAATACCCCCAACTGCTCCCATCGGGATAAACAAATTTTGCGAAACTCCACCAAATCGCGCTGAGAACACGATGGATTGATTGTCGATATGCAAATCTTTGGTTGCTCCATAACTGATATTCAGTACGATTTCACCTTCTTTGACATAAGCCATGGGCACCATGGTCTGTGCATTTACTGCCACAACCAAATGCGGTGTGAGATTGTTATCTACACACCACTCATGAATGGCTCGTATCAAATAAGGTTTCGTTGAGATCAGATTGGACATATTGACCACTTACGCGTGATTCAGAGCACTATCAGGCAATGATTCACTATTTACGCATTGCTTTTTCCGATGGTGTCATCGCATCAGCATACAAAGGTCTTGAAAATAGACGCTCGGCATACTTCAAGATGGGCGCTGCCTGATTTGGCAATTCAATCCCATAATGACCCAGCCTCCACAATAGCGGTGTCACCGCTACATCCAGCATCGAATAATCGTCACCTAACAAATAATTCTGCTTGGAAAAAATCGGAACCAGCTGTGTCAAGTTGTCACGAATGATTACACGCGCTTTAGAAGCCCGCTCTTCATCACCAGACTCAATGTCTGCAATGTGACTGAATAAATCCTTCTCAAAGCCATGCAAGAACAATCGCGCGCGCGCGCGCATCACAGGATCAGGCGGCATTAACTGAGGATGAGGGAAACGCTCGTCGATATATTCATTGATAATATTCGCCTCAGACAACACCAAGTCACGCTCCACCAAAACTGGCACATGGTTATACGGATTAATTACCGCCAAATCTTCTGGCTTGTTTGCCAAGTCCACGTCAATGACCTGAAAGTCCATTCCCTTCTCAAACAACACGATGCGGCAACGATGGCTATAGGGATCAGTCGTCCCAGAATATAACGTCATCATAATTAATGCACTTCCTTCCAGTAGGCTTTCTTCAGTTTATATGTCAGCACAAGCAACAAGCCCAGGAACGCCAAAACAAACCAGCCCAATTGATGACGCTGCTGTTTAGCTGGCTCAGCCATATAAGCCATAAAATTAGTTAAATCAGCCACCAAGGCATCATACTCATCAACGGAGAGCGCGCCAGGCTTCACCAGCTTTAACTGGTGCGTTTCGTGATCAAGCTCCTGCTCACCTTGCAACGCATAGAGCACATGAGGCATCCCCACTTTATCAAACACCGTATTATTCCATCCAGACGGGCGAGAATAGTCACGGTAAAAACCGCGCATATAGGTGTAAACCCAGTCAGCACCGCGCGCGCGCACCTCAACTGACAAGTCAGGAGGCGCTGCACCAAACCATTTGGCAGCATCTTTTTTATTGATAGCAACCTTCATGGTGTCCCCTACTTTGTCACCCGCAAAAAGCAGATTTTCCTTGATCTGCTTTTCTGTCAAACCAATTTCCAACAAACGGTTATAACGCATGTAGTTTGCACTATGGCAATTCAAACAGTAATTAACAAAAGTGCGTGCACCACGCTGCAACGACTCATGATTCGAAGCATCCACTGGCGCTTTATCTAGATGCACCTCCTGGCTAGCAAAGGCGACCAAAGGCATTAACACCAAAAGCCATAAAACTTTCTTCATTTTTGTTAGAGATTTCATGTTAATTACCCCGTTACTCTTTCTGGCACTGGCTTGGTTTTATCTTTCCTGGTGTACCAAGGCATCAAGATAAAGAACAAGAAGTAAATAATTGTAAAGGTACGTGCAACAACTGTAGCACGGTCAGCTCCGCCCAACACTGGGCCAAACTGCCCCCAAACATTGGATGGAACGGTCCCCAAATAACCCAGCACAAGGAAGCTCACTACAAATGCAACCAACCAGCCTTTATACAATGTGCCACGATAGCGTATTGACTTCACCGGACTCTTATCCAACCAAGGCAAGAATGCGAATGCAACAACAGACAAGCCCATGGCCGCAACGCCAGGAAACTGAGAATTCAGGATCGGTGGAACAGCCCGCAATATAGAGTAATAAGGCGTGAAGTACCAAACTGGCGCAATGTGCGCTGGCGTTTTAAGGGGATCAGCTGGAATGAAGTTGTTCGCTTCCAGGAAATACCCCCCCATCTCGGGCGCAAAGAACATAATCGCGGAGAATACGATCAGGAACGCTGACACTCCCACCAGATCTTTCACCGTATAGTATGGATGAAAAGGAATGCCATCCAATGGGATGCCCGTATCCTTATCTTTTAACTTCTTAATTTCGATTCCATCTGGATTGTTCGAGCCAACTTCATGCAATGCAATCAAGTGCGCCACTACCAAACCCACCAAAACGAATGGCAAAGCAATCACATGAAACGCAAAGAAGCGGTTCAACGTTGCATCAGAAACCAGATAATCACCTCGTAGCCACTCTGAAACATCGGGACCAATAAAAGGAATCGTCGAAAACAAATTCACAATCACCTGAGCTCCCCAATAGGACATTTGCCCCCAAGGCAACAAATATCCAAAGAACGCCTCGCCCATAAGCGCCAAGAAAATCGCCACGCCAAACAGCCAAATCAACTCTCGTGGCTGACGATACGACCCATAAAGCAAACCGCGAAACATATGCAAATACACCACTACAAAGAACATGGAAGCCCCCGTAGAGTGCATATAACGAATGAGCCAACCCCAAGGTACGTCACGCATGATGTACTCAACCGAACCGAACGCTAAATCAGCATCTGGCTTATAGTGCATCGTCAGAAAAATACCCGTTAGTATCTGCAAGACCAGCACCAATAGCGCAAGTGATCCAAAGAAATACCAAAAGTTAAAGTTTTTAGGTGCGTAATATTCCGTTAGATGAGCCTTAATATTGCTGGTGAGCGGAAAACGCTCATCCACCCAATTCAGCACACAATCCAATTTGTTTTGATTTTTATCCGTCATGATGATTAAGCCTTGTCTTCAGAGTCAACGCCAATGAGTAAGGTAGTCTCACTCAGATACTTATGCGGTGGCACAACCAAATTAATCGGGGCAGGAGACCCCTTAAACACTCGGCCAGCCAGATCAAACTTAGAGCCATGGCACGGACAGAAGAACCCACCCATCCAGCTCTCACCCATATCACCACCGCGTTGCATTTTTTCAGTTGGTGAACAACCCAAGTGTGTGCAGATTCCCACAACAACCGCAATGTTCGGCTTAATTGATCGACTGGCATTTTTACAATATCCGGGTTGTTGTGAAGTCACTTCGCTAGCGGGATCAGATAGCTGATCATGATGCTTAGCAAGTTCCGCCGTCATCTCATCGGTGCGATTGATCACCCAAACCGGCTGTCCACGCCATTCAGCTGTCATCATGGTGCCTGGCTGAAGCTTGCTGATATCCACCTCCACCGGCGCACCAGCCGCTTTTGCACGCTCACTTGGCGTCATACTCTTAACGAACGGCACAGCCACCGCCGCGCACCCCAAAGCACCCACCGCCGATGTCGCAATCAAAAAATTACGCTTTTCAAAATCTACCTGACTGGCGCAGCATACTGGCGAAACCGCCTGGTGCTGACTGTTCTGCTTATCTGACATGTTTTCCCCATGCATAAAGGATTATTTAAAAATGATCTCGCTTTTTTTGGGAGCAATTTCATCGTTCTAAAAGCAGGAATTATACAATTTTCAAATGTTAAATTAAAGGGTTATTTTATAAGTGACTGAAATGAAAAGATTAAACGGGATTTTTAATGTCTATAAACTCATGCTCCAAATCAAACCTCTCAGCTAAATGATGACCGAGCGCCTGTATACCATAACGCTCTGTGGCGTGATGTCCAGCCGCGATGTACGACACCCCACTCTCCAGCGCCTGATGCGTCGTTTGCTCTGAAACTTCACCACTGATATACACATCCACACCCGATGCGATCGCCACATCCATATACCCTTGGGCTGCGCCTGTACACCAAGCCACGCGACGAACCATCTGCTGAGGGTCCCCTATAAGCATGGGCTGACGTTCTAATTGTACTTTTAATTTTTCGACCAAACTAGACAAAGGGATTGCCTGACCCAAGTCTCCGACTGCAACAAGGCTTGCTTCCCCCAAATAATCAACCGGGGTTAAACCCAACAATTGACCGAATTGCACATTATTTCCCAACTCTGGATGGGCATCCAACGGCAGATGATAGGCCATAAGATTTAAGTGATTGCTCAACAAAAAGTGAATTCTGTTGCGCTTGATGCCGATGATTCTCGCGTCTTCATTACGCCAAAAATAACCATGATGCACCAAAATCAAATCCGCCTCTGCCCGATGGGCTGCCTCTAACAATGCCATACTTGCTGTAACACCTGTCACAATTTTTCTAATCTCCTCCCGCCCCTCAACTTGCAATCCATTCGGGCAATAATCTTTGAATCTCTCTGCCTGCATAAGTTGTTGTGTATAATGAGATAATTCATTGATTTTTACCATTTTATTGCTACCTTAATGATGGACTGACATTGTATTTCTGCCTAACACCCTTAATATTAAATCAGTTTCCACTGAATTGATAAGAAGCGGCTTTACTTTAGCTTGACCATTTAAATTTTGAATCACATTGACTGAACAGAATGAATCTTTCACTTCCCAAAAAATTATGGCTTACCTTTGCCCAAGCCACCACTGCCTGCCTAGGGCTACTGTTCGTGTTACACATTTTTTATCCGGATTTTCTGGATAAAAAAGAGTCCATTGTAGTCATCAAACAAGTGACCTCCCCAACATCATCGGCATCAGGCTCATATCGTGTTGCAGCAAAAAAGGCGATGCCCGCCATTGTTAATATCTTCACAAGCAACAAACCAACGGTCAGCCCGTATCAAAAATATTGGGATGATCCGATATTTCGCCATTTCTTTGGCGAGCAGTTTGATAACACCCCCTCCTCACAACCCGAGAGCAGCTTGGGTTCAGGCGTCATTGTCAGCGAGCAGGGATTCGTACTCACTAACAACCACGTTATCGCCGCCGCCGATCAAATCGAGGTCGCACTTTCAGATGGTAGAAAATTGTCTGCCAAGATTGTTGGCACCGACCCTGATACAGACTTGGCTGTCATCAAAGTAGAGACCGAACACTTGCCCGCTATTTCTTTTTCAAGCTCAGATCAACTCAATGTAGGCGATGTGGTGCTAGCTATCGGCAATCCATTTGGTGTGGGGCAGACCGTCACGCAAGGCATCGTAAGCGCTCTGGGACGCAATCACCTTGGCATTAATATCTTTGAGAACTTCATCCAGACAGATGCTTCTATTAACCCAGGCAACTCAGGTGGCGCTTTAATTGATGTCAATGGTGACCTTGTCGGAATTAACAGTGCCATATACTCACGCGATGGCGGATCTATGGGCATTGGTTTCGCCATTCCAGCAACACTGGCACGCCAAGTAATGGAGCAGATTATCAGCCAAGGCGCTGTTACGCGCGGATGGATAGGCATAGAGGCGCAAGACATCACGCCTGAACTCGCTGAATCTTTCAAGCTAGGTCATGTGAGAGGGGCGCTGATTGCAGGTGTATTACGCGGAGGACCTGCGCACAATGCCGGCATACTCCCTGGCGATATTTTATTAAGCATCGAAGGGAAGACTGTCGCCGACAGCAGTAGCATGCTCAATTTGATTGCTGCTTTGAAGCCCAACCAACCAGCCACTCTACAGATTGCTCGCACAAAGAAAGTCATCAACATCATGGTGACCATTGGCAAACGCCCCCAGCCTATCAACAATAACGATTAAGGCTATGCAACCTTAATTGTTGATGCGCAACTCCAAAAGCAGCGGCGAGCATCGCTGTCGGAGTAGGGGCTCAATCAACCTGCGCCAACCAAGGTAAAGGACAGCATAGCGAATGCTACACCACGGACCTGAAAATGCCGTCACGACTAAACAACAGCACGTCACCGCCTTCTAACAGCTCACTATGTTCGCTGCCTAACTCCACCTAACTCGCCAGCCATGTTGCCCAATAGCATAACAATTGGACAACAATATATCACGTTAAGAAAACTTAATAACATTGAATTTATTGATTAACTTAAAGCGCCGTGGCACTGCTTGTATTTCCTGCCAGAGCCACACGGACAAGGGTCATTACGGCCAACTTTAGCTCCCTCGCGAAAAACAGGTCGACCTTGAGCCAATAATACTTGCTCTTCATCCGTTGGGTTGGCCAAGGCCTCATCATAGTCTGCATGTTGATAATGTACGTTCTCGACGTCGGCAGGCCTCTCTACCGCTTCTACATCCGCCTCAGTCCTCACCTGCACCAACATAGTCACTTTCGTGACTTCACGCTTCACCGTATTTAATAGCGCTTCAAACAGCTCGAACGCTTCACGCTTATATTCCTGTTTAGGATTCTTCTGTGCGTAAGAACGCAAATGAATCCCCTGACGCAAATGATCCAAAGCCGCCAAATGCTCACGCCAATGGACATCCAAGCTCTGCAACATGACGGACCGCTCGAATTGACGCAAGATATCAGCGCTGGCGAGATCCTCTTTCGCCTGATATGTAGCATTGGCTGCATCAAGAATACGCTGACGCAGCGTTTCCTCATGCAGATCCGGATTATCTTCCAGCATTTTTTGTAGCAGAATATCCAAACCGATTTCAGACTTCAGTTCACGCTCTAGCGCTGACACATCCCATAACTCCTCAACACTGTCAGGTGGGATATGTGTCGCCATCATCGTCACGAGCACATCTTCACGCATCGCCTTGATGGTCTCACCAATATCTGTCGCGTCCAGCAATTCATTGCGCTGCTCGTACACTACCTTACGCTGATCATTCGACACATCATCGAACTCAAGTAACTGTTTACGGATATCAAAGTTACGCCCCTCAACTTTGCGTTGTGCATTTTCGATTGCACGCGTCACCCAAGGATGCTCAATAGCCTCACCATCCGGCATATTGAGTTTTTCCATAATCACTGACACACGGTCCGATGCAAATATACGCAACAGCTGATCTTCCAAGGACAGATAGAAACGACTAGAGCCCACATCCCCCTGACGCCCAGAACGACCGCGCAACTGATTGTCGACACGCCGCGACTCATGCCGTTCAGTACCTACGATATGCAAGCCTCCCGCCGCCAGTACCGCGTCATGGCGCACTTTCCACTCCGTTTTAATTGCCGCAATGCGCGATTCTTTTTCTGTATCACTCAATGCGACATCGGTCTGTACCAAGTGGATATCGGATTCAGGATTGCCGCCCAGTACAATATCCGTGCCTCGCCCCGCCATATTGGTTGCGATCGTGACCATTCCTGGCTGCCCTGCCTGCTCAATGATATGTGCCTCACGCTCATGCTGCTTGGCATTTAGGACTTGGTGATCTAATTTTGCCTCTTTAAGTAAGTTGGAGATTAATTCAGAGTTTTCGATCGAAGTAGTCCCCACCAGCACCGGCTGACCACGACCCTGGCACTCCTTAATATCTAAAATCACTGCCTCATACTTTTCTCGGGCAGTTCTATAGACCTTATCCATGGCATCTACGCGCTGCATCGTGCGATGCGTCGGAATCACTACAGTCTCTAATCCATAAATCTGGTTAAATTCATAGGCCTCAGTATCCGCAGTCCCCGTCATCCCAGACAGTTTGCTGTACATACGGAAATAGTTCTGGAACGTAATCGATGCAAGTGTTTGATTCTCTTTCTGAATTTCAACACCCTCCTTAGCTTCAACCGCCTGATGCAAACCATCTGACCAACGGCGACCCGCCATCATACGGCCAGTAAACTCATCCACGATTACAATCTCACCATTGCGCACCACATAGTGTTGATCACGCTGATACAAATTACGTGCGCGCAACGAGGCATACAAATGGTGTACCAAAGTAATATTAGAGGCTTCATAAAGGCTTGACCCCTCGACCAACAAGCCAGCCTCAATGAGCACTTGCTCCGCATGCTCATGCCCCTGCTCTGACATGACAACATTCTGGGCTTTCTCATCCACCCAGTAATCACCTTCACCCTCTTCTTCCTGCTGACGCGTTAACTTTGCCGCCACCTCGTTGATCTGCTTGTAGAGCGCCACGCTGTCATCAGCCTGACCTGAAATAATCAAAGGCGTGCGGGCCTCATCGATGAGGATCGAATCCACCTCATCGATTAATGCATAACTTAACCCGCGTTGCACGCGCTCCTCACGGCTGTATACCATGTTGTCGCGCAGATAATCGAAACCATACTCATTGTTAGTGCCATAGGTAATATCTGCTGAATACGCAAGACGTTTGGCTTCATGTTGCATTTGCGACAGATTGATACCAACGGATAAGCCCAAGAAATTGTAAAGTTTACCCATCCATTCCGCATCGCGCTTAGCCAGATAATCATTCACAGTAATCACGTGAACACCCTTGCCAGTCAGCGCGTTCAGATATACCGGCAAGGTAGCAACCAGCGTCTTACCCTCACCGGTACGCATCTCTGAAATCTTGCCCGCATTCAGCACCATCCCGCCAATCAGCTGCACATCGAAATGGCGCATCCCCAGCGCGCGAATACCACCTTCACGCACTACAGCAAAAGCTTCTGGCAACAGCTTATCCAGCGACTCACCATTGGTGTAGCGTTGCTTGAATTCTGCCGTTTTCTCGCGCAACTGCTCATCACTCAACATCTGCATTGATGGCTCCAGCGCATTAATCTGCTGGACTTTTTGCATGTATTGCTTAACGAGCCTTTCATTACGGCTACCGAATAATTTTTTAAACAACGTGGATATCATGAAATGAAAGACTTTCCGCTAAAGGTCAAATTGCTTTTGAATAAAAATGGAGGACGAGGATGTAATAAACTTGGAAGAATAATCTGCCGTATTGCCAATACTCAAGAAGGATCCATAAACTTTACTGAATTGGGGGCTACCATAGCACTTTTCAATGCCAACAACTAAAAAACTCTACTTTCTCGCGCCAAGATATTTTCTTGGGTCTAGTGGACTGCCATGCAATCTGATCTCATAATGCAGATGAGGTCCTGTGGAACGTCCTGTGCTGCCTACTTCCGCGATTTTCTGACCTTTTTTCACGCGCTCACCAGCACTCACCAGCAACCTTGAGGCATGTGCATAGCGCGTTTCCAAACCAGCCCCATGATCAACCTTGATGATTCTACCATAATCGGGTGTCACTTCTGCGGAAGAAACGATCCCTTCAGCCGCTGCATAAATGGGCGCACCTGTGGATGCAGTAAAATCCAAACCTTCATGAAAAGCCTTGTTGCCACTAAAAGGGTCTATTCGCCAACCATAACTGGATGAATTGTAAGCAGCGGCAACCGGACTGCTGTTAGGCAACATGTCTTTAAACACGCTTTGTTGTAACAACTTCGCCTCTAAATCATTTAAGTAATCAGTCTCATATTCAATTTGCACCATCATATTGGCAATTTCTTTTTGTAACTCTTTCTCAGACATGGGGGAAGTGAGCACTAACGGGCCTCCAAGATTGGGTCCAGCACGGCGATTTCTTTGCGCATCACGAGACCGCTCATCTTGAGCATTTGTTCGCACAGCCGCCTTCTCTCCTGCCAATCTTGTCAGGCGCTCACTTTGCGCATCTAATTGCATCATGCGCGCCTGCATCTCGCCCAATTGCAATGCATATGCGTCAAGATGCTTCTGCGGATTATGGAAAGAAAAATGTAAATGCTTGGGCAACAAAGATCTCGCCCTCGTCTGTTCCGACGATACAGATGGATCAATCAGCATCAATGCCAGCAATATCGGTACGAAAACCAGCGCAAACACGATGACACTCACCTGCAACAAGGACAACGTTCTCGCCTTTGCCATGTTGTTAGAAACTAAGATAATATTCATATTGCCCCTAACCATCACAGGCATCTCGTAACGCATGCAACGATTGAACTCATTACTCAGCCAGCCTGAACTCTCAGCACTCAACGCTTATAACGAGCGACATCAGGTAGCACAAAAAATATGGGAGGCGATTGCCCCATCCCATCTGGCGCAATACAGCCACGCCTCCGAGATCAAGAAACAGCAACTCACCGTGTATGCGAGCAACAATGCAGTTGCTGCAAAAATTAAACTTGTGACACCTAGCTTATTGATTAATTTAGAAAACAGAGGGTGTGAAGTTACTTCAATTCAAGTAAAAGTGCAAGTAAAATCTGCCCCTAGAATCAGGCCAAAAGAATTAAAATGTTTAAGTCCTGTGGCAGCCAAACAAATACAAACACTAGGTGAGCAGCTCGCTGGAACCCCTTTGGGGGATATTCTGAACAGGATGATAAAAAACAGCCGTTAGACATCTATTTTTAGGACATCCGAGCATGTTGTCGCAATGTAGCAATAGTGCAATAATGAGACAGCTATCACACCTCTAACACTAATTGAAGGAGCGCCTCCACCCCACTTCCAGTCATCGAAAATCATGTAGTTTGTACCTGTTTCATCAGTTTTATTTTGACGTAATCTTTACGGTAAGCATTATTCTAAGAGCACTAACGTTACAAAAAATTAATAGGGAGAAATCATGTCAGTTGAACTAATGATTACCATTGGCGCTGCTATTCTAGCCGTGCTGTATGGTGTAGTAATGAGTAAATGGATTTCCAATCTGCCCGCCGGCAATGCGAGAATGCAAGAAATTGCCGGTGCCATTCAACAGGGAGCTGCAGCTTACTTGGCTCGCCAATATAAAACAATCACGATGGTCGGTATCGCCCTCGCGATCTTAATCGCCCTTTTCCTCGGCACCACAACAGCAATTGGCTTTGTTCTCGGCGCCGTTCTCTCAGGAGCATGCGGCTTTATCGGCATGAATGTGTCGGTCAAAGCGAACGTTCGCACAGCGCAAGCTGCGACCAATGGTATAGCACCCGCGCTGGATGTGGCATTCAAAGGTGGCGCGATCACTGGGATGTTAGTGGTTGGCCTAGGGTTACTCGGTGTTGCTGGTTTTTATGCCTTTTTAGGCGGGGAAGCTGCTACAGACTTAAACCCGCTCATTGGTTTAGCTTTTGGCTCCTCTCTTATTTCTATCTTTGCTCGCTTAGGTGGGGGCATCTTCACTAAAGGCGCAGACGTTGGGGCCGACTTGGTCGGAAAAGTTGAAGCCGGCATCCCTGAGGATGATCCGCGCAATCCTGCCGTAATTGCTGACAACGTTGGCGATAACGTAGGCGACTGTGCAGGCATGGCCGCAGACTTGTTCGAAACCTATGCCGTAACCCTGATCGCCACCATGGTGTTAGGCGGCCTACTCATTACAAATTCAGGTGCAAATGGCATTCTTTACCCTCTGTTACTTGGTGCTGTATCTATCGTAGCCTCAATCATTGGTTGCTTCTTTGTGAAAGCAAGCCCAGACATGAAAAACGTGATGCCTGCACTCTATAAAGGCTTGGCTGTTGCAGGTGTTCTATCTTTAGCTGCATTTTATTTCGTCACAACCAAGATGTTCCCGGAAGGTCTGATGGCGGGTGATCGCGCTATCTCAGCTTCCCAGTTATTCGGTGCATGCGCAGTCGGCCTTATTCTTACTGCTGCCTTGGTGTGGATTACTGAATACTACACAGGAACCGACTATGCTCCAGTAAGACATGTGGCACAAGCCTCTACCACTGGTCATGCCACCAACATCATTGCCGGCATCGGTATTTCTATGAAATCAACCGCTTGGCCAGTGATTTCAGTATGTATCGCCATCTTAACGGCTTATCAACTTGGCGGTCTATATGGCATTGCCATTGCAGCTACTTCGATGCTAAGCATGGCAGGCATCGTGGTGGCATTGGATGCTTACGGTCCAATTACTGACAACGCAGGTGGCATTGCTGAAATGTCCGAATTACCAAGCAGTGTACGTGATGTGACCGATCCGCTAGATGCTGTTGGTAACACTACCAAAGCTGTGACCAAAGGCTATGCCATTGGTTCTGCAGGATTGGCCGCCTTGGTGTTGTTTGCCGACTACACGCACAAGTTAGAAGTGGCAGGAAAATCGGTGGACTTCAGCCTGAGTGACCCCATGGTGATCATCGGCTTGTTTATTGGCGGTCTGATTCCCTACCTGTTTGGTGCGATGGCCATGGAAGCCGTAGGTCGTGCAGCTAGCAGTGTGGTCGAAGAAGTACGCCGTCAATTCCGTGACATCAAAGGCATTATGGATGGCAGTGGCAAGCCGGAATATGGTAAAGCTGTTGACATGCTCACGTCGGCCGCCATCAAAGAAATGATGATTCCATCACTTCTCCCCGTTGCCGTGCCGATTGTTGTTGGTCTTGCGCTGGGTGAAAAAGCGCTAGGCGGTCTACTGATGGGCACGATTGTTACCGGTCTATTCGTGGCGATTTCAATGTGTACCGGTGGTGGCGCATGGGACAATGCCAAGAAATACATTGAAGATGGCAATCATGGCGGCAAGGGTTCTGATGCGCACAAAGCGGCAGTGACCGGCGACACTGTAGGTGATCCTTACAAAGACACCGCAGGTCCTGCAGTCAACCCACTGATTAAAATCATCAACATCGTAGCATTATTGATCGTACCTTTGCTGTAAACTAGCATCAACTCAAAGGCGACTTAAGTCACACGATTCAAGTCGCCTTTTTTATCAGCATTTCCCTGTTCACAATTATTTTAGATGTAGAGCTTATCTTGAGACATTCTGAATTCCACCGTGCACACCGCATTGGTTGGTTGCGTGCGGCAGTACTAGGCGCAAATGACGGCATCGTTTCCACAGCCAGTCTGGTGATTGGCGTTGCCTCCGCAGGCATTTCCCATGATGCCATTCTCATCACGGGTATTGCAGGATTGGTATCTGGGGCCATGTCGATGGCCGCAGGTGAATATGTTTCCGTAAGCTCACAGGCCGATACCGAGGCGGCTGACCTCGCCAGAGAGGCAGAGGAGCTCGCCACACAACCTGAACATGAACTAGAGGAACTCCAAGGAATTTATATCAGCCGCGGCCTCAGCCCCGATCTGGCAGCCCAGGTCGCCTTACAGCTTACCCAGCATGATGCGTTAGGCGCGCATGCGAGAGATGAGCTGGGCATCACGGAAATGATGAATGCCCGCCCAATACAGGCAGCCCTCGCCTCAGCAGCAACGTTTGCTATTGGTGCGTCCCTGCCGCTTTTAGTCACTGTTTTTTGTTCTGAATCTACAACCGTGCCCTCTGTCGCAGGCACCTCACTCGCCTTCCTCGCCACACTCGGCGGCCTAGCGGCTCGAGCAGGAGGTGCTCATGTATTCACTGGCGCCTCTCGCGTTGCAATCTGGGGCGCACTGGCTATGGTAGCCACTGCCGCAATAGGCAAATTGTTCGGGGTTGTTGCCGCTTATTGATCAGGCACATAAATAACATCAATCCGTTCGTAGTGAGCCTGTCGAAATATAAATGGATTCAATGATCCTCGACAGACTCAGACCGAACAGTGTATTAGATTATTTATTCGTGCCGAATCAATATAAAAGGCAGCCTAGGCTGCCTTCTTCTCATCTCGTGGAATTAGAACGCTGGTTTGACCTTTGCGCTATTGTAAGTTGCAACGCCATCTAGGATCTCTTTCTTGGCCGCATCAATATCACCCCAACCATTGATCTTCACCCACTTACCTTTATCCAGGTCTTTATAGTGACCAAAGAAGTGAGCAATCATATTCAGACGCCACTCTGACACATCTTGATATGTCTTTAAATACCCATACAAGCCACACACCTTATCAACTGGCACAGCCAATACTTTCGCGTCAAGCCCCGCCTCATCCTCCATTAGCAAAACGCCTAGAGGACGACAACGCACCACGACACCAGGGATCAGCGGCACAGGGGTAATAACCAGTACATCCACCGGGTCACCATCTGCTGCCAATGTGTGTGGCACATAGCCATAGTTGGTGGGATATTGCATGGCAGTTCCCATGAAGCGATCGACAAAAATGGCTCCACTTTCTTTGTCGACCTCATATTTTACTGGGTCTCCCTGCATTGGAATTTCAATGATAACGTTAAAATCATTCGGGACATCTTTACCGGTCGCTACTTGATTCAATGACATGACTTATTCCTAAAATAAATTGACTAATTAATTGAAGTTAAATTTGTGGCGGGATTATAACAAGGCGGAGAACAGGATTTCGTAACGACTTGTAACTAATTTGCTTGGCGCATCTGTTCAACCTGCTCACGGCAGCTTTGAATGAGCTGCTTGGGGATAAACAATAACGCTAGATATAACAACACTGGAATAATCACCACATCATCCAGCTGACCAATCACGGGGAGAAAATCAGGAATCAAATCAAATGGCAATAGCAAGTAGCCTACCGCTAATCCTAAAAAACACTTGGAAATCCAAGGTGTTTCGGAATGCCTCAGCACCAAGCGATAAACGTCGAACTCCTTTTTGAGCTGTTTAGTAAGCGCTTTGAACTTATCCAACACAATTGGTCATACCTTAAGGTTTAGTCAATGCGTAGAGGTTGTCCAGTTAAACGCTCAAACGCTTCCATATATTTTTCACTGGTTTTTGCCGCCACATCTTCTGGTAATGCCGGTGCCGGCGGTGTTTTATCCCAGCCACTTGCCTCAAGCCAATCACGCACATACTGCTTATCATAACTGGGCGGATTCTTACCTACCGCATAACTTGCCGCAGGCCAAAAGCGTGATGAGTCTGGCGTCAACACCTCATCCATCACATGCAACACCCCACACTCATCCAAACCAAACTCAAATTTGGTATCGGCGATAATGATGCCTTTGGTTAGTGCGTATTCGGCAGCCTTGGTATAAAGTGCGACAGCCACTTGAGCTACCTGTGCTGCCAATGTCTTGCCTATCAACGCTTCGACTTGAGCAATGCTGATATTTTCATCATGCTCACCAACCGCAGCCTTGCTGGATGGGGTAAACAGGGGCTCAGGCAGTTTCGATGCCTCTTGCAACCCAGCAGGCAGGGCAATATCGCATACTGTGCCTTTTGCCTTATACTCTTTCCATCCACTCCCCACCAGATAACCGCGTACAATCGCTTCTATCGGCAACGCTTTCAGTTTTTTAACCACGACAGAACGATTCGCAAGTTGCGCTTTTTCAACAGCATCCGTCACCACTGTATCCGGTGCCACGCCTGTCAAGTGATTAGGCACAACATCCTTGAGCTGCTCGAACCAGAAATTGGCCATCTGCGTGAGCATGGCGCCCTTATTTGCAATCCCTGTGGGCAAAATCACATCAAATGCGGACAGGCGATCTGTACTCACCAGTAGCATCGTATTCGCATCAATATCATAAATATCGCGCACCTTGCCTTGATGGATACGTTTCAAACTTTTGATGGAGGTTTCTAGCAATGGAGTATTCATAAGCGTTCACGGCACTCGCCGTATCAGTGATAGATTAGACAGAGCGTCTATTATAAACGCTCTTGCCTATCTCAGGAATCATACATGTGGCTAGGTGAGTGAGCTATCACCAATGCGTATGATCTTTAAAGTATTCGTCCCACCCAGGCTGCCTATTGGCTCGCCATAGGTGAGCGCAACTAAATCACCATGATTGACCACGCGCTGCCTCAACAGCACTTGCTCCATCTCATTAAGAATCTCGTCACGGTTCTTGCCTGCTTGCTCAATCGGGAATGGATAAACACCGCGGTGTAATGTCAGTTTCCTGCGTGCAAACTTGTCCGGTGATAAAGCATAGATAGGCACTTCAGGGTCAGCTCGCGATAACCACTGCGCGGCATTGCCCGATTGCGTCAATGCCGCCAGCGCCTTGATTTTCAAATGCTGGGTGGTATAAATCGCTGCAGCCGCAACGGCCTCATCCGTCCTAGAGAACACCTGATCTAACTTACGCATATGCTGCTGCCTGAAATACTCTTTCTCCGCCTCTATCACCACCCGATGTACCGCCTCAATAGTCTCGAGCGGATACTGACCTGCCGCGGTTTCGGCCGACAACATCACCGCATCAGTCCCATCCAGTACTGCATTGGCAACATCTGACACCTCGGCACGTGTTGGAATAGGATTGGTAATCATCGACTCCATCATCTGCGTGGCGGTAATCACCAGTTTATTTTGAGCTCGCGCCATACGGATCATGCGTTTTTGCAGACCAGGTACGGCCGCATCACCGACTTCCACGCCCAAATCACCACGTGCCACCATGATGGCATCAGCCGCCTCGATAATAGCCTCGAGATCATCAATGGCCTCCGCACGCTCTATCTTGGCGATAATGCTAGCACTGCCACCCGCCAGCTTAACCAAGTTTCTGGCTAACGTCACATCTTCTGCAGATTTTGGAAAAGAGATTGCGATATAGTCAGCCTCAAGCGCAACGGCTGTTTTGATATCTTCCCGGTCTTTTTTAGTCAAGGCATCTGCAGACAAGCCCCCACCCTGACGGTTGATGCCTTTGTTGTTGGATAGCACGCCGCCACTGAGCACAACACAATGAATCTGATTGCCTTTTACACGATTGACCTGCATGGTGATACGACCATCATCCAGTAGCAGCACATCATCTTCTTTTACTTCCTGCGGTAGTGACTTGTAATCCAAGCCAACGTGATCCTGATTCCCCAATACACAATCTGAATCCAGTATAAAAATATCACCCATCTTCAAGGTAATCTTGCCCAACTCGAATTTGCCAATTCTGATCTTTGGCCCTTGCAGATCACACAACACCCCTACCGGACGACCAAGCTTGGCTGCAATGCTACGGATAATCTCTGCACGTCTGATATGCTCACTGGCACTACCGTGTGAAAAATTCAGACGCACAACATTCATGCCAGCACTGATCATACGCGCGAGCATCTCTTCGCTATTTGAGGATGGACCTAGAGTGGCCACGATTTTTGTTTTACGTAATGTCAAACTGTTTTACCTTCAATTAAATTGCCCATAGAGGGGCTTTGCAAATATCTTCGGATACTCTGCAAAATAAAATGGGGCTGTCAGCCCCATTTTGGTGTCCTAAAGAATCAGGTCACGCCCCTTTAGCACGTTGCTCCAAAATCTCGACTGCGGGCAATTTCTTGCCTTCCAAGAACTCAAGGAAAGCGCCACCCGCGGTTGAAATGTAATCTACCTTATCATAAATGTCATACTTTTGAATGGCCGCAATCGTATCCCCACCCCCTGCCAGCGTAAATGCCTTGGTGTTGGCGATGGCATTTGCAATGACTTTAGTACCCTCACCGAACTGGTCAAACTCAAACACACCTACGGGCCCATTCCAAACCACTGTTCCCGCATTTTTGATAATCTCTGCTAACTCATCAGCAGATTTCGTACCAATATCAAAAATCATGTCATCAGCGGCTACTTCTGTCACATCCTTCTTCACCGCAGGCTCATTTGCATCAAATTTCTTACCGCAAACAACGTCCACAGCAATTGGTACTGCTGCACCACGCTGGCGCATTTTTTCCATCAATGCTTTAGCTGTAGGCACCAGATCATCTTCGCATAACGACTTTCCAATCTCATGACCAACCGCTTTCAGGAAAGTATTGGCAATACCGCCACCCACTACCATCTGATCCACTTTTTCAGACAAGCTTTCCAGCACTGTCAGCTTAGTTGAAACCTTAGACCCCGCCACAATCGCTACCAGTGGTCGCGCAGGCGCTAATAATGCTTTGGTCAACGCATCCAGCTCTTCGGTCAACAAAATGCCGGCACATGCCACAGGTGCAAACTTAGCGATGCCATGAGTAGAAGCCTCGGCGCGGTGTGCCGTGCCAAACGCATCCATCACAAACACATCGCACAAAGCAGCATAGTTCTGTGCCGTTTCATCAACATTCTTTTTTTCGCCTTTATTGAAGCGACAATTTTCCAGCAGCACCAACTCCCCAGCAGCCACATCAAAGCCACCATTGACCCAGTCTTTAATCAGCCGCACGGACTTGCCTAATTTGGCTGAAATCACATCTACTACTGGTTGCAATGAGTTCTCAGCCGAGTAAACGCCTTCTTCCGGGCGACCTAAATGAGAAGTTACCATCACCTTTGCACCCGCCTTCAAGGCATATTCGATTGTTGCCATTGAAGCCATGATACGCGCATCAGAAGTCACTTTACCATCAGCCACTGGCACGTTTAAGTCGGCACGGATGAACACACGTTTTCCGCCCAAATCCAAATCGGTCATTTTGATAACAGACATGTTTCCCTTTGATTTATAAAGTTATAGCCTTTAACATGCAGTCTCAACACTCACAGAACTACATTCTTACAAGCAATTAGGGCCGGATTTACTCCAGCCCTTTACCAAAAAAACTACTTAGCGATGTGCTGTACCAAACGCATCAGATTACAGGTGTAGCCATATTCGTTATCATACCAAGCGACGACTTTCACGAAAGTTGAATCCAGTGAAATGCCAGCGCCTTCATCGAATATAGATGGGCAAGTCTCTCCACGGAAGTCGGTTGAAACCACTTTCTCGCGGGTGTAACCCAATACACCTTTAAGCTCACCTTCTGATGCAGCTTTCATCGCCTTGCAGATATCCTCGTAACTAGCTTCTTTCACGAGTTCGCAAGTGAGATCCACCACAGAAACATCGGAAGTCGGCACCCGGAACGCCATACCAGTCAGTTTCTTATTTAATGCCGGAATTACTTTACCCACGGCCTTAGCTGCACCTGTTGATGATGGAATGATATTTTCTAAAATACCGCGACCGCCACGCCAGTCTTTGTTTGAATGCCCATCTACGGTTTTTTGCGTTGCTGTTGCAGCATGTACGGTAGTCATCAAACCACGCTTGATGCCAAATGCATCATTCAACACTTTAGCCACGGGCGCTAAGCCATTGGTGGTGCATGAAGCGGCTGAAATAATAGCCTCCCCCGCATAAGTTTCATGATTCACACCGTAAACGAACATAGGCGTATCATCTTTGCCTGGTGCTGACTGAATCACTTTCTTAGCACCACGATCAATATGCACCTGACAAGTATCTAGGGTCAAAAACGCGCCGGTACATTCGGCCACAATATCGACACCTAAATCTGCCCATTGAATATTGGCTGGATCGCGCTCAAATGTGAGGGCGATGCGTTTGCCATTAATGATGAGTGCATGACTTTCTACTTCAATCTTGGCATTAAAGCGACCATGAACAGAATCATATTTGAGCATATAGGCCATGTAATCAACTTCGGTCGTGCTATTGATGGCCACGATCTCGAAATCTTCAAATTCTTTTTCTTGGAAGGCTGCACGTAACACCATGCGACCAATACGACCGAACCCATTTATCCCTAATTTAATTGCCATGATTCAACTTTCACTTTTTAAAACAACGCGCTCTATCGCATAAAGAAAAAGGGAGCCCTGTGCTTTTGGGCCCCCTCAGACTGACCTAGATCAAAATAAACTGGTAGGATTAAAGCACCGATTTAACAGTTGCAACTACATTCTCAACTGTAAAGCCAAACTCTTTCATCAGTACGCCACCTGGTGCGGACTCACCGAATGTGTTGATACCAACTACAGCACCTTCCAAACCTACATATTTGCGCCAGAAGTCTGGATGAGCCGCTTCCACAGCCACACGTTTTACACCAGCAGTCAACACGCTGTCTTTGTATGCTTGGTCTTGACGATCAAATACGTTAGTAGATGGCATTGAAACCACGCGCACTTTAGTCCCCGCCGCATTCAATTCAGCTGCTGCTTTAATCGCCAAATCAAGTTCTGAACCGTTAGCGATGATGATTGCATCTGCTCTACCAACCACATCTGAAAATACATAACCACCTTTACGCATCAAATCCAAGTGCGCTGCGTCATGTTTGATGCCTGGCACGTTTTGACGTGACAACACCAAGCTAGATGGACCGTCTTGACGCTCAACCGCGGCCACCCACGCCACTGCAGTTTCTGTTGAGTCAGATGGACGCCATACATCCATACGTGGGATGTAACGCAAACCAGATGTGTTTTCAACTGGCTGGTGCGTAGGACCATCTTCACCTTGACCGATAGAGTCATGAGTCAGCACGGCAATGGTACGCTGCTTCATCAATGCGGCCATACGCAATGCACTCTTCGCATAGTCAGAGAACATGTGGAATGTACCGCCGAATGGCAACAAGCCACCGTGCAATGCCATACCGTTCATGATGGCATACATACCAAACTCACGCACACCGTAAGAGATGTAGTTACCTGGTTTCTTGCCATCTACGTGAGTAAAGCTGCTACATGACGTCAGGTTAGAACCTGTCAAGTCAGCTGAACCACCCAAGAACTCTGGCAATACCGGAGCCAATGCAGCAATCACGTTTTGTGAAGCTTTACGTGTTGCCACTGTCTCTGCTTTTTCGTTCGTTGCAGCAATCATTGCATCTGTTGTCTGTTTCCAGTTAGCTGGCAAATCACCCGCCATACGACGCTTGAACTCCGCCGCCTCTGCTGGGAATGCCTTAGCGTAAGCATCAAACTTAGCATTCCAGTCAGCTTCTAATTTAGCGCCTTTCGCTTTTTGATCCCAACCAGCGTAAACATCTTCTGGAATCACGAATGGTGCATGTGGCCAACCGATTGCTTCACGTGTTGCAGCAACTTCTGCATCGCCTAATGCAGCACCGTGGCAGTCATGTGAACCTGATTTGTTTGGCGAACCTTTACCAATGATGGTTTTACAGCAGATCAATGATGGTTTATCTGTCACTGCTTTAGCGGCCTTGATTGCTTTGTCGATAGCTTCAGAGTCGTGACCATCCACTGACTGAACGTGCCAGCCATATGACTCAAAACGTTTAGCCGTGTCATCTGTATACCAGCCTTCGATATGACCGTCGATAGAGATACCGTTGTCATCCCAGAAGGCAACCAATTTACCTAAGCCCCATGTACCAGCCAAAGCAGCTGCCTCATGTGATACACCTTCCATCATACAGCCGTCACCCAAGAAGCAGTATGTGTAGTGATCAACGATATCGTAGTCGATAGGTTGATTGTAACCGTCGAAATGACCGCGTTTGTTAAACTGGTCGGCCAACAATTTCTCAGCCATTGCAAAACCAACCGCGTTGGTGATCCCTTGACCTAACGGACCTGTCGTTGTTTCAACGCCTGGTGCATAACCATACTCTGGATGACCAGCACAACGTGAATGCAACTGACGGAATGACTTGATGTCATCCATATTCAAATCATAGCCTGTCAAGTGCAACAATGAATAGATCAGCATTGAACCGTGGCCATTGGAGAGCACAAAGCGGTCACGGTCAGCCCAGTTTGGATTTGTTGGATTGTGACGCATATTGTGGTTCCACAATACTTCTGCGATTTCAGCCATTCCCATAGGCGCACCTGGGTGGCCTGAGTTAGCTTTTTGCACTGCATCCATAGATAACGCACGAATAGCGTTACATAGGTCGTTACGTGTTGCCATTGTTTTCTCCCTAATGATTAACTTAAAAACCTTCAACAACTTAACGATAAAATCTTTACATTAAGCTGCAATGATTCACATCACCCACCTCAGAAAGCAGGCACATTAAACTACTTTTATAAAGCTCGAATTATCACTTAAATAGACCTTTTCGGCAAGTGCAACTAGACCCAACATATCTCCAAAATCCCACAATTGACTCCCCAAGCCAAAACTCATGGCAAACGGGACTAAAAAAATGCAATATAATCCCGCGCTTAACAAAGTGCAGAGTGAGAGTGATGGCTCGCAGGCATATGAACCCTGAAGATTTAGAGCGTTTACTGACCACAACGATGCCATACGGCAAGCACCAAGGATGTTTGCTTGCAGATTTGCCCGGCAATTATCTGAATTGGTTCGCGCGCGAGGGGTTCCCAAAGGGGGGGCTAGGGCGATTGCTACAACTGATGCACGAGATTGACCATAACGGTCTGTCATCGTTGCTAACACCTTTGCGCCAGAGCATCACTTCAAGCACTAAGTGACATTTGCCTGTTCAACCATCGCTCAATCACCACAACCACATAGGCTTGTTCAGATTGAGAAAGCTTTCGCCCTGAAGGGATGTGATGCCATTGTTGCAAACATCCACGACAACAACAGGCTGTTGCATGCTGGGCGACAAAAACCGGATGTCCTCGCATCGGGGTTTGCATACCATCATTAACAATCACCGCTGGGGCAAGACGTTCTTGAACGAAATCTTCTGCATGGTCAAGAATAAGCGACATCCCTTTTAACTGGAGATATGCTTTTTCTTTGGCGCTCAGCCGAAATTTTGTTCTAAAAGCCGATTGCGCCAGCGCTTTGAACAATGCGTCTAAGTCTCGCATGGCATCAGTGCAATTGCTGCAAATCTAAACGACGCAGTTTAGGCGCAAGTTTTGCGGTGACACCTACAATCGAAAGGGTCATGACACCCCCAAAAATCACCGAAGGCACTAAACCCATCAGGCGGGCCGCAACTCCCGATTCAAATGCCCCCAACTCATTGGATGAGCCGATAAAAATACCATTAATGGCGGACACTCTGCCTCGCATATGGTCCGGCGTTGCCAATTGCATGATGGTTTGCCTTAGCACCATCGAAACACCATCGAATAGCCCTGAAATCAACAGCATCAGAGCGGCAACCCAGAAGCTGGAAGTTAAGGCAAAGCCGATGATAGACAACCCAAAACCAGCGACTACGGCTAGTAGCCATTTCCCTGCATGATGATTAATCGGATGACGCGCCAACCACAAACCGGTGACGATTGCCCCCAACGCTGGCGCACCACGCAGGATACCCAAACCTTCCGGTCCAGCCTGATAGATATCGTGAATGAAGGCCGGCAACATGGCCACTGCACCGCCAAATAACACCGCAAACATATCCAGCGACATGGCACCCAGCACGACCTGATTACTGAACACAAAACGCAAGCCCTGTGCAATGCTGGCAAAAACCGCTGCTCCCTCGAACTTTGGTGGCTCATTGAGCTTTAATAGGAGGATGGCGATTGTTGCACCAAAACATAAGAGCGTCGTGACTGCATAGGCCAGCGACTTGCTACCGAAGCCCACCAACAGTCCACCAATCGCCGGACCCAATACCAGGCCAATCTGAAAACACGCCGACCCGATCCCCGATGCGCGCACATAGTGCTCTCGAGGCACAATGAGCGCAAAGAGTGAACTGTAACTCGGCGCAATGAACGCTCTTGCCAAGCCGGTAAAGGCAATTGAACCATATATCCAGAATATCATGTTGTCACTAAGCCAGCCTGCCGATAACGCAGCCAAAGTGAACGCATTGCTCAACAACAAAACCCCCGCCAGCACCGCAAAGAAACGACGGGAGCAATAATGATCAACGGCATGTCCGGCAAATAGCGCAGATGCAAAGTAAGGGATCACTTCGGCAAGACCGATCAGCCCGAGCGACAGTGGATCGCGCGTGATCTCATAGATGTGCCAGCCCACCACCACGGCCATAATCTGATACGCCAACACAAGTTGCACTCGAAATGCCAGTAGCTTGGCAAAGGCAAAGTTACCCTGTTTCAATAGTTCCATAGCCCGCATTATAAGGGCAAAACCAAGATGAAATTAGCCTCACTTGACGATACGGGCTACAATGCAACCGTTAGTGCTATGAATAAGGCAGTAAGCAATGCTGACCGTGTTGCCGATGAGTCGCCATTGACCTAGTGTGGTGCTGCTGAAATAGATTGGGCGCACTAACTTTTTATTGATTCAAGTTCTTTTGGAACACGCCAAAGATACCAGCTTGCGATAGTACGACAAGGGCTCCACGCTTGCGCTATTCTCATCATCTCTTTACGCTTGGGTAAGGCATCAAGCTTTTTTAGCCGCATATAGCCTGCGAGAATACCAAAGTCATCGACCGGTAGGATATCTAGGCGCCCAAGAGTGAAGATAAGCATCATTTCCACCGTCCATTGCCCAATGCCTTTAATTGACACCAATCGCGCTATCAAGGCCTCATTACTCATGTGATTCGCCACTTCACGGGATGGTACCAACCCGCTAAGCACGCCAGATGCAATCGCTTTTAATGTATCAATCTTTCTTACTGAGAAGCCGATGGCGCGTAGACTTTCAAAGTCAGCAGCCACTAGCTCATGGGGGAGTGGAAAATGGCCAAAACGACTCACCAACTTGTCGATCAACTTATCGCCCACTTTGGTGCTAAGCTGCTGGTAGGCAACTGCTCTGGCCAAAGCCTCATATGGTTCACGTTCTGACTTAGCTGAAAAAGAACATTCCCCCACAGTGGCGATTAACCAAGCCCAATCCGAGTCCTGCTGCGCAAGAAACTCTGTCGCCTGTTTGAATTGATTCATGAGTGGTTGCATGACATCTTTTGCGTTTAATCAATACGCCCATTCTACAGCTAAGTTATGATGTCCCATTAGTCAGAAACTTTGGGATTGAAATATCATGCTTATTCAGATTAACAATGCAAAACCGGTAGACCTCAAAAAGTTCGCCTTATTCAATCTAGGATTTAGACCTTTCTTTCTCGGTGCCGGTCTGTTTGCCATTGTTTCCATGCTTACGTGGTTAGCTGCTTATACATTAGGCTTACCCATTGAGACACAGGGGATCACTCTGAGCCAATGGCACGCACATGAAATGCTGTATGGCTATGGCTTAGCGGTGGCAGCAGGGTTTTTACTCACCGCGGTTAAAAACTGGACCGGTGTCCCAACGGCGCAAGGAAAATCGTTGGCATCATTATTCGGACTATGGTGTGTAGCCAGAATTCTGCTGTTGTTCGGGACAGATTTAATAGCCTATGCGGCTACAGCAGATGTGCTGTTTGGGTTGGGGTTGCTGGTGGCGATATTGAAACCAATTATTCAGGTCAAGCAATGGATGCAATTAGCAGTCGCGGGCAAAGTCTTGATGCTTTGGATAGGCAATATTGTTTTCTATCTTGGCTGCTTTGGTCTTGTAAACAACGGCATGCTATATGCCATCAATGGGGCAGTACTGTTATTCATTGGACTGATACTCACCATCGGCCGCCGCGTGATTCCATTTTTTATTGAGCGCGGCGTGGGAGGTGAGACGACGCTCAAGCAGTTCAAATGGCTGGACTTGAGTATTATGATGGCGCTGCTGGCGCTGTTCGCCAACGTGATCTTTTTCCAGATACCTCATGCTTCTTCGCTATGTGCCATCGCCCTGTTTGTTTTAAACAGTACTCGCTTGTTTAATTGGCACACAGCAGGAGTGTGGCGCATCCCTTTACTATGGAGCCTCTATCTTTCTTTTTTCCTCATCAATGTAGGTTTTTTGTTTTACGCACTAGAAACGCTTGCATGGTGGGACAAAAACAGTCTCTTACCTATTCTAACGATGCATCTGTTTACAGTGGGCGGAATTGGGCTCGTGACATTGAGCATGATGGCTCGCGTGTCTTTGGGGCACACCGGCCGTGACATTAGAAAGCCATCACATTGGATGATCTACGCATTCGCTGGATTAATTGCAAGCGCCTTATTCAGGAGTGTGATGCCTATGTTGGCACCACAACTCTACGCAGAATGGGTGTTATTGGCCGGCATACTATGGATCGTATGTTTCTCTGTTTTTACCGTGATTTACGCCCCTATACTATGGCGCATCAGAGTAGACGGTGCGTGGGGTTGACGGCCCGCCCTTACCACCCCATCCACTGGATTACGACTTTAAGGCAAGCTTGATACGGCGGAAGATTTGACACAGTTTTGAGCCTTCCAAGTGATCATCCCAAATTTCCATTAGAAATTCTCAATGCGTAAAGATTGGGGTAAATACAAGGGGGTAAGTGCGGCAGACTGTGAAGTGCCAAAAAAATTAAAGCGGTGATTTATTTTGTGCGCACGCCTGATCAATTTGATCCTGCATCAGCGCCACACGACGTTTGATGTCACCAATATCCACGCTACCACTCTTGCTGTTTAAAAGCTCGTGAGAAAGATTAAGTGCCGCCATCATGGCGATGCGCTCCAAACCTACCACCTTACCAGCGTCGCGAATATCACGCATTTTCTTATCGAGATAATTCACGGCATTGATTAAGCCCGGGCGCTCTTCATCAGCACACGAAACCGTGAACTCTCGCCCCATAATATTGACATCTACCGCTTTGATTTCACTCACAATTTTTCGCCTTACGGATAGGTTTGTTATGGCAAAGTCCGCATCAATCGCTCAATGCGCTCGCTCGCCTGCGCCATATTGGCCTTTAAAGACACAGTGTCTGATTCCATCGCACCTAGGTCAGCGCGCAACTTGGCATTCTCGCCACGCAACTCTGCGCACAACGAAATCAATTGCGACAATTTATCTTCCAACGCTTTTAAATCTTCATCCATGCGGTCACTATAGTTTAGAAAAATGATTATAGTCAATAGGTAACATCTACTTTTCAAAGTATTACAAGATGTTATGGATTCTGAAATCGAAAAATTACCTTGCAAAGATCCATTAAAAAGTTAGAATCTCAACCTTGTTGCCAGGTGCCGAGTTTGTTTTCCACAAACGAGGTGAAACTGGGAAATAGGTGCGCTGATTTTCTGTTTTAGAGAATCAACAATTCCTATGCTGCCCCCGCAACGGTAAGTGAGCGTTAAACGCAAAATGGATCGCAAAATGTCACTGTGTGAACAACATGGGAAGACGCAATCCATATCCTCACAAGCCCGGAGACCGGCCTCGCAACATTAGCCTTATGTCAAGGCGCGCTAGAGAATACCGCGGGGTGACGGTCATTAAAAGCTACGCTACTTAACATGGTAAGCGTTTACTTTTCTTGGTTTCATTTCACATATTCCCTAGTCTTTAATGAATCCGCATGCGGGGTCGCATGTAAATCAGGGAAAATATAATGAAAAAAACCATCATAGCCAGCGCAATCGCGCTCGTCTTCACACCACCTGCTTTTTCGGCAGAAAATATAAATTTAGATGACATCGTAATTACCGCCAGTCGCGTACCTCAGCCGCGCGAAGCGGTGATTGGGGATGTGACCGTGATAGGTCGAGAAGAAATCGAGCGAGCTGGGGCTGTTTCAGTTACAGACATCCTGCGTATGCAACCCGGTGTACAGATTTACACCAACGGCGGCACCGGCACAGCCAGCCACGTATTTCTGCGTGGCACCAACGCAGACCATGTGGCTGTATTAGTAGATGGTCTGCGCATCAATTCCGCCACAACTGGCACCACATCATTTGAAAACATCCCCCTTGCGCAAATCGAAAAGATTGAGATTCTACGGGGATCAGCCTCTAGTCTTTATGGTGCAGACGCGATTGGCGGTGTGATTCAAATATTTACGCGTAAAAGCAGCTCTAAAAAACCACTTGTACATGCAGCCATCGGCTTGGGAACTTATGACACCAAAACCGCCGAGGCTGGCGTGAGTGGCGGTATTGGTGCGCTGAGATATGGTGTCAACGTGAGCAGTCTGGATACCGAAAGCTTTTCGGCTAAACGTATTCGCACTAACAAAGATGCAGATGACGACAGCTACCGAAATTTAAGCGTATCCACCTTT
The DNA here is from genome assembly GCA_016867975.1 of Betaproteobacteria bacterium. Lineage (GTDB taxonomy): Bacteria > Pseudomonadota > Gammaproteobacteria > Burkholderiales > Methylophilaceae > Methylotenera. The sequence continues at coordinate 20,382 of VGIC01000002.1, read as the reverse complement.
GGCGAGCTGGAACTCGCGCCAGGACATAGCTGGGGTTTGCAGTTCTTTGAAAGCAAAGGACATGGCGAGTTTGACAGCAATTACGAAAACTATAACGAACAAGTCCTGCAAAGCTATGCTTTTACCAGTAAAAATCAGTTTACAGACTTTTGGCATAGCACTTTCAAGCTAGGCATGGGGGTTGATGATTTAGACAGCCATGCCAGACCAAATACAAGCCCAGCAAGCGCTAGTTATAATCCAACTGGGGTAAGTCAGATCCGTACAGAACAGCAACAACTCACCTGGCAAAACGACTTCAAATTGCCCATTGGTTTGTTGACATTGACTTATGACCGGCTGGAGCAGGATGTGGACAGCCGCAGCAATGTTAAAACAAAATTCCAGAAAGAACGGAATGATGACAGCTTCTTGGCGAGTTATATCGCCGAGGTTGGCAACCATGCTATGCAACTTTCTCTGCGTGAAGATCACAACACTCAATTTGGCAATTACACCACTGGTGGTGCTGGGTATGCTTATCAAATCAACCATCAATGGCGAGCAAATGTAAACTATGGCAATGCTTTCAAGGTGCCAACATTTAACCAATTGTACTTTCCAAATTTTGGCGCCCCGACCTTACAGCCGGAGAAGTCAGACAATATTGAAACGAGCGTCCAGTACAACACCCCTGCTTTTAATGCCAATCTAACCGTATTCCAAAATAATATTAGAAATATGCTTGCAAATGCAGGGTCTGCTACCGCAACTTGCACCCTCGCAGGGTTTTGTCCAATAAATGTTGGTAAAACTGAGATTCAGGGCGCAACGCTGGATGCCTCTTGGAAAGTTAGCGATCATTTAATACTACGTGGCAATTTCACAACACAGTCGCCACGTGTTGAAGACTCAAACAAGCCCAACGAAGTTAATCAACTACTCATCCGACGCGCTAACCGCTATGGCACTATCAGTCTGTTAAATAGCCTTGGCGATTTTCAATGGGGTACGGAGGTAACGGGATCATCTACACGCTACAACGATCTTGCAAACACCAAGAAGATGAGCGGCTACATGCTGGTCAATTTAACCGCCAACTACAAACTCTCCCCTGAGTGGAAAATTGAGGCTCGCGCAAATAATATTTTCGATAAAAATTATATTTTGGCTTACACCGGCAACACCGCAACCGCAGTGCCATACAATACGGCAGGTAGTAATTTGTTTGTAGGGCTACGCTACGATATGAAACACTAGTGATCTCTCGCCAAAATAAATACTTAGACAAAACACATTTACGCTAAAATCGTACCCTATTAATTTAATGATTCAACAGGAGGCTATCCCAATCATGCTGTCACTTACTAAAACACAACAAATCATCGTGGGTATCGCACTCACATTGCTTATCGTGATGACGCGGGGCAATCACTTTGCCTCGATTAACGCACTACCTAGCGCCTCACTTGCCGTTTTCTTTTTGGCAGGGCTGTATTTACGTCCTAACTGGGTATTTCCATCATTATTGGCGCTATGCGCTGGTTTGGATTTTTATTCCATTACCTTCACTGGCACTAGCAGCTTCTGCGTAACGCCAGCCTATGGCTTTTTGTTGCCAGCCTATGGCGCAATGTGGCTTGCTGGCCGTTGGTTTGCAAAGCGCTATACCTTTAGCACTAGCGCCCTGTTGCCCCTCGTAGGCAGCATTGCTGTTGCCGCCACAGTCAGTGAGCTGTTCTCTAGCGGTGGATTTTATTTCTTTGGTGGTCGTTACCCAGACCCGACATTGGTCGTATTTGGTGAGCGCCTGATGAAATATTTCCCGCATCAATTAGAAAATATCGGCTTTTGGCTGGCGGTTGCATTGTTGGTTCATGTCGCATTCGTGATGACCAAGCGAGCCAGCAACGCTAAAGCGTAATGTCGGATCAGGACAAAAATGCGCGTCATGCCGCACGCATGGTGCGCAAAAAGGCAGTGATTGATGCTGCTATCAAACAAGCTAATCAGGAAAAAGGCCTGCTTCTTGTCCTCACAGGTAATGGCAAAGGTAAAAGCTCCTCTGCATTTGGCATGATGGCGCGTGCCCTGGGATACGGCATGAAGGTTGGTGTGGCGCAGTTTATCAAGAGCCGTAAAGATACCGGAGAAGAAGGTTTCTTTAGCCATCAGCCAAATGTGGAATGGTATGTACTGGGCGAAGGCTTTACTTGGGAAACGCAAGACCGCGAACGTGATATTCGCACCGCAGAAGCTGGCTGGAAACTCGCACAGCAAATGCTCAAAAACCCAGGAATCGGACTGGTCATTCTCGATGAGCTCACCTACACCATGAAATACGGCTACCTGGACACGACACAAATCCTCGCAGATATCGCGGCCCGCCCACCCATGCAGCATGTGGTAGTAACTGGTCGCGCCGCGCCACAAGCCTTAATCGATGCAGCAGATACTGTAAGCGAGATTATGGATATAAAGCATGCCTGGCGGGCAGGCATCAAAGCGCAGCCAGGCATCGATCTATGATGCAATGTCATGCTGTACTGGTTTCCGCCCCATCTTCCGGGCAAGGAAAAACCCTCATTACTGCCGCACTGGCGCGCGCTTGGCGCAACCAAGGGCTACGCGTACAGGCATTTAAATGCGGTCCGGATTTTCTAGACCCAATGATATTGGAAGTCGCCACTGGCCGCCCTGTTTACAATCTCGACTTCACCATGTGCGGCGAGAACGATGGTGAGGCTCAACTCTACCGTGCAGCGCAGCACTCTGACCTGATTGTCGTAGAAGGCGTCATGGGGTTGTATGACGGCACCCCATCTAGCGCCGACGTCGCCGCACGTTTCAACCTGCCCGTCTTACTCACCATAGATGCAAGCGGTATGGCGCAAACCTTTGGTGCACTGGCTTCTGGCCTGCTGACCCATCACTCTCTACTCAAACCGGCAGGGGTGCTGGCCAACAAGGTGGGTAGCACTGGTCATGCACAATTATTAAAAAATTCATTACCGCCACATCTTAACTGGTTTGGTGCGCTACCCAAAGATAAAACACTGAGCCTGCCAGAAAGGCATTTGGGCTTATTCCGTGCCAGTGAAATTGGCGACTTGGAAGAAAAAATCGAGGCCGCCGCCGCTACTATCAGTGCGGATTTGCCTTTGCCTCCAGTGGTGGCATTCAAAGCGCCTGTGCAGTCCAATCAACCTCCACTGCTGGCTAGTAAAACGATTGCGATTGCACGTGATGCGGCATTTTGTTTCATTTATCAGGCTAATTTAGACTGGCTGACGGACATGGGCGCCAGCATCAAATTCTTTTCGCCATTAAACGACCAGCCGTTGCCAGAGGCAGATGCCTATTGGCTTCCTGGCGGGTATCCTGAATTGCATCTTGACGAAATTGGCAATAATAGCGCCATGAAATACGCGCTACAAGCTGCGGCAGATGCGGGCAAGCCCATACTCGCCGAATGTGGCGGCATGATGGCGCTATCGCACAGCATTGATGAAAAACCTGCCTTTGGCTTGTTAGCAGGTAAAAGCAGGATGCATGACAAGATACAGGGCTTAGGCTCACTCAAGGCCGAACTTGCGTATGGCGAACTCGGCGCGCACACTTTCCATTACGGTAGTTTTGAGACCGACATTTTGCCTTGCGCCATCGCTAAAACGCGCTTTGGTAAACCTGAGAACATTTATCGACACGGCTCGATTCATGCCAGTTTCCTGCACTTTTATTTTGCATCCAATCCACAAGCGGCGGCAGGGCTTTTTTTACCATGAGTACTCATCGCTATTCTGAAGAAGAAATAGCCGCTGTCTATCGTGTGATAGCAGAACGCCGTGACATGCGGCACTTCTTGCCGGACCCTGTCGCTCCGGAAGTGCTGTCGCGCATACTGCAAGTAGCCCACCAAGCACCCAGCGTAGGGCTGATGCAGCCATGGCGATTTATCCGTATCACTGATGCGAACATGCGCCAAGCGATACACAAATTGGTAGATGAAGAGCGCATTCAAACCGCGTACGCCATTGGCGAAAATGAAAACGCTGACCGCATGGCGGAGTTCTTGCGATTGAAAGTCGAAGGTATTTTAGAATGTGGTGAGTTGCTGGTGGCTACGCTATGCGATAAACGTGATGCACACGTCTTTGGGCGCAGAACACTACCAGAAATGGATATCGCCTCAGTGAGCTGTGCGATACAGAATATGTGGCTAGCCGCACGCGCCGAGGGCTTGGGAATGGGCTGGGTGTCAATTTTTGACCCGATAAAACTGGGTGCGCTACTGCACATGCCGCAAGATGCCAAACCGATTGCCGTATTGTGTTTGGGACACGTCAGTACTTTTTACAAATCACCCATGTTGGTGGAAACCGGCTGGAAACAGCCAAGACCGCTTGCCGACATGGTCATGGAAAACACCTGGAAACCGCATGCGTAATATTCACCTGATTCTAGGCGGCGCCCGTTCCGGCAAAAGCGCATTTGCAGAAAAACTGGCTACGGAAAGTGGTTTGCCAGTCACCTACATTGCCACCGCTCAAGTTTATGATGCCGAATTTGGCCAGCGCGTAGCGCATCACAAAAACAGACGTCCCGCCCATTGGAAAACTATTGAGCAATCTTTCAATTTGGCAGAAGCAATGTTAACGCATGCCAAAGCAGGCGAATGTGTCATTGTAGATTGCCTCACACTCTGGTTGGCACAATGCATTTGCCCCGATTGCGAACGTCCAAAACACTTAAATTGGGATCAAGAGCGTAAGACACTACTTGACGCACTGCCTTCTGTGCAAGGGCATATGTTTCTGGTCAGCAATGAAGTGGGTATGGGAATCGTGCCACTGGGCGAAATTAATCGCCAGTTCCAAGATGAACAGGGTAGACTGAACCAAGCGATTGCCAACATCGCAGACAATGTGAGTTTTATTGCTGCCGGGCTACCACTTCACCTCAAAGGATAAGCATGGAAATCACGACATTTAAATTAAAAGGCGAATACATTGCCCTTTGTGATTTACTTAAAACAGAAGGTATCGCCGAAAGTGGCGGCCAAGGTAAAGCCATGGTAGCTGAAGGGCTGGTCACCGTGGATGGTGAAGTGGAATTTCGCAAAACTGCAAAAATACGTAGCGGGCAACTCGTAGAATGTTTAGGACAGCAAATTAAGGTCTTATAAGCGCTAGAAGAAGCATCGCGTAACTGGCTCGCAGTAATGCCACCAAGTGGTTTAAACAAGCAATCAGCGCAGCTGATGCTCGCAAAAATGGGCATTTATAGAAGCACCCTAAATATATTCTGCCACCCTATCCCAATCTAAATGCTTTTCCACACAGTCTGCCAAGCGGTTCAGCGCATCATCGCGTAATTTTTCATAGTCAAAACGCTGCTCTACTTGCAGTCCGGCCCACTGTAGCCAAGCTGCGCAGGCCTCGTGATGGTCAAACAGCCCATGCAAATAAGTCCCCGCGATTTGATTGTCCTGCGACATTGCACCTTCTGGTTGCTTGGGTTGAGATGCTTCATTTAAATACATTGCGGGGTTGTCTAATGCAACCCCAGTGCTTACGCCCATGTGAATTTCATAACCCGTAATGGCTACACTTGCAAAAGCCATCTGCCCGACGACCTGCTTTAATTGCTTGGTTTTTTCAAGCGTCGTTTCCATTTCCAACCAACCAAACCCCGCGCTAGAGCCCGCATCTCCTTCTATCGCCAGCGGGTCATGTATCATGCGACCAAGCATCTGGAACCCGCCACACACACCAATTACTTTTCCACCATAGCGCAAATGATGAGTAAGTGCTTGCTCCCAACCATTAGCCCGCAAACAATCAAGATCACCCCGCACATTTTTGCTCCCAGGCAAGATAATCAAATCTGCAGGCGGGATAACTTCATTCATATTAATGAATTGAAAATCCACCTGTGGATGCAAACGCAGTGCATCAAAATCCGTGTGGTTGCTGATATGGGGCAGCACCGGAACAATGACTTTTATTCTCGCGCCGAGCACATTCGAATTTGGAACATGACCGGCAACGTTACCGCTCAATTGCGTCTGCTTCGGCACTGAGTCTTCAGCCTCAATGTGCAACCCATGCAAATACGGCAGCACGCCCAATACCGGCTTTCCTGTCTCCTGCTCCAACCAATCCAAACCCGATTGCAGCAGTGCAATATCACCCCTAAAGCGGTTGATAACAAAACCAACCACTCTCGCTTTTTCAGGTTCGGAAAGCAATGCCAATGTGCCAACAATATGCGCAAACACCCCGCCACGGTCTATATCCGCTATCAGAATGACCGGGCAATCCACCGCCTCGGCAAATCCCATATTGGCAATGTCATTGTCACGTAAATTGATCTCTGCTGGGCTACCCGCGCCTTCTACGATGATGCAGTCATATTGATCCTGTAAGCGCCGCCAAGAATCCAGCACCGCACGCATGGCAACTGGTTTATAGGCATGATAACTGGTCGCTTCCAAGTTGGTGACGACTTTACCGTGCACAATTACCTGGCAGCCAGTATCAGAGTTAGGTTTTAACAACACAGGGTTCATATCGGTGTGCGGCTCCAGACCGCATGCAAAAGCCTGCACTGCCTGTGCACGACCGATTTCACCGCCATCGACAGTCACTGCCGAGTTTAACGCCATATTTTGTGGCTTAAACGGCGCAACACGCATGCCTCTGCGATACAATACGCGACACAGTGCCGCGACTAGGGTGCTTTTCCCCGCATCAGACGTAGTGCCCTGAACCATAAGTGATTTAAATGCCATTCGACTATTATCCCATCATCAGCCCATATAGCACAGGGCTCGCTATCATTGTTGCAGTGTGGCTCGATGCTTTGCTTGGTGAGCCAAAACGCTGGCACCCTTTGGTGGGGTTTGGCAATCTAGCAGCAATGATCGAACAGCGATTGAATATAGGCGCCACCACCCTAAGGGTCAGGCTTGCCGGCTTGCTGGCTTGGTTTTCTCTATTGGTGCCTTTTGCGGCAATCAGCTATTTTGTTACCAACAGTGCACTAACTCACGACCCAATCGCATGGCTGGCTAACGTGCTGCTATTATATTTTTCCATTGGCGCGCGCAGTCTGGTGCAGCATGCAGAACAGATTTATCAACCGCTATCGCAGCATCACCTTGAGCAGGCTCGTTATCATGTCAGCATGATTGTCAGCCGCGACACATCGCAACTAAATGAAAATCAAATCGCCACGGCCACGATTGAATCTGTACTCGAGAATGGCAATGATGCGGTGTTCGGTACGATTTTCTGGTTTGTGCTATTCGGCGGCACAGGCGCACTTGTTTTCAGATTGGCCAACACACTGGATGCCATGTGGGGTTACCGCACACCGCGCTTTTTGTATTTTGGCTGGGCTGCCGCACGCTTGGATGACCTGCTCAATTTAATTCCCGCACGTCTCACTGCACTCAGCTATGCCCTTTGTGGCCACACGGCGAGTGCGCTCAAATGCTGGCTTACCCAAGCTCACACCTGGTATAGCCCCAATGCAGGGCCCGTGATGGCGAGCGGCGCGGGCGCGCTCAGAGTAAAATTGGGCGGTGTAGCCAGCTATCATGGCACGGTTAAACAGCGCCCCACATTAGGCATGGGCGAACCAGCCCAGTTGCATCATGTTCTGCACGCAATCAAGCTGGTCAAACACAGCCTGATATTATGGTGCCTCATCATCATCACGACAGAATTTCTAAGGAGCATCCATTTTGCTTGAACATGGCGGCAACTTATCCTTGGCATCAAAAATGTACGGTATCCCGCTTGCCGACTGGCTAGACCTATCGACAGGGATTAACCCAGACAATTACCCTGTCACAGTGGTTCCTGACGCGGTATGGCAAAGACTTCCTGATAATGACGATGATTTGATAAAGTCCGCATGCAGTTATTATGGATGCCAGTCACTACTCCCTACTGCGGGTTCACAAGCTGCATTACAAGTATTGCCAAGGCTTCGCCCAGTTTGTAAGGTTGCCATGCTCAACCCCATGTATCGTGAACATGCACATGCATGGCAACGTCAGGGGCATGCTGTCAGCAGCTTTACCAGCTTGGCCGATACGTCAGTAGCTCAGGCAGACGTCGTCTTAATCTGCAACCCAAACAACCCAACGGCCAGATTATTCACGCCAATGGAGCTGCTAGACTTACATAACCACTTGAGGCGACGTGGTGGCTGGCTGATAGTTGATGAAGCCTTTATGGATACCACACCAGAATATAGCATTGCCCAACATGCCCACCTAGAAGGGCTCTTTGTATTACGCTCTCTCGGCAAGTTCTTTGGCTTGGCTGGGGCAAGGGTGGGGTTTTTACTTGCCGAAGATTCGCAACTTGCCAGGGTACAGGAAGAGCTAGGTCCATGGACACTCACGGGCGCAAGTCGCCTGATTGCAAAACAGGCATTGCTTGACAAGGCTTGGCAAGACAAAACACGTCTAGCTCTTGCCCATAAAAGTCAGCGCCTGGTAGCACTGCTCAGCGAACATCATTTAGCACCGCAAGCTGGCACAGCGTTGTTTCAGTACACTCCCACAGCAAAAGCCATACAATGGCAACATCACCTGGCTACTCGGGGCATATGGGTAAGACTATTCACAGACACGCCAGCGTTGCGTTTTGGGTTGCCCCATGAGAATGGCTGGGGACGATTAGAGGAAGCGCTTAAAACACTCTGATCGCTTATCGATTCACAAAGTGAATTCTAGGCACTACTTCGCCAAACGAAATCTGCGTCACGCTGGCATGATCAATCACGATTCTAAATAAGCCTTTTAACGGCATATTCAGCACTTCCGCAAGAATGGCACGTATCACACCGCCATGCGTTACTACGGCTATCTCTTTGCCACGAGAGTGTCCGCTCACTTCCTCTACAAACTTCTTTGTACGCGCGTGTAGCTGCGAGAAGCTCTCCCCATTAGGCGGAGTAAGGTTCGCATAATCATTGGCCCACGTGTCAAACACATTGCGCGGAATACTCTCCCAAGCTTGCATCTCCCAATCGCCGAAATGTAGCTCTTTCAAACGCTCATCTATATGAACCGCACCCAAATTGAGCGCCTGTGCCAACTTGGTACAACGCTGCAATGGGCTGGCGTAAACAGCATCAAATTTAATCGCTGTCAGTTTACTCGCCAGCGTGGCACACTCAGCCTCGAAGTTTTCTGAAACATCTACATCGCTCTGCCCATAACAGATGCTAGCGGGAATATTGAGCGAGGTATGACGTATCAAATGCAGATTCATAGCTGCTGACACCAAGCAAGCAACCCAATATAAAGCGCAAGCTCTGTCAATTGTTGCATGGCGCCTAAACAATCACCCGTGTAACCACCCAACCAATGTTGGATTTTATTGCGCCACCAGATCCAAACCAAAATCATCGGTGACACGCAATGCCCCCCCAACACCAACCAATCCTTGGCCTCAAACACAAATGGCGAAAAATGCCAATAGAAGAGCGGTATAGGCAAACAGGCCAACACCGTCGCAACGCACAAATCCGGCCAACCGACCCTGGTAGCCAACGGCTTAGCCTTACCATCAGGCTTGGCATAAGGCAGACTTGCCATTACATAGACTGCGGCTAAACGACTCAATGCATGCCCCACCACCAGGATAAATGCCAGAAAATAATCCGGCAATGCATTCAGCACCTGATATTTACCAAACAACACCAAACATAACACCACGGCTCCATAAGTGCCAAGTCTGGAATCCTGCATAATAGTGAGTATTTGCTCTCTTCCCCATCCTCCACCAAAGCCATCTGCACTATCCGCCAACCCATCCTCATGAAAAGCACCCGTCAAATAGAGCGTAGCTGCCATACTCAACAATATTGCAATACTGCTGGGGAAAAGGCGCGTAGCAACCAGATACATGCCCGCACCAACCATCCCCACCACAATACCTACCAAGGGGAAATACTTAGCAGCGCCAGCCAAATCCTCTTCCTTAAAACTATCCAAGCTGGGGACGGAAATGCGCGTAAAAAATCCAAACGCCAAGCAAACCCTTTGCCATTCTTTTGTTAGCGATTGCACTATTAAGCCCCCCCCCGCGAGCTCACACCTGCGCTCTCAAACGAAGCCATCTCATTCAAGAAATTCACCGCTGATTGCACGAGCGGATAGGCCAAAGCTGCACCAGTCCCCTCCCCAAGACGCAAACCGATATCCAGTAACGGGGTCGCACCTAAATGTTGTAATAATTGACGATGCCCAGCCTCACCTGAGCAATGTGCAAACACACAATAATGCAAAATCGCCGGTGCTAATTGACTAGCAACCAACAAAGCAGCCGTAGCAATAAAACCATCCACCAGCAACAACGCCTTTTGTTCAGCAGCCCCCAACATTGCCCCCACCATCATAGCAAGCTCAAAGCCGCCAAAAGTCGCCAGCACCTCCATAGGTTGTGAGTTATCAACCGCATGCAAACTCACCGCTTGCTCCAGTACCGCCAACTTTCTGGCTAAGCCTACATCATCCAAACCGGTGCCACGTCCCACGCAAGCAGACAAAGGCAATTGACACAACACACTCATCAAACAACTGGCAGATGAAGTGTTACCTATACCCATCTCGCCAAAACCGAAAACATTACAGCCGATCGCCAACTCCTTTCTTGCTATCGCCGCACCCACCATTATTGCCTGCTCGCATTGGGCTTTCGACATGGCCGGCTCATACAGGAAGTTAGCTGTCCCCCGTGCAATTTTTGCATCAATCAAATCAGGACTCACCCCAAAATCATGGTTAACACCGGCATCGATCACACGCAAATGCATGCCATGTTGATGCGCAAACACATTGATGGCTGCCCCACCTTGCAGAAAGTTATATACCATCTGGGCAGTCACCGCTTGTGGATAAGGACTCACGCCAGAAATCGCAATGCCATGATCCGCGGCAAAGACCAACATGGCAGGATTTGACAATTGAGGTGACAAGGTTTGTTGAATCAACCCTACTTGAATGGCCACCTCCTCCAACAAACCCAAAGCACCAAGAGGCTTGGTTTTTTTGTTCACCTTATCCAGCAATGCTGTTCTAAGCGCCTGTTGTGGCGGATCAATATTGAATTTCATAGGAAAAGGATTCTACAACGCGCAAACGAATATGAACACAGAACGAACTTAAAAATCGTATAAAAGACGATATCCCAATGTCGCCAGCAAAATTTTTATCACACCGTGATGAAATTTGCTATAATGCGCGACTTGCAAACAACGCACCAGCGTTTGCATGTCGGCCGGGTAGCTCAGTTGGTAGAGCAGCGGATTGAAAATCCGCGTGTCGGCAGTTCGATTCTGCCCCCGGCCACCAGTAAAATTAAGCTCACAGTAATGTGGGCTTTTTTTATGTCTGTAGGTTATGCATATATACCGACTCAAATACGATTATTTAGCTGCAAAAGCGCTCAACACCGATGCACGTTGATCGATACGCAAGCGATTAGGTCGAGGTCTTGGCTACCACCATCCCGGGCTTGGAAACGCGCCATTATCTCTCCTTAAATTAGATGCAATTTCCGCAAAGGTTTAAGCCTATGACACGTGTCTAAAATTTCAGCAATGCAGTGATATCAGGCTTAATGTTTTCTAACCACTTTTCATACACGATGGCGTTCGAAGTTAGCTCTGGATGAAAGGTTGCTGCCATCGTTTGGCCCTGCTTCACCCAAATCGGGCTTCCATCATGTTCGGCCAGCACTTCAACTGCAGATCCAGTTCTGACAATTTTAGGCGCACGTATGAATACAAGTTCAATGTCACTATCATCAAACTTGCACCTACCATCATGAATTGAACTTTGTAATTGTCGACCGTAAGCATTTCGCTGAACAGTGATATCGAGCGCACCCAAACAGTCTTGAGTGGGATTTTCCACATTTGATGCCAGTAATATTGCACCAGCGCATGTTCCTAAAGATGGCTTTTTATGAACAAATTGCTGCAACTCTTCCCAAAAGTAACCAGTTTTTTTAAGAAGCTCCAACATGGTTGTTGATTCTCCGCCAGGAACAATCAACGCATCGATGGATGCCAAGTCCTCTGCATGGTGAATTAACCTGGCATTTACGGAGAATCTTTTAAGGCTTTGCAGATGGGCGTCGTAACTACCTTGGAGCGCTAAAACACCTATCGATAAAGAAGAAATCACGATGCCCCACGATATTGAAGTAAATCGCCAGTAACCAGCTGTGATGTAGCCAGACCCTTCATGGTGCCAAGTAATTCAGCAGCAGTTTCAAGGAGAATTTTAGGATCTTCAAAATAAACTGTGGCTCGCACAATCGCTTTTGCTCTTGATTCAGCCTCGGCTTCGGAACAGAACGTTACTGAATCTTTCATAAAGATACCCGAACCAACAAATACAGATTCGGCACCAAGTTGACGGACCAATGCAGCATCTGCAGGCGTAGCAACACCTCCTGCAGAAAAATTTGGAACTGGCAGCTTCCCAGATTTTGCCACTAAATGAACCAAATGATAGGGTGCCTGTAGATTCTTAGCGTAGGAGTAAAGCTCAGCATCTTCAAGGAGTGTTAACGATCTAATCTCTCGACGGATATTTCGCAAATGCTTTACTGCATGCACAATATCTCCAGTTCCCGCTTCTCCTTTTGTACGAATCATCGCTGCACCCTCATTGATCCGCCTTAAGGCCTCCCCTAGATTTTTTGCTCCACAAACAAATGGCACTCTGAAGGCACTTTTATCCACATGATATTCATCATCTGCAGGAGTAAGCACCTCTGATTCATCGATGTAATCTACACCTAAAACCTGCAAAATTTGTGCTTCAGCAAAGTGTCCGATACGGCATTTGGCCATTACAGGAATGCTGACGGCCGACATAATTTCTCGAATTTTTTGCGGGGCAGCCATCCGCGCGACGCCACCTTCACTCCGAATTTGTGCTGGAACCCGTTCCAAGGCCATTACAGCCACAGCCCCTGCAGATTGTGCAATTTCGGCTTGACGTGCATCGGTGACATCCATAATGACGCCTCCTTTAAGCATCTCTGCAAGCCCAACTTTTAGGCGAACGGCATCATTTTCTTTATCTGATTGCATAGTTATACCTCACAAACACTCAAATCATAGCTTCTGAGCTTTTTCAAAGCTATAATCGTCAGGCTACTTCCCCTCACATCTATTAGCTCCAATTTTTGTAGTTTCGCGAGAATCCGGGACAGAGTTTCCGGCTTTAAATTCAATAAAGATGCAATTGTTGCCTTGCTAGCAGGAAGCCTAATTTTCGTCCCATCTTTGACCTCGGCACTGATTTGCAACAAATAAGTTATAAATCGCTGGGTAGATGATTGTAACGACAGCATTTCAATGTTTTGAATTAGCTGATGCATTCTAATTGATAAGCCAGCCAGCATTTTGCGAGCGTAGTGAGGATTAGCATCAAGCATAGAAAAAATGAGATTTTTGGGAACTAATAAAACCTTCGAATCTATAATCGCTTTTGCGTAAACAGGAAACTGACGTTCAAGATATAAAATCGCCTCACCAAAACTCTCACTAGGAGAAATAATCCTGAGGATTCTTTCTGTACCCTGCGAGGAGATCAACCCAAGCTTTAGCTGCCCTTCAACCAAGATATACAAGCCAATGGCTTGATCTCCACAATTAAAAACGCTTTGTCCTTTTTGAAAGTTAATCACACGTGACTGCTCTGCGATTTTCTCAATTTGATCTGAGCCAAGCTCTTTAAATAAAGAAAAATTCGCTAGCGTTTGTGAAATAATCTTAGGAGACATAAACTGCTCTTTCCGTCTAAACCAGACGCCCACCTTTTACACTAGTTTAGTGGTAGAGAATCCAGCAAGTAATCTGCGAGAAATTAAAACATCTAGCAAGAGTTTCTCAATTGATTCTAATCAAGAATTGGGAGAGATATTTTACGAACATTGAATCGCCCGTCTTGACTAGACACTTTCCAGCCTCGAGAAATACGCCTTTCAATTTCTACTGGAGAAAGCCGATTAGCGTAACTATGTCGACTACATTCTATCCGCTCGCTCCACTCGTGGATGCCGTAGATAGAATAGAGCTACCCGCGCCTGTATTTCGACCTATGTAGTAAGTTGAAAACTTACGCAATAACCGACTATGCGATTAAATCTTTCCTGAATCGCCACTGCATTTTAACACTAAAGCCTAATTTATACTTAATTTCAAAGTTTCGGTGAAGCTTGAAGCAAGCTAAACATAAAAAATATATGTAGTACTACTTGACCAAAATCAACGTTTTTTATTTTTATAGACGATACAGTCTGTTGCCATGAATATGTTATCAATACGGGCTCAACGTTTCAGAAAAAATCCTGCGCACAAGGCAGAATTTCTGGGTTTATTAGCCCGTCCTATACCATTGCCGCTGATTAATTACGTTCTAGACCGCACAATTGTAAAAATCACGAAGAAATATCCCACTCTGTTTAACAGGCTGTCAGGGCACCACCATAAAACCTTTCTCATTGAAATTACAAACTTATCCTTTGACTTAATACTTTGCCCCAACCCAGCATCCCCTCATCTGCTTGCAATACGTAAAAAAACTGGATTTCACGCTGACGCCACAATTTCCGGTTCATTTCTTGCTCTCATTGGAATGGTAGACGGACGCCTTGATGGAGATGCACTTTTTTTTACGCGTGATTTACAAATATCTGGCGATACAGAAGCAATTGTCTGTTTGCGTAACGCGCTGGACGATGTAGAAGGGAGCGTAGCGAGTGAAGCTGCTTCCTATTTTGGACCAATCGGCATGCTGTTCTTAACAATACTTATAAAAATGGCTAATGAACATCAATACTCAACATAAACCAGAACTTGTATGCCCAGCAGGTACACCAGCCTCTTTGCGCACAGCGGTCGATTCAGGAGCAGATACAGTCTATTGTGGATTTCAAAATGCCACCAACGCCCGCAACTTTCCCGGTCTGAATTTTACGCCTGCCGAATTGGAAGAGTCGATTGCCTATGCGCATGCGCATAAAGCTCAGGTACTTGTTGCGCTTAACACCTTTCCTCCCGCAGGGCAGTTTCCGTTGTGGGCTAATGCCGTTGATTTGGCTTATAACCTGGGGGCTGATGCGATCATAGTTGCAGACATAGGCGTGGCGCTCTACGCAAAAAACAAACATTCGGATTTGCGGCTTCACCTTTCAGTGCAGGCGGGCGCTCCATCCATTGAAGCCATTAAATTTTATTGTGAAGAATTTGATGTCAAACGTGTTGTACTGCCACGTATTTTAACTATTACAGAAATAAAATCATTGAAGCAAGAAATACCATGTGAGATCGAATGCTTTATTTTCGGGAACCATGGGTTGATGGCTGAAGGTCGCTGTAGCCTTACGAATTATGCAACAGGTTTATCAACGAACATGGATGGCATATGCTCACCTGCTAACTTTGTAAGTTATCAAGTAGATGCCAATCGAAATCTTCGTACTGAGCTCAATAGATTTACGATAGATAGCTTCTCCTGCTCGCAGAACCCTGGTTATCCGACCATATGCAAGGGCCGTTACACGGTCGCTCACAGGGATGACCCTTACTATGCTTTTGAAGAACCATTAAGCCTGAATCTTGCGTCTCTTCTCCCCGAATTAATTGCTGCAGGGGTTGACGCCTTTAAGATAGAAGGACGCCAGCGTTCAAAAGCTTATATACAGAGTGTCGTCTCTTCGTGGAGAAAGGCTATCGATAGTGTTCTGGAGGGTGGATCCGTGAATATGGACCATCTTTTATCATTGACTGAAGGCCACAAACAAACGTTGGGGGCCTATGAAACAAAACGCTGGAGATAGCATGGATACAGCACAAGGTAATCTAACGCTGGGACCGATATTGTTTCATTGGTCTGCTGAAACAAAGCGAGACTTTTATTTAAAAATTGCTGATGAGTCACCTATCAATACGGTCTACCTTGGAGAGGTCGTGTGCTCGAAGCGATCGCCTTTTATGATGCCTTATTATGCCGAGGTTACTGATCGCCTGACACGTGCAGGTAAGAAAGTAGTTTTTTCCTCACTGGCAGAAATCATGACACCGCGTGAACGTAAAATGACTGAGGCACTTTGTCACGACGAAAAATATGAGGTTGAGGCAAATGACACCTCTGCAATCTATCATTTACGAAAAAAACCACATCGAATCGGCCAATACTGCAATGTCTATAATGAGGAAACTTTAAGATATCTGGCCTTAAATGGCGCTCATCATGTAGTGCTGCCCGCGGAACTACCACGTAACACCATATATATTATGGGAAAAGCTGCCAAAACGCTTGACGTCAGCCTTGAAGTGCAGGTTTCCGGACGGGTTGGCCTTGCGCTGTCAGCGAGATGCTATCACGCCCGTTCGTACGGCCGAGTCAAAGATAACTGTCAATACGTTTGTGAACACGATCCTGATGGCATGCCATTAAAAACCCTGACAGACCAGAGTTTTCTTTGTATAAACGGCATACAAACCATGTCTTATGGTTACCTTAACCTTCTCCCCCAGATTCCGGAATTAATGGAGATGGGCATTACTAATTTTCGTATATCACCTCATAGTTTACATACAGACACCATCATTGAAACTGCCCACTCAATATTGCATGGACGTATTACCGGAGAACAAGCCACTTTGATTATCCAATCTTTATTGGGCGATGTGCCTTGCTTTAACGGATTTTACAGTCATGCTGCCGGGTATGAATGGCGCAATCATACCCATGCATTGAGC
This sequence comes from Betaproteobacteria bacterium, assembly GCA_016867975.1. Lineage (GTDB taxonomy): Bacteria > Pseudomonadota > Gammaproteobacteria > Burkholderiales > Methylophilaceae > Methylotenera. The sequence goes on along the minus strand of VGIC01000002.1, from coordinate 3,594 downwards.
AGATAAACTTTTTTAATTAGTGATATCGAACAAGAAACAACCCTACCCCAGCTCACGATAAAACAATGCGCACTATGTCAACCCAAAAGACCTGATTTGATTAGGGCATGACTGACAGCCAAAGCTTAAGTGATGGTTATTTTTGCTGGATTTAAGGGTCTGTCAATGTCAGGGGTGAGTATTGTGGTGATGAATGGTGACAATACATAGAGTGGAGCATACAAATGGTACTTTCAGACAAAATAAACACTTTTGGACAACACTTGCTCAAGCGACACCGAAAACGCGTGCATAAAATCGCACTTGATGTCGGATTCACTTGCCCAAACCGGGATGGCTCAAAAGGTTATGGTGGCTGTACCTTTTGCAATAATGTGTCTTTTAGCCCGGATGCTGACTCAAATCTTGATTTACATGGTCAAATGGCCAAAGCAAAAATAGCCATTTCCAAACGCACCGGAGCGAAACGTTTTTTAGCATATTTTCAGGCTTACACAAACACCTATGCTGACGTAACGTTGCTAGAGAACCTTTATCGTGAAGCTTTGTTACAACCTGACATCATTGGAATTTCGGTGGGCACCAGACCTGACTGCGTACCTATTGAAGTACTTGAATTATTGGATACCTTACAAAATGAAGGCTGGGAAGTTTGGCTGGAACTTGGGTTGCAATCTGCATTTGATGAAACCCTTGTACGCGTTAACCGAGGGCATGGTTTCTCAGAGTATAAAGAAACTTTATTGGCAGCCAGAGCGCGTGGTATACCAGTATGCACCCATTTGATTATTGGATTACCAGGAGAAGGTGAAGAACAGTGTCATACAACGCTCGACAAGGTACTTGAACTTGGTGTCGATGGACTCAAACTTCATCCTCTTCATGTGGTAAAAAACACCTTGTTAGCATACCAATGGAAACGCGGTGAGTACTCCCCCTTGTCCATGGATGACTATATAAGAATTTCAGCAGATATGATTGAACGCACTCCAGAGCATATTATATTTCACAGAGTAACAGCTACTGCTGCTAGCGATGTTCTGCTTGCGCCTGACTGGTGCTCTAAAAAATGGAAGGTACTTAATGGAATAGAACGGGAGCTCCGCCGACGTGGCACCCGTCAAGGTTGTCGGACCTAAGGTTATTTGACTACTTTCTCTAAACTTTAAGGTGGATACTGTCATCCCCCATCTTCACAGGCAACGTACTTACATCACCTTCAAAAATTCATGAACCTACCAATTGGCTCGACAAATGTGAGTTAATACGTCGTGGTAAAAGGGGGCCAGATTCAACAATACCGCTGTAAAGTTGTATCAGTGTGGCTCCGGCAGACAGCCGATCAACGGCGTCCTGCGGGGTGCGTATACCCCCAACCGAAATCACCGGCATCTGACCATCAAGACTTTTTATCACTTGCTCCAACCCTTCAAGAGCGTGGCGCTCTTTGCCACGTTCTACATATCCACTCAATATCAAACTGTCGAACGCATACTCCTGAACACAGGCCACTAGCGATGTCGTGTCACCACGGTTGCAGTCTATCTTGACTGCCATTGGACGCCTCAGACCTGTAATACGGGCAAGGTCAGTTCGTGAGGCTTTTGCAGCCGTCAGTACTTTACGCAACGTGCCGGCATGTTCTTCCATATGCAAATCAGGACCCGTTCGCACACCGAGATTTATCGCAAAATAGTCCGCATATTTCCAGAGTTTTTCGAGGCAGGCCAAATAATCATCAACCATCTGATCTGGGTGGGTGTTACGGTTCATGCTGATACTGACCCCGATGGGAATCGGATGTGGCCGCGGGATTTGCGACAGGATTGCAACGACTTCATCGACTCCCTGACTACGTTGAGGTTCTGGGCGCGGGATGACAGAACCGACTTCGACGAAACCTAAGCCCAGTGGTGGGAGAGATGAATAGAGCTCGCCATGCTTGTCGAATCCGGCAGCAAGACCGACTGGGCTTGGGAACGTCAGCCCCATGACCTCGCGACGAAGTGATGAAGGTGGTTCCGCAGGCGTCATGAGCGCGGCTATCCGAATAGCCTTAACTGCCAATCTTCTGACATGAGGTGCCCCGAAGTTCGAGACAATGGTCGAAAAACACTTATATATCATAGCGATGCGCTTCTGCGAAGCTCCGCATGAATTCAATTAGCGCCATGACTCCAGTATCTGGCATGGCGTTATACAAGCTGGCACGCATACCTCCCATCACGGGATGACCTTTGAGGTACATAAGACCTTCTGAAGTTGCTTCAGACAGAAATACTGGGGCTAGGGTATCATTGGTCGTACTAAAGCAGATGTTCATGTGTGAACGATGACCATGTTGTATTGGGCAACAATAAAAGCCATTGCTATCATCTATCACCTGATAAAGACTGGAGCTGCGCCGCAAGCTGTTCTGCTCCATTGTGGCTATACCGCCCTGTTGGCGTAGCCAGCGAAACACTAAACCGGCCAGATAAACTGAGAATGTGACTGGTGTTTGCAGCATGGAGTCTGCTTCTGCCTGTGCGGCATAGTTGAATACAGTGGGCGTGGCCGGATGAGCTTTCCCAAGCAGATCATCTCGTACGATGACGACCGTCACGCCAGCCGGCCCAACGTTCTTCTGCGCGCTTGCGTAGATCAGTCCATAGCGTGACACATCGAGCGGGCGACTTAGGAAATCCGAGGTCATGTCCACCACCAATGGCACGCCCCCAGTTTCAGGAATCTGGTGGAACTGCACGCCGTTGGCAGTTTCGTTGCTAGTGAAGTGGCAATAGGCGGATTCCGGGCTTAGTTTCCAATTTTCCGGCATGTGATCGTACTGGCTATCTGCACTGCTAGCCGCAACGTGAACTTTGCAGTAACGGCGCGCTTCTCGTAGACTCTTGGACGACCAGTAGCCCGTATCGATGTGATCAACTGATCTCGCAGAACCAAGTAGATTGAGCGGCACTAGTGAGAACTGTGCTGAGGCACCGCCGTGCATGAACAAAATACGATAGTTGTCTGGGATGTTCAGTAGTTCACGCAAATCATCGCGTGCCTGATGTAGAACTTTTTTGAAGGCATCTCCGGTAAACGGAGTTTCCAGCATGGAGAATCCACTACCGTCCCAGTCAAGAAACTCCTGCTTGGCTTGCCGGAGCACCTCATGCGGCATGACGCCGGGGCCGGCGGCGAAGTTGAATACCTTCTCAGACGTTTCAGGCAAACAACGCTACCCCATGCGAACCGGCGGCCATAAAGAACAAAAGTGGAATGGACAGCATGGTGTTCGTGCGCGAGGACAAGAAGGTGATACGAGCGCAGCGCACACGCTCCTCCAGCGTTGCGGGAACGAAGCCAAGTACTTTCTTCTGATGTGGCCACAACACCAGCCAAAGATTGACCAACATCAAAGTCCCAATCCAGAATCCGGTACCAATTACTGCTGCATAGCCTTTCAGAAGAATTGTATCAATTGACCTGCTCCCTATTTGCCGTACCAATTAAAAGTTAGTAAAGTCCACTTTTAGGAGTGGATGAAATGAAGAAGAGTCGATTTACAGAAGAGCAGATTATTGGTTTCTTGAAGGAAGGTGAAGCGGG
>VGIC01000001.1 GCA_016867975.1 Betaproteobacteria bacterium | reverse complement strand
GCAGTTAATCCAGCACCACTTGTATTTAGAGTAGCAGTTTCGATTCCTGTTACTGATAGAAGCGCTGGTAATGTTGTGCCTGTTAGAACAGCGTTCAAAGTATCGTTACCAAGACCACCATCTAGCGTATCAAACACTGATAATGTATCCGCCGTAGATGCAGCATTAAATGTATCGTCACCTGCACCACCCACAAACGATGAGCCACTATCAATACCTACAGTGAGCGTGAAAGTTGAACCAGTAGCAGAACTAGAACCAGCAGATTCATCAAAAGTTGCTGAAGAATCGTTAGCGCCCAATGCTGAATCACTAACTGCAGCTGCCTTGGATGACAATGTTTGTGCACCCAAAGTTACTTTTTTAGTTGCTGCGGTGTAAGTTGCTGTTAAATCACCATCTAAGAAACGAACGCTAGCTGTAGAGCCAGTTGTTGAAGATAGTTGGAATTTAATTACGATATCTGTGTCAACTGTGCTCTTCAAAGTCACAGTACGACCTTTAACGCTAGCTGTAAAGTCGCCAGCAAAACCTTCGATTGCAATGATGTCGCCATTTACGGAACCAGCAATGGTTGCACCTTTGGTATCGTCATTAATTACATACGTATTATTGGTAGCAGAAGACTCTTTGTAAGTCGCTCTTTTACCTGCCGCAACGGTATATGTAGCCATTTTATAAAACTCCTATAAGAATAAACAAGGTACTACAAAAAAACATATATATATATTTTAAAACGCACGCGATTCTCTCATTATTTTCCTTGGCTTACAAGCAAAACCACAAGAATTTCTAGGTTTTTTTAACCTTTATGCAGGTTGAACTTTATTGCATCTTAAAACAAATATTTGTGAGGTGTGTCACAAAAACTTAAAAGAGTTGGTAGCGAAGCCCCACGAATACTTGTGTATCGCGGAATTTTGCCACTGCTATGTTGGCATCATTTTCAACATTATCTGCCTCTAGATGCAAGGACCAACCTGGGTTTTGAGCAATCGGCAACCACCAATCCAGCTCTGCTCGCTGTCCAAATCGGCGAATGTGTCTTTGGGCATTGTTATTCAGTAATGGGCTATATCCCTCTTGGTCTTGATAATCCGCATAGTAGATTAGTCCTCTGAGTTGCAAGGTCTCTCTTGGCGCCCATCTGACTTGCAAAGAGGATTCTTGACGAATCGTTTTGCCACCTGCCCGGGTGCCATCTGGATTATCCCAGCCATATCGATACTGGCCATCTAAGGTGATAGATTGAAATGGACAAGCGATAGAACCTCCCACCCAAGGCACATTTGCATTTGCTTGGTCACCCTCTAAAATTCGTCGCTCAAATTCGAGACGACCTCCAAGGCTACATGGACCCAGGTTTAATCGAAGTCCAGCCAACATGCTGACAAAGGTGGCGGCACTTTTTTGATCAATCATGACATGGCGCAGACTTACCCCTTGAGAAGCTTCTAATTTGGCATCTATTGGACTAGTCACCATCCAATAAGCACCAACATCTCCCAAATCTTGATGATTGACTTGGTTATAGTGTCGCATGCGACCAAAGATTTGCACCTCACTTTTGCTTCCACTGTCATGCTTGAACTGTCGATAGGCATCTAGACGCCATTCAGAGGCATTCGATGACTTTGCTCGACTACTCCCCGCCACTACCACATCTACTGGAGGAGCCCCGATAGGCGTGAGCTGAAAACTTGCACTATTCATCCCATAGTTTGCGTTCTCAGCTCTACCCAGCAAGCCCATCAGACTCACTCGCCAGCCTTGAATGTAGTTTTTTTGCGTGAGTTTTTTTCTAACATCGGCAATTTGTGTTTTTAAGTTCTTTGGAGGATTAAAGTTTTGTTCAATATGGGTGAGTAGTTGCGTAGCCGTTGCGTAATCGCCCATGCGATAGTAGGCAATCGCAAGGTCTAGCCATGCCCCTGCAAAGTTAGGGTTACGCATCACCACGCGCTCTAATGCATTGAGTGCAAGGGTGTTGTCTTCGGCAGCTAATGCGGTCACTCCCAAGAGATAATCATAATTTGAATCATCTTGGAATTCTGCTTGGTGAGAAGTTAAAATCACGAGCGCTTCAGCAAGTCGCTTTTCTAGTACAAATTGATCAACTTGTTGTTTGATTTGTGAGAAATCAGGTGCGGCAACACATAAAGAAAGAGTCCCGCAAACAATTGCGAGACTCATCAACAAGGGGAGAATAAATCGTGTGATCATCACGGGGTCATATCATACCACAGTGACCACGTTATTTTTGCTGCCAGTGCATAACTCCATAGGCATTGGTTTCATTATTGAGGCGTTTATTAAATAGATACGCTGCAGAGTCACCATTGCCTGATAAAGCCCCAGAAATCGATACATTACTTCGACCTGAATCTGCTCTTAAGCGACCTTCTTCCGTGACAAGACCATGACTTCTTAAGGTGGTTTTTTGATTTTCAAAAGCCCAATCAAATTTGGTTTGGTAGCGCATTTCTTCGAAATTTACCGAAAAGTTCGCGTTAGAAACACTTGCACGCTCATACGCGCCTCGCCCCACACGGCCATAGGCCTCGCTATTGGTGAGGGTAAAGTTGACAAAGCCAGAGGTCGGAAGATTGAGTAACTCAGCATTTCGGTACAACAAAAAAGCATCGTTTTGACCGATGAGCTCATAGCCTGCAGGCGCCATACTATTGGAAGACCAACGCCCCCACATCAGCTGCTGACTCCCTTGCATACCATTAGGTAATTGGGTTGATTTTTGATGGGCGCCGCCATTCACCGAAGGCTCTTCAGGACGCGGTAGCGCAAATACCTTGCGACCTTGACCTTGAACAAGCTCAATGGATCCTTGTGCTCGGACCTCTAAAAAAGCATCACTTAAGCTTCCAGCCAAATCCCTTGCACGCGCACCGCCACATGGGCCAAGCGCTTGCGCAGCACAATCCTGGCTAAAAGGTGCAATGGTCACCCCGCCTTGCTGCACTGCAACGCGCGTGCTGTCCAAGTCGGTTTGCACAATAAAGTCTGTGCCGCGAATGCCGATCGCTGCGACAGGCGTATTGAGCCTGAAGCCTTGTTTATTTGCCTGACCTGCTTTACCCGTAATGAGACGCGATGTGCCTTTCATTAAGGTAAATTTCACCTGATTATTTTTAGGGTCACGCTCATCAAAGACATAGCGCTCTATCTTAAGAGATGAGCCCGGGCGAACACTGACAAAAGCATCATCATCAAAACGAATATGCACGTGACCATTAGCCCCAGTGACAATCACTTGCCCGACATCCAAAGAATCACCACGCTTAATAGGGTTCACGGCCCCTTCTAGCTTCGCATCGCCAATGGCAAAAATCACCTCGCCTACCCGCGCATTCGCAAGGACTGGGGCTAAGGCAATCAAACTTGCCAAGATGAATTGTTTAATCGCTTTTTTCATGTACTGCTCTTTAAGTTTTAACACTACCCACTAAGTTTCAATGCTACCCACACTTTTACACATTTAATAGTGTCCAACAATCAACGTCAACTTTTTGTGACCCAGAGCACATTTTCAAAGATGGGGTGAGTTAGGGGCTTTTCAAGTTTTAGCCTTTATTTTCTATCGCAAACACTCTCACTTGGCCGGATCTGCCTTTCACAGAATGCTCCCCACAATCAATCACGTTGAGCCCTCCATAGAGCGCTTGTGTTCGCTCACCCATTAACAGGTCATAACCTACTTGACGCGTAAGTTGTTCGATACGACTTGCCACATTGACCGCATCCCCATGCGCGGTCCAAGCAAGATGTGCTTTACTTCCAAATACACCTACCGACCCTTCTCCAGTATTGACCCCGATACTGACTCTCATCGGCTTGAAGTCGTGTGCGATAAACCAATCTTTAAGATTGAGAATTGCCTTTTGCATATCCATTCCAGCCTCAACCGCATGGCTAGCATGATGAGGGTCAAAGTTAGGCGCGCCCCATACAGCCATCAACCCATCCCCAGAATACTTCTCAATCGTCCCGCCATGTCGATACACAACATCAGTGAGCGCTGATAGGCATTTTTGTGCCAGTTCTGCGACTGCATCAGAATCTCTTCCTTCGGAGGCCGTGGTAAAACCTCGCATATCTGCTACTAATACGGTGAGTTCTCTTTTTTTTGTGCTGGGTGAGACATCACGGCCTTTAAGTAGTCGCTTAACCAGACTCTCTGGAATAAATCGACTGAATTGACTTGCCACTAATTTAAGCTGACGATTCGTGGTAATACTCTCTAATATTAACCCTAGAAATAGGGTGAGTAGCGTCATCAGCGGAATTGGTGCGAGCGGGATTATGATCTTTTTGAAATAAAATAGCGCTAACGTGGTCACAATAAAGATAAAACTTATTAAAACAGCCCAGCCAAAAAGCGCTCTTGGTGACTTTGAGGGCCAAATCAAAAATAGGATGCCCACCATCCCTAAACTCAACCAAAACCCAATGGGGTGTGGATTGGGTGAAATAAAACGATTATCTAAAAAAGCTGAAATGATTTCGGCATGCAAGGTGAGCCCAGGGGTCAAATTGCTCACAGGGGTCGCCACATAATCACCCAGCCCCATGGATGTGCTGCCTAAAATTACAATGGCATTCTTTAATAGGTCTCTCGGCGCATTAAGATGCAGGACCTCATGGGCGGGAATTGAGGTAAACGCATTTGTTTTAAGTGCAAAAGGAATGAGTAGCTGATCATCTTGATCTAGGTGAAGCGTCAAATGGTCATTTGCTGACCATTCCGTATTAAGTGTTCGCCCAATTTTTTCGCGTTTTACAGGCGCCCCTCCATGCATCACATCTAACATCTTAAGACTCAGTGTGGGCGTGCATCCCATGGGGCCACATGCGATGGGATAAATACGTCTCACCTTCCCATCCAAATCAATCGTTGGCGTAATATGCGCTACATTAGGTTGTGCCGCCACCAAACTCGGGTGATTAGCGATATAGCCTGTAATTGAAGATTTTATCTTGCCTTCCAATTTTTCTGGGATAGCCACAAATTGGCCAGTTTGATTAGATGAGTCTGGATTAAAGTCTAACACCTGACTCATGACGAGATTGTCATGATGAAGTGCATGTATTAGCTGCTCATCATGGCTTCTTGCTTCTGGAAAGACAATATCAATGCCCAGCACCCCTACTTGATAGTCGCGCGTCAGTCGATTGATGAGCGTTGCTAATTTCGCTCGAGGCCATGGCCAGGCACCCTCTGTCGATAAACTTTTCTCGTCAATATCGACGAGCACGATGCGGGTTTCTGTTTGATCCTCTAAAGATCTTTTAATAAGTCCGTCGTATAACACCCCTTCTATATTTTGGTAGAGTGCATTAGACGTGACTGAAAAGATCACCACTGCGAGGTAGACCAATAGTACGAGCAATGCTCTTAGCAGATTTCTTTGAAGGAAGGCTTTCAATAACTATTTTTCCTGCTGATCTTGCGAGATACGTCGAATAATGACGTGCAACTTGTCAGGGAAGCGGATAATCAAACGACGATTATCTTTCTCGACCACTTTTTCATCGTTGAGAATTTGTATTGCACGGGTAACTGTTTCGCGACTGGTATTCACCATCAGCGCAATTTGCTCGTGGGTAGGCATATTTTCAATGGTAATGAGTTTGCCCGGATCGGGTTTCCCTAAAAGCTCCATCAAGCTAAAAATCCGCTGAAATGCATTTGGAATCCCTAAGATAGCGCGGTAATCGGTCGAGGCACGAAGTTTTAAAGAGATATGCTTTAACATCCGCTCTGCAATCAGAGGGTGTCCGAAGAGAAGCTTACGCGCCAATTGTTTTGATAGCGCCGCCACTTTGGAGGGGGCAATCGCCACCACGGTCGCAGAGCGAGGCAACTCGTCAATCACGGCAAGCTCACCTAAGAAGTCACCTGGCTCAATAAAATTAAGCCCCGTCTGGCGTCCTTCCGGGCTCACATCCACAACCAACAGTCTTCCCTCAAGCAAAAAGTAGAGATCGCGTGCTTCATCACCCTTGTGCATGAGATTATCCCGCTTCGCGAGCTCTTTCATTTGCATGAGTTTTGCAAGCTCCTCTAGCAGGTTTTCCTCCAACCCTTGCAGCAATGGAATCCTTGCCAATAACTCTGGGGTGAGGTGACTCATGATGTTTTCTCTTTAGTACTCATATTTGAATTATAGCTGTATTCAAAATATTGACATCCTCCCCTTATGATAAAAAATCTTACAGAAGCAGAGGTTCTGCTCGCGATGATAGCCCTGCGAACGACGGGATTTTAGTAACCATTTCAGGAGATAGTCATATCAAATCCGGTAACGTTTACTTTTATCAGTACATTGTTAGATCAGATTGAGACTAGTTCATTTAGAGTTATTTAATTTGTTTTAAACGTTTTTTCTTGGACTATGCATTAAATGCGGGCAGAAAAAGCACTGACCTTGGCTTCAACTTTGTGCGCGAATTTATTCCACCGTCACGCTCTTGGCCAAGTTCCTAGGTTTATCCACATCAGTACCTTTAAGCAAGGCGGCATGATACGCCAGCATCTGCACTGGAATTGTATGCAGGATGGGGGAGAGCACGCCTACATGACGTGGTGTACGTATCACATGCACGCCCTCTGAACCGGTAAAGTGGCTATCCGCATCGGCAAATACAAACAGTTCTCCGCCGCGCGCTTTCACTTCCTGCATATTGGATTTCACTTTTTCCAGCAATGCATCATTCGGAGCAATCACGACAACAGGCATATCGCTATCTACCAGTGCCAATGGGCCGTGTTTAAGCTCGCCGGCAGGGTAGGCTTCCGCATGAATATAAGAGATCTCTTTCAGCTTTAATGCGCCTTCTAGGGCGATAGGGTAATGAATTCCGCGCCCTAGAAACAGCGCGTGTTGCTTGTTCGCAAAGGATTTCGCCCACTCCCTGATCTGTGGCTCTAGATTCAATGCATACTGTACACTGCCTGCAAGCTGACGAAGCGAACTTAAATAAGTCTGTTCATTGGCGGCATCTAACTGACCTTTTAACTTCGCCAAGGTTGCAGCCAAGGTAAACAAAGCCACCAGTTGTGTTGTGAAAGCCTTGGTCGAGGCCACGCCGATTTCCGCCCCGGCGCGAGTATAAAACACGAGTTGCGAGGCACGCGGAATGGCACTTTCCTGTACGTTACAGATGGCCAGCGTGAGGTTTTGACCCAATGATTTTGCGTGCTTGAGCGCTTCCATTGTATCCAGCGTCTCACCCGACTGTGAAATAGTCACAATCAACTGACGTGAATTGGGGACCGACTCGCGGTAGCGATATTCACTGGCGATTTCGACATTGGTCGGCAGTTTAGCCATACTCTCCAGCCAATATTTAGCTGTGAGCGCTGCGTAATAACTCGTGCCTGCCGCTAAAATTAAAATACTATCAACTTGCTTAAAAATCTCGCTGGCCGAATCACCAAACAAAGCAGGGGAGAAGCTATTGTCATCAATCAGCGCTTCTATCGTATCGGCCAATGCACGTGGCTGCTCATGTATCTCTTTTTGCATGAAATGCGCGTATGGGCCCAGCTCCATACTGGCAAGTGACACATCACTGATGTGAATTTTACGTGTCACCGTTTTGCCATCACGACCATAAATCGTTACCCCTTCTCGACCAACGTCTGCCACATCACCATCTTCTAGGTAGATGACTTTACGTGTCACAGAAATGACGGCAGAAACATCTGAAGCGATAAAGTTTTCACCTTCACCTAGCCCAATCAGCAGCGGACAGCCCAAGCGGGCAGTAATCATGTGTTCAGGCTCTCTCACAGAGATGACACTGATGGCAAATGCACCGGTCAGTTCACTGACCGCTTTTTGCGTGGCGGAAAGTAAATCCATGCCTTGATGATAATAGTGAATCAGGTGCGCAATGACCTCGGTATCGGTTTGTGACACGAATTCATAACCCAGCGCCTTTAAACGTGCGCGCTGTTCATCATGATTCTCAATGATGCCATTATGCACAACGGCCAGCTCACCCTTTGAAACGTGCGGATGCGCATTGCTTTCTGTAACGCCGCCATGCGTTGCCCAGCGTGTGTGGCCAATACCCACCTGCCCACTCAGATTTACTGCATTCGCTTTATCCGTCATGTTTGATACACGACCTACAGCACGTACGCGCTCGATGCCAGTTGCATTCAACACGGCAACCCCGGCGGAATCATAGCCACGGTATTCAAGACGGCTCAGGCCTTCAATCAGGGTGGAAACTACGTTTCTATTTGCTACTGCACCGACAATACCACACATATCTGTTTGGTCTTTCTTGATGTTCTGTTATTCAGGTTGATTGTTTAAAGTCTATTTTTTGACCTTTTGTGGTCGCTTCCAACCCGCGATAGATTTCTGCTCTTTCGCCCGACATAAAGTAAGCTGATCAGCTGGCGCATTTTTGGTAATGGTTGATCCTGCGGCAATGGTTGCGCCGCGCCCAATAGTCACGGGGGCGATCAATTGAGAGTCGGAGCCAATGAATGCATCATCTTCAATCACTGTTCTGAATTTATTCGCACCGTCATAGTTGCATGTAATCGTGCCTGCACCGATATTCACATTTTTACCGACTGTACTGTCACCCACATAACTTAAATGGTTAATCTTGCTGCCCACATCCACCTGAGCATTTTTGAGCTCCACAAAATTACCTATGTGTGTGTCTGCAGCCAGTGTAGTGCCAGGGCGTAAACGTGCATATGGTCCGATACGGCTATTCTCACCTATTTGCGTATCATCGATATGTGTAAAAGGTGCAATGTGCGAACCTGATGCGATTGTGGCATTTTTAATCACGCAATTTGCCGCGATTTTCACATTGTCTCCAAGACTGACTTTTCCCTCAAACACACAGTTCACGTCAATCTCGGTATCTCTGCCGCAAATCAGCTCACCTCGCACATCCAATCGCGCAGGGTCTTTCAACGTCACGCCTTGCAGCAATAACTGTTGTGCGATTCGGCTTTGATGAACCCGCTCTATTTGTACCAAGTCCATTTTGGAGTTGATGCCCGTCACAGACCACTCATCCGCAGTAATTTCCACCACTACTGGCACATTGTCATTGACTGCAAATGCAACAATATCTGTCAAATAATACTCACCCTGTGCATTATTGTTATCCAGCTTTGATAGCCATTGCACCAGATGCACGTTCGGCATCGCCATGATGCCGGTATTCACTTCATGGATTTTATGCTGCTCTTCTGTTGCATCTTTGTGTTCAACAATCGCCGTCACGCTGCACATTGCATTACGTACGATGCGTCCATAGCCGGTTGGATCTGCTTTGTTGAATGACAATATCGCGAGTTTATTATCTGCCTGCGAAATCAGTTTACGGCAAGCTTCGGCGTCTATCAGCGGCACGTCTCCAAGCAGGATCAGTGTATCGGCATCTGCATCCAGAAAAGGTATCGCCTGCTGTACTGCATGACCAGTCCCATGCTGCTCGGCCTGATGGACCCAGATTATATTTTCCTGTGCAAATGCCTGTTTTACCGTTTCCCCGCCAAAGCCATACACAACAATGATTTTGTTTGGATTCAATGAGTTAGCACAATCAAGCACATGACCTAATATCGGTTTGTTACCTACGGTATGCAACACTTTAGGCCGATTAGAATGCATGCGTGTGCCTTTACCCGCTGCAAGTATGACGATATTCAATGGACTCATGTTTGATTTAGAAAATTTGGGGTTGATAGGCAAAGTATAACAAAAAAGGCAACCGAGGCTGCCTTTTTGCTTTTATATCTTACTACTTCGCAATGATTAGTGCGTAGTTTTACGCAAGCGCTCAATCGTTTGAATCTGAGCAACGGCTTCAGACAACTCAGCTTGAGCAGTAGCGTAATCGATATCGGAAGTTCTGTTGCGTAGCGCTTCTTCTGCAGCCTCTTTTGCAGCAATCGCCTTCGCTTCATCCAGATCACGACCACGCACTGCCGTATCCGCCAAAACCGTGATCACCCCAGGTTGCACTTCCAGCATGCCGCCTGAAATGAAAATCAAGGTTTCTTCAGCTTCATTTTCTTGCTTGATACGCAAAGCGCCAGGCTTGATAGTAGTAATCATAGGCGCATGGTTGGGAAACAAACCCACTTCGCCAGCACTGGCAGGCGCAACCACAAACTCAGCTTCACCTGAGAAAATGCTTGCTTCTGCACTCACCACATCAATATGAACAGTATTTGCCATAATTTATTTTCTCTTTATCCCACTAATTTGTTTTGACTAAACATAGCTAGGCGCACGGAACGCAACGACGAAGATAGTACACACAGTACAGCAAGGAAGTGAGTACCGCGCAACGACGCTATGCGACGGCAAAACTAATTAGTTAAGTGTTTTTGCCTTTTCAACAGCCTCTTCAATACCACCTACCATATAGAAAGCTTGCTCTGGCAAGTGATCGTATTCACCGGCTACAATTGCTTTAAAGCCTTTGATCGTTTCTTTCAATGGCACGTATTTACCTGGCGCGCCAGTAAACACTTCAGCAACGTGGAATGGTTGTGACAAGAAACGTTGAATTTTACGTGCACGGCCCACTGCCAATTTGTCTTCTGGTGACAATTCGTCCATACCCAGAATTGCAATAATGTCACGCAACTCTTTGTAACGTTGCAGTGTCGCTTGTACTGAACGCGCTACTGTGTAGTGCTCGTCACCAACAATCAGCGGATCCAATTGACGTGATGTTGAGTCCAATGGGTCAACCGCTGGGTAGATACCCAAAGAAGCAATGTCACGTGACAACACAACGGTTGAGTCCAAGTGTTGGAATGTGGTCGCTGGTGATGGGTCAGTCAAGTCATCCGCTGGCACGTAAACCGCTTGGATAGAAGTAATAGAACCCACTTTAGTTGAAGTAATACGCTCTTGCAGACGACCCATTTCGTCAGCCAGTGTAGGTTGGTAACCCACAGCTGAAGGCATACGGCCCAGCAAAGCTGACACTTCCGTACCAGCCAATGTATAACGGTAGATGTTATCAATGAAGAACAACACGTCACGACCTTCATCACGGAATTTTTCCGCCATGGTCAAACCTGACAACGCTACACGCAGACGGTTGCCTGGTGGCTCGTTCATTTGACCGAACACCATCGCTACTTTTGACTCTTTCATGTTATCCAGTTTGATAACACCAGCATCTGCCATCTCGTGGTAGAAGTCGTTACCCTCACGAGTACGCTCACCCACACCAGCAAACACTGACAAACCTGAGTGCTGCTTAGCAATGTTGTTAATCAGCTCAAGCATGTTCACGGTTTTACCTACACCAGCACCGCCGAACAGACCCACTTTACCACCCTTAGCAAATGGGCAAACCAGGTCAATCACCTTGATCCCTGTTTCCAACAAGTCTACAGATGGAGACAACTCTTCAAATGTAGGTGCTTTTTGGTGGATTGAACGATGTTCGTTTGAATCGATAGGACCCGCCTCATCGATTGGACGACCCAATACGTCCATAATACGGCCCAAAGTACCTTCACCAACCGGCACTTGAATCTGTGTACCTGTTGATTTGAACTGTGTACCACGTGCCAAACCATCAGATGAGCCCATGGCAATCGTACGCACAATGCCGTCACCTAATTGCTGCTGCACTTCCAATGTCAAACCAGCTTCCGCTTGGCTTGATGCATCATCGATAATCAACGCTTCAAATACTTTTGGCATTTGATCACGTGGAAACTCAACGTCAACCACCGCGCCAATACATTGCACTACTTTACCAATATTTGCTGTACTCATCTTTTTTCCTTACTAAACCTATGTTAGTCAGATATTACTTAAATTAAATTCTTTAACACCCTCACGGGGTTAGCATCGCCCAATCGCTAAGCTACCGCTGCCGCGCCACCAACGATTTCTGAGATCTCTTTGGTAATCGCTGCCTGACGTGCTTTGTTATAAACCAGTTTCAATTCTGCAATCACGTTCTTCGCGTTATCAGAAGCAGCCTTCATCGCCACCATACGTGATGATTGTTCTGAAGCCATATTTTCGGAAACTGCGTTATACACCAATGATTCGATGTAACGTACCATCAACTCGTCAATCACCGGCTTCGCTTCTGGTTCATAGATATAATCCCAATGACCTTTAGCTGCGCCAATTTGAACCGCACTCTTCACCACAGCACTTGCACTCAACCGTTCTGCTTTTTCTGCAGTAGGATGAGTACCCAAACGCTCGGCAGTCAATGGTAGCAATTGCTCCATCACCGGCTCTTGCTTCATGGTGTTGATAAAGCGCGTATAGCAGATATGCAACTGATCAATTTCACCAGCCGTATAAGCATCCAGCATCACTTTAATGGTACCGATCAGTTTTTCCAGATGCGGTACATCACCCAAGCCAATAATGTGTGATTTTACGTTGGCACCCACACGATTCATGAAACCGTAGCCTTTGTTGCCGACTGCACTGACTGCAACTTTCTTGCCTTCAGATTCCCAGTTTTTCATCTGGTTAACGGTCAAACGCAATACGTTGGTATTCAAGCCACCGCAAAGACCCTTGTCAGAGCTGACAACAATCACGCCAATATTCTTAACATCATCACGCTTTAACAGGAAAGGGTGCTTATATTCAGAATGTGCCAGTGAAAGGTGCGCCGCTACATTGCGAATCTTTTCAGCGTATGGACGTGATGCACGCATTCTATCCTGCGCTTTACGCATTTTAGATGCGGCAACCATTTCCATCGCCTTAGTGATCTTGCGTGTATTTTCTACACTCTTGATCTTGGTTCTAATTTCTTTACTACCAGCCATTTTAGTGTCCTAATAGTCAGATATTAGTAAGCAGTGGTTGCTTTGAAGTCTTGAATCGCAGCTTCAAGCGCTTTCTCGTTATCGCCGCTCAAATCTTTGTTTGTTTCAATTGCATCAGCAATCGCTTTGTATTTAGAAGCGATAAAGCCATGCAATTTACCTTCAAATGCCAATACTTTATTGATTGCAACATCATCAAAGTAACCTTTGTTAGCCGCAAACAATGTAATCGCCATGTTTGAAACGCTTAATGGTGCGTATTGTGCTTGCTTCATCAACTCGGTAAACATACGACCACGTTCCAGTTGTTTACGTGTCGCCTCATCCAAATCAGAAGCAAACTGCGCGAACGCTGCCAACTCACGGTATTGCGCCAATGCCAGACGCACGCCACCGCCCAACTTCTTGATGACTTTAGTCTGAGCAGCGCCACCCACGCGAGACACTGAAATACCCGCGTTAATCGCAGGACGGATACCAGCGTTGAACAAGTCAGTTTCCAGGAAGATCTGACCGTCAGTAATAGAAATCACGTTGGTTGGAACGAATGCAGAAACGTCACCGGCTGCAGTTTCAATCACTGGCAATGCAGTCAATGAACCTGTTTTGCCTTTAACTTCGCCGTTAGTGAATTTTTCAACATACTCTTCATTTACACGAGCTGCACGCTCCAGCAAACGTGAGTGGATGTAGAACACGTCACCTGGGTAAGCTTCACGGCCTGGTGGACGACGCAACAGCAATGAGATCTGACGATAGGCAACCGCTTGTTTTGACAAGTCATCGTAAACGATCAATGCATCTTCACCACGGTCACGGAAGTATTCGCCCATGGTGCAACCAGCATATGGTGCTAGGAATTGCAATGCCGCAGAGTCAGAAGCCGCTGCCGCAACCACAATGGTGTATTCCATTGCGCCGTTTTCTTCCAGTTTACGCACCACGTTAGCGATAGTAGAGGCCTTTTGGCCGATCGCTACGTAGATACAGGTCATGTTTTGACCTTTTTGGTTGATGATTGCATCCACCGCAACAGCCGTTTTACCTGTTTGACGGTCACCAATGATCAACTCACGTTGGCCACGACCAACTGGAACCATAGAGTCAACTGATTTCAAACCCGTTTGTACTGGTTGTGAAACTGATTTACGTGCAATCACGCCAGGCGCAACTTTTTCAATCTTGTCTGTCATTTTCGCATTGACTGGACCTTTGCCGTCGATAGGCTGGCCCAACGCGTTCACAACACGACCGATCAATTCTGGACCCACTGGCACTTCCAGAATACGACCTGTACATTTACAGGTGTCGCCTTCTGTAATGTGCTCGTAATCACCCAACACCACCGCACCCACTGAGTCACGCTCAAGGTTAAGTGCCAAACCGAATGTATTACCTGGGAATTCGATCATCTCGCCAGACATCACGTTTGAAAGACCGTGAATACGAACGATACCGTCAGTAACTGAAATAACCGTACCTTGAGTACGCGCTTCAGCACTGGTCGAAAAATTTTCTAATCTGCTTTTAATCAGTTCACTGATTTCTGATGTAGATAACTGCATTACTTAGTCTCCTGTGCCTTATGCTGTAAGCGAATAGGCTAAATTTTGTAACTGGCCTTTGACGGATGCGTCTATTACGGTATCGCCAACAATAATTTTGATGCCACCGATGATTTCTGGGTCTACAGAAACACTCGCTTCAATTTTCTTGCCGAATTTTGCTTCCAAACGTTTTACCAAGTCTTTGGTGTCTGCTGCGCTGATCTTAGCTGCCGCAATGATTTCCGCGTCCAATGTACCTTCATCTTGCGCCTTCAATGCTTCAAACGCGCTATAGATCTCAGGCAAAATTGACAAGCGACCATACTCAACCAAAACCTTGACCAGATTCTGGCCGTTCTCATTGAGGCTGTCGCCGCATGCTTTCAAGAAAGTCGCTTGCAGTTCACTGCTCACCACTTTAGGGTCTTGAATATAAGCCTTAATTTGCGCGTCATTAGCAACGGCAGCAGCAAAACTCAGCATCTCAGACCATTTGCCCAACGCCTTTTGCTCACGACCCAGCTTGTAGGCAGCAACTGCATAAGGCCTTGCGATGGTTGATAATTCAGCCATGTGTTTTCCTTTATCTCTTAGCCTTAACCTTGGCCTTAAAGTTCTGCTGCAAGTTTAGCCAACAATTCACTGTGAGCTTTTGCGTCAATTTCTTTACGCAAAATCTTCTCAGCACCCGCAATCGCCAATGTAGAAACCTGTGCACGCAAACCTTCTTTAGCGCGGTTCACTTCCTGCTCGATTTCTGCTTTAGCGCCAGCGATAATACGATCACCCTCAACTTTGGCATTACCTTTAGCTTCTTCGATGATTTGTGTGCCGCGTTTTTCAGCTTGCGCAATGATTTCGCTCGCCTTCTGTTTAGCTTCAGTCAATGTCACTTCTGATTTTTTAGCTGCGGCTTCAAGTGAATTTCTGCCGTCTGCTGCTGCTGCCAAACCATCTGCAATTTCCTTTTGGCGCGTTTCAATCGCTTTTAAAAGCGGCGGCCAAACGAATTTCACTGTAAACCAAATCAACACAGCAAATGCGATAGCTTGTGCGATAAGTGTAAAGTTAATGTTCATTTTTGATCCATGTTGTTAATCATAAAAGCACTAGCCATCAAGTGATGACTCAATGACCAGTTAGCTTAATTTTGCCAAATTACTGAGCAACTACGCTCAATAATGGGTTAGCAAATGCAAACATCATTGCAAGACCAACACCGATAATGAATGAAGCATCGATCAAACCTAACAGCAAGAATACTTTACCTTGCAAAGCTGGAATCATTTCTGGTTGACGAGCTGCGCCTTCCAAAAAACTAGCACACATAATACCGATACCGATACAAGCACCAGCAGCGCCTAAACCGATGATTAAACCAATACCAACGCCTGTGTAGGCCTGAATTGTTGCCAATGCTAAAGATACATCCATGTTATTACCCTCTCTAAAATTAAACTTACAACCAAACTACTATAAAAAAACAAAACGACTTAAAACTGAACTGCTTAAAACCTGAAACCTAGTGCGATTCATGCGCCATAGCCAGATACACTACGGTCAACATCATAAAAATAAATGCCTGCAATGCGACGATTAAAATATGGAATATAGACCACCCCGCCCCCAGAATAGCGCCAGCAATCGTACCTGTCAGACCTGTTGCCGCCCAGAGACCCAACAGCAAGAAGATCACCTCACCAGCGTACATATTACCGAACAGACGCAATGAGTGTGAAAGTGGTTTTGAAACGTATTCAATCATATTGAACAGGAAGTTAGCTGGCCACACCCAGATTTTGGTACCAAATGGCGCACAGAACAATTCGTGAATCCAGCCACCCAACCCTTTAACCTTGACTGCAAAGAAAATCATCAGAATCCATACTGACAACGCCAAAGCAAATGTAGTATTGATGTCAGAAGTAGGCACAGCGCGCCATTTTGCATGCTCGCCACCGAAGAATGAAACAACACCAGCAACCCAATCTACCGGCAAAAAGTCCATGGCGTTCATTGCGAACACCCATAAAAAAACGGTTAGCGCAGCAGGAGCAATGAAGCTGTGGCGATTGCCGTGGAAAATATTCTTAACCTGATCATCAATAAAACCAAACACTAACTCAACAAACGCCTGACCCTTACTTGGCACCCCCGCAGTTGCTGTGCGCGCGACCAGCCAAACCAGCCCCATCACAATCAGACCAAGCGCCACTGACATGACGAATGTATCTACATGCAGCGTCCAGAAACCAGCACTTTCATTGACTGGGTAAGCATTAAAACTCAGGTGATGCTCAATGTAACCGGAAGGTGTAAGTGCGTGTTCAGCATGTTGTACGTTATCTGCGTGTTCTGTAGCCATGATTAATATTTTTCTAAAACGATTATTTAAATTACACGTTTAATTTACTGAGAGCCGCACCCGAAAACAGGGCAGCGGCCGCCAAACCTGCAATCAGCGCAAACGGCACCAACTGCTTGTAAATACTAAATGCGATAAACAACAAAATGATTATCACCAAAATCTTTACTGCTTCTGCCTTTAGCAGATTAATTAAAATCGCCGAAGCCTCTGTTTTATTTTCGCCACGTCTTGCAACAAGTGATGCAAAATAGGCACCAATCACCACACTAAGCCCACCCAATACAGCCGACACCCCAGCATACGCCCCAGAAAACAAAAAAGCGACCACAGCGACTGCAAGTGTTGCAATTAGCTGAATTTTAAGCATTTTGCTAAAAACATCTGACGAATTGGATGCTGACAATGACTTTATATCCAGTTGATTTTAAAACTTATCCCGTACGTTTCTTTATGAACATCTCAACGCACAGACTTAACTAACTTAAAGGGCGATAAGTAGCAAAGTTCGCCATTTTGAATTATCAATGCTTTTTAGTCAAGCCTTAGCCTCTTCCACGATTGTAAGAAAAAAACATTTCGACCCATTTTCAACGGGTTATGACACTTTCGATATCAATATCTGCGATATATCAGGCAGAAAACTTAACCTCCTGTTTCCCTCCCCTGCCCAAGGGGACATCTGATTAATAATCAGCCGCCGTGCGCGTCTAGCATTTGGTTAAGTCCATAAACTGCTGTAAATAAATTGATGCTGCGAAAATTCTGACCTGCCAGCAAAACCATCAATTTTTGACATCCTCCCCGCCATGAAGGACGGGGCTTGTCGCACATAATGGGCCAAAAACCATCACTTACACTTGATTTAATTAGTACTTAGGTTTAACCTTTGTGCTATTACCAATAAAAAAACCTATAGGAGCTGGCATGAGTTTAGACTTATTAAAAAGCATGGGCGTGAATATCCCTTACAAAGCTAAATACGATAATTTTATTGGTGGTAAGTGGGTGGCGCCTGTAAAAGGCGAATACTTTGATGTAATTACACCAATCACCGGCAAACCATACACTCAGGCAGCACGCTCAGGTGCAGAAGACGTTGAGCTGGCTTTAGATGCTGCGCATGCAGCGGCTGACAAGTGGGGTAAAACCGCACCTGCTGAACGTGCCAATCTATTATTGAAAGTTGCAGACCGTCTGGAAGCGAACCTGGAATTGCTGGCGACTGCGGAAACGATCGATAACGGCAAGCCAATCCGTGAAACAATGAATGCTGACATTCCATTAGCAATCGACCATTTCCGTTACTTTGCCGGTTGCTTACGCGCACAAGAAGGCACATTAAGCGAACTGGATGAAACGACGGTTGCATACCACTTTCATGAACCACTCGGCGTGGTTGGTCAGATCATCCCATGGAACTTCCCCATACTGATGGCGGCATGGAAACTGGCACCAGCAATCGCCGCCGGCAACTGTGTCGTAATGAAACCAGCTGAGTTCACCCCTATCAGCATCCTGATCCTGATAGAAGTGATCGCAGATATCCTGCCCCCTGGCGTCATGAACATTGTGAACGGTTACGGTCGCGAAGTTGGCGCGCCATTAGCCAACAGTAAGCGTATCGCAAAAATCGCTTTCACAGGCTCGACTGCCACAGGTCGCGTCATTGCGCAGGCAGCGGCTGGCAATCTGATTCCAGCAACGCTGGAATTAGGCGGAAAATCACCTAACATCTTCTTTGAAGATATCGCTCAAGCAGATGACGATTTCTTTGATAAAGCTGTTGAAGGTCTTGTGCTGTTTGCTTTCAACCAGGGTGAAGTATGCACATGCCCTTCACGCGCACTGATTCAGGAATCAGTTTACGACAAGTTTATGGAACGAGTATTACCGCGCGTTGCAGCAATCAAACAGGGCAATCCACTTGACCCTAACACCATGATTGGGGCACAAGCCTCGCAAGACCAGATTAATAAAATCATGTCTTATATGGATATCGGCAAACAAGAAGGTGCTGAACTACTTATTGGCGGTGAACGCAATAATCTGACCGGGGTCTTGGCAGATGGGTATTACGTTAAACCCACCCTGTTCAAAGGTAATAACAAAATGCGCATCTTCCAAGAAGAGATTTTTGGTCCAGTATTAGCTGTTACCACCTTTAAAGATGAGGCTGAAGCATTGGCAATTGCCAATGACTCGGTATTTGGCTTGGGGGCTGGTGTTTGGTCACGCGACGGCAATCGTGCTTACCGCATGGGTCGTGGCATCAAGGCTGGTCGCGTTTGGACCAACTGCTACCATGCATACCCAGCACATGCTGCATTTGGTGGTTACAAAGAATCAGGTATTGGCCGTGAAACACACAAAATGATGCTGGATCATTACCAACAAACTAAAAACCTGCTGGTAAGCTACAGCCCTAAGAAATTAGGTTTCTTCTAACATCATCGTAATTCGCTGATTGATCGCACTGGATAATCATCAAGAGGCGGCGAATCCCGCCTCTTTAATTTATGGCGGTTGAATGATGACTGAACGTGTTTCTGCCACACCTGCTGCAATCGAGCTCATTCAAAAACTGGCCTCGGTGCATGGCGCCATTGTTTTCCTGCAGTCTGGTGGGTGCTGTGAAGGTAGCGGTCCATTATGCATGCCAGCTAACGAATTCAAACCCAGCCCTTCTGATGTGATATTAGGCGAGCTTTCTGGCGCAGTCTTCTATATGGGAGATAGTCACTTTTCATTTGCTGAGAACACGCACACGATACTGGATGCTGTTCCTGGCTCCAGCGGGTCTTTTTCACTGGACTGCGGAACCGGCATGGCTTTTATTACACGAGGCCGCTTATACAATGATGAAGAATTAAAGGCACTGCCACCAGTCGTACGCTACGGCTACCAATAAACCACCCTTAGCCCGTTACCCACCTGTAGTCGCGCTGTCAGCGGCAGCTTGCACGACATCCACACCAATCTCTACGAGGCCTTACTCCAAACTGAAAACACGAGTAATTTTGCAATATCCACAACCTGCTCCTGCTATAATTCTTACCGAAACGTGCTTGTGTTTCTAAGCTTTGCCGATTATGACCACATTTAGTGACCGCTTACAAGATATTGCAGCAACTATTAGCGCTGCGAGACTAACCTCTCCCTATCAACAAGAGGTTCAGTTGCTTGCTGTCAGTAAATCGCAACCTGCCGCCGCCATTCGCGCAGGCTTTCTTTGCGGACAAACACGGTATGGGGAGAATTACGTACAAGAAGCGCTCGAAAAACAGGCCGCACTATCCGATCTGGAGATCGAGTGGCACTTTATCGGCCCTATCCAAAGCAACAAAACGCAAGCGATTGCACAGCACTTCAACTGGGTCCATAGTGTGGACCGTGAAAAGATTGCACAACGTTTAAATGATGCGCGACCGGAACACTTACCCCCACTTCAAGTTTGCATCCAAGTGAATATCAGCGATGAAGCTTCCAAAAGCGGTGCAGGCATCAATGAGCTTGAGTTGCTGGCACAAAAAATTTGGACGTTACCAAGATTAAAACTACGCGGCTTGATGGCCATTCCAGCTCCCAGCGAGGATGTTGATGAACAACATAGACAATTCCAGCAAGTGAGAGAGTGCTATGATAGCCTGGTTAGAATAGGCTTTGATTTGGACACGCTGTCAATCGGAATGTCAAATGACTATCCAATTGCCGTTCAATACGGGGCCACTATTGTACGGATTGGCTCCGCCTTGTTCGGTGCAAGAGCAAAAAAATCAACCCAGATTTTCCATGAGAACTTGCCTGTCACTAACAAGCAACACTAAGCCAAAAGATTGGCATTCAGGCAGATGAAAGTCTGCCTCATAAAAAATCTAGATTCAAAAGCGAGATATCAATGAAGATTAATTTTATCGGTGGTGGCAATATGGCGCGCGCGATTATCTGCGGCCTCACTAACAAGGGATTTGATCCTTCACTTATCAGTGTACTAGAGCTAGACATAGAAAAACGCCTAGCGCTTGCTACTGAGTTTGGCGTCAGCGCTTCGGATAATCTCACATTCACGGAA
Organism: Betaproteobacteria bacterium; assembly: GCA_016867975.1. Classification (GTDB taxonomy): domain Bacteria; phylum Pseudomonadota; class Gammaproteobacteria; order Burkholderiales; family Methylophilaceae; genus Methylotenera. The sequence goes on along the minus strand of VGIC01000001.1, from coordinate 92,410 downwards.
GAAGCTGATGTGATTATCCTAGCCGTCAAACCACAACAACTTAAGGAGGTGTGTCATGGCTTGGTGAGCGCTCTCAAGTCACAGCTGGTTGTTTCAATTGCTGCCGGCATCAGGAGTGCAGACCTTGCGCACTGGCTTGGTGATTATCAAGCCATCATTCGCGTCATGCCCAATACCCCGTCACAGATTCAAGCGGGGGCCTCTGCACTCTATGCCCTGCCCAAGGTCAGCGGTTATCAGCGAGATCAGGCAGAACAAATCTTGGCGGCGGTCGGCAAAACACTATGGCTTGAAGATGAGAAACAGATGGATGCGGTGACGGCCATCTCCGGAAGTGGTCCCGCCTACGTGTTCTATTTTATTGAAGCATTACAAGATGCCGGAATTAAGCTGGGCTTAAGCCCTGATGCGGCAAAGATGCTGGCCACGCAGACTTTCCTAGGGGCCAGTATGCTTGCGGCGCAAAGTGCTGAAGACGTTAAGACCCTACGCGCTCAGGTCACCTCAAAAGGTGGCACAACGGAACAGGGCATTCTTGCATTCGAGTCTGCTGACACCAGACGGATTGTCTATGATGCAGCAAAAGCCGCGGCAGAAAAATCGGTATTGCTTGGAGACCTATTAGGGCAATAGAATAGCAGTCATTAGACGCAGGTATGCGAGATTATCAATAATGTTCACCACCGCTGTTTTATTTTTACACGAAACCTTATTCAATCTACTGACGATCGCTTTTTTATTGCGTTTCTATTTCCAGTTGACCCGTGTATCCTTTCAACACCAGCTGGCGCAGATGCTTGTCGTTGTGACCAATTTTTCGGTCAAACCCATTCGTCGCATTGTCCCCAGCTTGGGGAAAATAGATCTCAGCACCATTGTGCTGGCTTACTTAGCGCAACTGCTACAAACTTGCGGCTCCCTGTGGCTTAAAGACTTTCCTTTCTTGGTAGCAGATGGGGAGGTTGGGCTAAAAATTGGCGCAATCGCATTGATCGGTGTCATCATTTTCAGCGTTTCGATCTTCTTTTACTCCATTCTGCTAGAGGCTATCCTCAGCTGGATCAACCCACATACCCCTATCGCCCCAGTCTTACACGCACTCAACACCCCCATACTCCAAGCCGTACGCAAGCTTATTCCACCCTTAGCTCACGTTGATCTGAGCCCACTGATCACGATCCTCATCGCCCAATTGTTGCTCACGACCATGCTGATTCCATTTGAGAGTCAGTTGATCAGAAGCTTGTATGCATAGGAGAGAGTCATGACCGCCACAACATCTCAACATGGCGTCAAACAATCCTTGAAGAAGAATCAGATATTTTGGCTTTCTTAGACAGCATCGTCACGAGATAGTCATCCGGCATGATGCATTAAGGAAGCACGGAACAAGTCCTCATGACCACGCACATGAGGTTTGCGGGATGGGATGCACGGCAAACTTTGTAGCGAATGGTCATTCCCTTCGCAAGAAGTCTAACACAGCAGACCGCCCGCAAACCCTGTGCCCATAAGGGTTGCAATAAATTTGCGCGCTTGCTTCGTTGTGCTCCTTGGCTTTGTAGAATGACTACAACCTGTGTCGCACGCCTTGCAATCATCTCAAATTTATTCGCAACGTGGTTCATGGAGACTTATTCCGTGCTTCCTTAATTTGCACCACTTTATAACGATGGCGCTACGATGACAGATTTCTTATCTTGCGACGGCACTACTAAAGTTTAACCATTAGAGTTTAATAATTTGAATGTCTAAAAATATCGCCTTCCGGTTTTAAATCAAATGCGATGCAAATACGCTCTTCGTTCGAGTTAAAAGGAATAGTGCGGTGAAACAGTGAGGATGGAAACAACACAATATCGCCCACTTTGGGGGTCGCCAACCCGACTGGGAAATGATCATGCTTTTGGGGGTAGTTGTCGCCATGCAAGCCATATTCAAAGCAGCCTTCGCTGGGATCTTGCTTTTCCTTTGGCAGGACTAAATACACCGCGCCGCTAATCCAACCGACCTCATGGATGTGGCGATCAACAAACCCGCCTCGACGCAGCCTCACATACCATGAACTGGTGAATTCCAGTTCTTTGGGAAATGATTTGATCAATTCGCAATCAGCTCCGGCGAATTTATTCCTATAGTTAATAAACTCTTGCTTGACCAGCTCACCCAGTTTTCTGAAAGAGGCTTCAGGACGTTTGAACAAGTTGCCGGCAGATTGTTTGCCGTTGATGATCATGCCCTGAGCGCGCACTTCGATGGCGGTGTTGTCAATGTCGTGCAGTAGCTCTTTCAGGAACTGACTGTCAGGTTCCGCCAGCTCTTTGATGCTGTTTTGATAGACAAAATCGAAGCCGTTCTTACAGAAGTTATATGGATCTTCTGTGCCAAAATTGGTGGCGTAGTGCGTGGAGAGTGTCGCCAAAAAGGGCGCATCATGCTTTTTATGGGTGCGCACGATCTCATCCAGCTTGGCTTTAAACTCGTCAAAGTGTTGCGCTTTGTAGGTACAGTAAAGTGCGCGCTCCTGCCAGTCGTCCAGTTTGGATCGCTCAAAATGCCCCACTGCTTCATCAAAACGTCCTGCCAAGTAGAGGAATTCCCCCATGTTGTAATTGGCGCCGGCATGGTCTGGGTTAAGCTGTAAGGTGTCCAGATAGCTCTTGATGGCATCCTCCATGTTGCCTTGATCACGCAGACACTCCCCCAAATAATTGTGAGCATCGGCATAATTCGGGAACATGTTAATGGCGCGCCTGAAGTGTACGATGGCCTCATCCAGTTTTCCTTGATCGCGCAGCGCTGTCCCTAAGTTGAAGTGCCCGCGCGCATCCTCATGAATACCGAGCGCCGTGCGGTAATGCTCAACCGCATCTTCAAGCAGGCCTTGCTTTTGTAGCACAATCCCCAAGTTTGCGTAGGCCTCAAAGAAGTGAGGATTTAACGCGATTGCGCGCTGATAATGCTTTGCCGCTTCATCGTATTTTTGAATGTTGGCAAGTGCGATGCCGAGATTGAAATGTAAATCAGGCGTGTCAGGTTGTAGCGCCAGTGCCTTAGTGTAGCTATTCACTGCGTCACTATATTTGCTTAAACCATCCTGTGCAATGCCGAGTATGTTATACAGGATAAACGTGTTTGGGTAACGCGCCACCAGTTTTTTGGCGGCGGCTTCGGCTTCTGCCAGCCTGCCTGAGTTGAGCAATTGCAGTACAGGCTGCATTTCAAACTGGGTTGCTTGCTGATGGAGGGATGAACTCTTTGCCATAAACGACTCTGCCTATATGGATTAATGCATGGATAAGATGCTGCCATTCTAAAACAAAATCACGCGAAACGCTTTTGTAATCTGTCCGCCATTTGCCGGAGAAATCGCATGGCCACTTTAGGCTCGTCCAGCAGCAAGATCTCGATATTGTCTGAGTGCATCGAGATGACGGCTGCATGGTCTGAAACCACTAGGGCATCCGCGATGGCAGGCGTGTTAGACAGCATGGCCAACTCACCGAAGTAGTCCCCAGGTCCAAGTCTGCGTAGAGACTCATCCTCTTTCATGAGCTGAATTTGCCCGCTGACCAGATAGTACAGATTTCCGATGGCCTCACCGCGCTTAAAGATGTACTCACCTTGCTGGTAGGTGTGGCCATAGCGCTGCATCAACTTTTCGATGTAGTGAAGCGGTAGTTGGGATGAGTTTTCGATCTCTTCATTGAAGAGCCCTTTAAGTAGCAACACCTCTTTTTTTCGCAGTGTGGCAATCAACTCTGTTCCCAACAAGAATACGGCAAAGTTGAAGTAGAGCCATGTGATAGAAATAAACAGATTTTTCATCCCGCCAAAAATGGCGCCATAGGATGCATTCATCGAAAAAAATACCGTAAATGCCGGACGCATAAGTAGCCACAGCACCGCGGTGAATAAAGCACCAATCAAAATGTGACGAAAATGCAGTTTGACTGGAAAAAAAGCAAAGTAGAGAGCGGCGATCAATAAAGTGGTCATCAAAAGTGAGGTCATGATGGCCACGCTGCTCGACTGAAGTGCAGCGATGTTTTCCCCTAAAAAAGTGACCACATTTTCAAGCGCCAATCCGGCAAAAGTAAATAAGAAGAATAAAAGTAACATGCCAATGATGGCGATAACATCCTTCACTTTTCTGCGAAAGAACGAGGGAGGCTCTATCAGTGCCGCTATATTATAGAAAGCGCTGCGCATGGCGCCGGCGAGCGGGGTCACCGTCCACAGCAAAACAAACACCCCTAATGCACCCCACGCCGCGCGGTGTTTGGAAGCGTTGTATACCTCCACCATAATGCTGTTACTGAGTTGAGGCACCAGATTGCTAGTGACGATAGCGAGCTTGATGATGGCGTAGTCAGAACTAAAAACCCAATGGCTCAATAAAAAGAACATCAAGAGCACCATCGGAATTAACGCGAACATCGCATAAAAGGAGAGCGATGCGGACAGACCGAATGCATTGTGACGCTGGAATGCCTTCAACGTTTCGAACATAACAAACATAGGCGTGTTGTAACGCTGCCGCTCATAAGTCTCACGTGACAGTTGAAGTGCCTTGTGGAGGTTAGACTTCAGTGCTAGATCAGGGATCAGATTGAATCGGGTGCGTTTCATGTCGGATCTGAACTGGATAAGCTTTTGAAGCATTCTGTAGCACCCACCAGTGCCGACAATGTCCCCGTCTCCATGGCCGAATGTCCTGCATCATCGATCATATGGAACGTTGCATGTGGCATGGCTTTGCTAAGTTCCCAAGCCGTAATGGGCGGACAAACCATGTCATAACGCCCTTGCACGATGACAGTAGGGGTATGTGCGAGTTTATTGGCCGCTTCTGCCAGCAATGCTGACCCCGAGATAAAACAATGATGCGCGATGTAGTGGATTTGCACCCTAGCGCGGGCCAATTCCACAGCATCATGGACCTCACCATCGCCAGCGGCTCTGGGCAACAGGGTCATGATGCCACTTTCAAACGCATTCCACTGTATTGCAGCTGGAATGCTAATGGCGGGGTCCTCCGAGAAAACCAAACATTGATAGGATCGAAGCACGTCTTCACGCTCACCTGCGGGCAGATAAGCGCACAATGTTTCCCAATGTTCCGGATAAAACTGCTTAACCGCCCCTAAAAACCAATGGAGTTCTGTCGGGCGGCTTAAAAATATGCCGCGTAGAATAAGGCCACTGATATGCGCAGTATGCTGAGTGGCATAAGCCAATGCCAAAGTGCTACCCCAAGAGCCTCCAAATACCAACCATCGGGCTATCCCTAACTGCTGGCGTATCCGGTCAATATCATCGACCAGGTGTTGCGTAGTGTTGTGCGCTATGCACCCCAAAGGCCTGCTTCGACCACAGCCGCGCTGATCAATGAGAATAATCCGGTAGTGCTTGGGATCGAAAAAGCGGCGTTGCGTCGGATTGCAGCCGCTACCGGGACCACCATGCAAGAATACCACCGGCGCACCTTGCGGGTTGCCGCAAATTTCGTAATAAATTTCATGAGTTTCATCCACTTTAAGCAAATGTGACTCTGTCACATCAAGTTCTGGATACAAATTATAAGCGTTGCTTATCATAGGCAAAAATGGTCTTTCTTATTGATTATTAACGGTTTATTATAAATCGTTAATGCAATTTAAAGCGGGATTTAACTAAGAATCCAGCCAATAAAATTAATTTGTAAACAAATTGTAAACAATCTATTGCAATTCGTGGATGACTGATATATAGTTTCGAAACGCACCTAAAACGTGCTAAAAAATAGTTCCACAAGACTGTTAAAAATTTGAGGATACATCAAAAACTTTAACAGATTAAGAGGGATCATTTTATTTAAACCTTAGTAGTTTAACTTTTAGTAGTTTAACTTTGGAGATTAATATGCAAATCAACAAAATCAAGTTAGCTCTTGGCTTAGTTGCAGCAATGCCTTTAGTTGCATTCGCAGCAGCAGATCAAGAAGCAGCAATGAAAGATGCAAACAACTGGGCTCACCCACGTGGTCAGCACAACAACCAAGGCTACAGTGCTTTGTCACAAGTGAACAAAGGTAACGTTAAAAACCTGAAAGCAGCTTGGACATTCGCAACTGGTGTTAACCGCGGTCACGAAGGTTCACCAGTAGTTGTTGGTAACATGATGTATGTACATACAGCATTCCCAAACAACGTATACGCGCTTGACTTGAACGACAACCAAAAAATCGTTTGGTCATATTTCCCTAAACAAGACCCATCAGTACAAGCTGTATTGTGCTGCGATAACGTTAATCGTGGCTTAGGCTTCGGCGACGGCAAAATCTTCTTGCAACAAAACGACGGTAACCTAGTTGCTTTGGACGCTAAAACCGGTGCTAAAGTTTGGTCTATTTTGAACACAGACCCAAAAGTTGGCGCTACCAACACTAACGCTCCACACGTTATTAAAGACAAAGTGTTGACCGGTTGTTCAGGTGCTGAGTTCGGCGTACGTTGCTTTATCGCTGCATACAACATTGCTGATGGTTCATTGGCATGGAAAGCATACTCAACAGGCCCTGACGCTGAAGTATTGATCGGCGACGGCTTCAACAAAGATGTGCCTGAGTACAGCGCATTGTCAGTTTACCAAGACGTAAATGGCGGTAACAAATTGGGCGGTTCTTTCAAAAAATTGCCTAACGACCAACTGAAAATCGGTGAAGCAGACCTTGGCGTTAAAACATGGTTGAAACCACAAGCTGTTAAAGATGGTTGGCAACATGGTGGTGGCTCTGTATGGGGTTGGTGGCCATATGATGCACGTACCAACTTGGTTTACTACGGTACAGGTAACCCATCTGTTTGGAACCCAGACGTACGTCCAGGCGACAACAAATGGTCTATGACTGTATTCGCACGTGACTTAGACACTGGCGTTGCAAAATGGGGTATGCAAATGACTCCACACGACGAGTGGGACTACGACGGTATTAACGAAGTCATCTTGTTCGACAAAGGTGGCAAAACATACGCATGGCACCATGACCGCAACGGCTTCGCTTACACATGGAACGCTCACAACGGTAAATTGCAAGCTGCTGAAAAAGTACACCCATTCGTTAACTGGGCAACTGATGTTGACATGAAGACCGGTGTTCCAAACAAATTGGCATCAGCTTCTACTCACCAAGACTACAATGCTAAAGGCATTTGCCCAGCTGCATTGGGTACTAAAGACCAACAACCAGCTGCTTACTCACCACGCACTGGTTTGATTTACACTCCATTGAACCACGTATGTATGACATACGAGCCAGTTGAGTCTAAATACGTTGCTGGTCAACCATGGGTAGGTGCTACATTGACCATGTTCCCAGGTCCAGACGGTGTAATGGGTGGTTTCGGTGCTTATGACCCAATGACCAACAAAAAAGTTTGGTACAACAAAGAGAAATTCTCTGCTTGGGGTGGTGCTTTAACAACCGCTTCTGACTTGGTATTCTACGGCACTCTGGACCGCTGGTTCAAAGCGTTGGATGCTAAATCAGGTAAAGAACTCTGGAAATTCCAAGTGGGTTCTGGCGTGATTGGTAACGCATTCACATATGGCAACAAAGGCAAACAATACGTTGGCGTATTGTCAGGTGTTGGTGGCTGGGCTGGTGTAGCGATGAACCTTGGCTTAACAACTCCAACTGACGCTTTGGGTGCTGCTGGTGGTTACGCTGAATTGACTAAGTACAATGCTGCTCCTGGTGGTGGTGCATTGACAGTGTTTAGCCTGTAATTGATTGTCGAAAGATATCGATTACTAGCGAATCACTAGTTTAAAGCTGTAAATAAAACACCCCGATTCGTCGGGGTGTTTTATTATGTGTAGATTTTTTAAGTTTAGATAAACAGTGATTACAATAAATTCGTTACAATAAACTGCGCAGTCACAAAAATTGATTCCGTATTTCTTTTAGTTTCTTGATTAGCACGAATTTCTAGGAGTCTTGGTTGTGATAAGAGCGCAGAAAGCTTTTCACCCTCTCCCCAACCCTCTCCCATCAAAGGAGAGGGTGAAAACCCGCGGGCGCATGTCATTACGCCCCCTCTCCCCTTGTGGGAGGGTGAAAACCCACTGGCGCATGTCATTACGCCCCCTCTCCCCTTGTGGGAGAGGGTTGGGGAGAGGGGTAAGCAAAGTTTGTAGCTTGCACTTTCGGAAAATGCCTTGAAAACAGCCAATTTCTGAACATTCATGCTAATCAAGTTTAGTTTTAACGTAACAAAATGTAAGAACTTTTTGAATTAAGCAGTACTCTACGAATCAGGCGGTGTTTATCTCAAGCCCGTTTTGATCATTAAGGAACAAATAATGTTAAATCACTTTAAGTTATTAAGTGTTGCTGCTTTATTGGCGGTCGCTTCAAATGTCTCTGCGGAAGAGCCGCAGCTCCCATCACTCAACCCAGACGAAGGACGCATTGGTGAAATTCGCCGTGTGGCAGATGACTCGGAATTCAAGGTGTGTGCCGACCCTGACCTCATGCCGTATTCAAATCTGAAACAAGAGGGATTTTTAGACAAGATTGCTGAAGTGCTAGCGAAAGATTTGGGCAAAAAACTTTCCTATACCTATGCGTATAGTCGCCAAGGCTTTTTAAGAAATACCATTAACGCTAACCGTTGTGATGTGATTATGGACACAACCCCGGACAATGATGCTTTACGTACCAGCAAGCCTTATTATCGTTCCGGTCATGTGTTTGTGTATAAAAAAGACAGTGGTTTAAAAATTACCAACTGGGATAGCCCGGATTTGAAAAAAGCGGTGATTGGCATTGTTGGTCAAAGTCCTGCAACTATTCCCCTGAATGACCATGGTTTAATGCAGAATGCAAGACCTTATCGTATGCAACGCGATTTGAATTTGCCGCCAAGTTATTTGATTGATGATTTGCTTAAGGGGGAAATAGATGTCGCTGTTGTTTGGGGGCCAATTGGTGGGTATTTCGCCAAGCAATCAAAAACTCCATTAGAAGTTGTATTGATTCCAGAATATCAAGATGTGAATGTTAAAGGCAAAGAATACTGGAATATCTCAGTAGGTGTGCGTAAAAAAGACAAAGAGCGTATTGCGCTGATTAACGCTGCATTGGAAAGAAACAAAGATAAAATCAACAAAATTTTGGATGACTATGGCATTCCGCATGTACCTGTGGTTGAGGGAGATGACTTGATGGATGTGTATAAAAAATCGCAAACCAGAAACAAAGCAACTCGCGGTGACGCAACTCCAAAAACAGAGTAGAATGTGCACGTTATTTTGCGTTGTTAAGTCAACCAATAATGAAACAACTACGTTTGAATAAACATGCGTTGAACAGTGCGCTTAGCATGAGAAAAATGTAACGCATTTATGGGATAAATAAAGTCAGGAGATAACATGTTAGGCAATAAAACTTTAGCGTCAGCATTACTCGGTTCCATGTTGGTTTTGGCGGGCAATGCTTATGCAGATATTAACTTGGTCGCAACTCAGGATGGTTCACCATTAAAAATTGATGCAGCGATGTTCGATACTCCAGCAGCCAAAGAGTTCTTGGCAACGGGTAAAAATCCTTACGTTGGTAAGGCTGATGATATTAAAGTTGGGAAAAAGAAATTCAATCTATTTTCATGCCAAGCCTGCCATGGCGGCGTTGCTGAAGGTGCAGTTGGTCCGAGCTTGCAGGGACCAAACTTCAAATATGCAAAAAATGCGACCAACAAAGGCATGTTTGAAACCATCTGGCATGGTACCAATGGGGGTATGGGAGGTAAGGGATTTGGTTTGATGGCACCAGATGATGGTTTGAAAGTGGATGAGGTATTAAAAGTAATTGCTTTCATTCGTAGCAACGGTAAAGTGACGGGCAACGAGTAATTTATTCAGCTGGAATGCAAATTAGAAAACGGTCGCATTTGCGACCGTTTTTTTACATTTTGTAACAAAATGCGCTATGATTAGGCATTTCACAAACTGCGCGCGCACTGCGGAAGATAAATAGAAAGATAAATAGGAAGTAAATGGTATGAAAAACTATGCATTTCTGATGGCGATATTGGCAACATTGGTATCTTGTGGACAAGGTTCCGGTACAGGTGATGGCGCTTCAAGTGGCGGTGATTTAAAAATGATAGATCTTGTGACTACGCAAGATGGCTCACCGCTTAAAATTGACGCTGCCATGTTTGATACGCCTGCGGCTAAAGAATTCATAGCGACAGGAAAGAACCCATATGTTGGGAAAGCGGATGATATTAAAGAGGGAAAAAAGAAATTTAATCTATTTTCATGTCAAGCATGCCATGGCGGTGCTGCTGAGGGAGCAGTGGGTCCAAGTTTGCAAGGACCTAACTTTAAATATGCGAAGAACGCGACCAATAAAGGTATGTTTGAAACCATCTGGCATGGCACCAATGGTGGGATGGGAGCTAAGGGTTTAGGTTTAATGCAGCCTGATAATCCAGCAGAAGGGCTGCGCCCGGATGACGTATTGAAGGTGATCGCCTTTATTCGTAGCAACGGAACAATGACAGGTAACGAGTAATGTGCAGATAAGCAAAAGCACTTGGTCGCGCTAGCGGAAGGTGCTTTTTTATTTGAGGGCGTTTCTATAAGTGCAGAGTTTGAGATGCAGTATTGCCCGTAAGCGCGTAGCGGATGCCCGCAAAAAATGTATTGATAGATGTGCCCTTCAATCATTAGAAAGTAGACTGTTAAATATGAAAAAGTCAGATGATTTACATCATGTCGTGATTGTGGGAGGCGGTGCCGGTGGTTTAGAGCTTGCCACCAAGCTCGGTGACTCGCTGGGGCGCAAGGGCAAGGCCGAAATCACCTTGATTGATAAGTCAAAGACGCACGTTTGGAAGCCACTGTTGCATGAAATTGCCGCAGGCAGCATGAACCCAGAGAGGCATGAACTGGTCTATTTAGCACAGGCGCATTGGCACCATTTTCGATTCAGATTAGGCAACATGGATCACTTAGATCGGACCAATCGTGAAATCTCCATCGCCCCCAATTATGATGAAGATGGTATTGAGGTCATTCCTCGCCGTACATTCAAATATGACACCCTGATTATCGCCGTTGGGAGCACCACCAATGATTTTGGCGTAAAAGGCGCACTGGAGCATTCTATCGCACTAGATACGCAGGATCAGGCGGAGCGGTTTCACCGACGTTTGCACAATGCACTGTTGCGCGCACAGACTCAAGTAGATGCGGTGCAACCCGGGCAGCTGGAGGTAGTCATTGTTGGGGCGGGAGCGACAGGGGTTGAGTTGTCAGCCGAGTTGCATAAGACGACGCGAGAACTGGCAGCCTATGGCCTAGATAAAATCAACCCTGACCGCGATGTGAAAATATCATTGATTGAGGCAGGAGAGCGTGTGTTACCTGCTTTACCACCCAAGTTATCACACTTGGTGGACTTAGAGCTGAGGAAGCTCAATGTCAACGTCTACTCCGGTGAGCGTGTAACAGAGGTGACTAGTGAGGGGGTGCATACCCACAGCGGTAAATACATCTCATCATCCTTGGTAGTTTGGGCTGCGGGCATTAAGGCCCCAGACTTCTTGCATGAGATCGATGGTCTGGAAACTAATCGCATCAATCAGTTAGTGGTTAAGAGAACCTTGCAGACCACCTTGGATGAAAATGTTTTTGCCTTCGGAGACTGTGCCGCTTGCCCGTGGCTAGGGCATGGTGATGAGACGATCCCCCCGCGCGCGCAATCTGCACACCAGCAGGCCGATATGTTGACAAAGACAGTCAAGCGCCGAGTGGCCGGTAAAAATAATCTACCTGAATTCACTTATCGTGATTACGGATCATTGGTGAATCTTGGCAAATACACCACGGTAGGCAACTTGATGGGAGCGATTTCTGGCAGCCTATTTGTCGAAGGTTTGATCGCAAGAGTCATGTACCAATCACTGTACAAGTTACACCTGATGGCTTTACATGGCTTCTGGAGCATGACCTTGCAAACGCTGGCGCATATGATATCTAGACGCACCGAGTCGCGCGTTAAATTGCATTAGTCTATTTCCTAAACGCCATACCGATAGCGGCGGTGAATGACCGTCATGCACAAACTTACAAACAGACCAAATACAATCACAATCAGATTGATAGGCAGGTGCGCCTTGACCATCAGGAGATAGGCACCCAGCAACAGCAATATGCCGATGTGTTCATTGAAATTCTGTACGGCGATCGAGTGCCCTGCCCCAATCAGTTCATGACCACGGTGTTGCAGTAATGCATTGAGTGGAACAACAAAAAATCCTGCCAATCCACCAATGGTGAACAGTATCGCTGCTGCGAGTTGCCAATGCTGTACGAACGCCATGATGACGACAAGCCCACCCATGACGATGCCAGCTGGGAGTACCTTGGTGGCTTCTTCCAGTTTGATGTATTTGGCTGCAATCACTGAGCCCACTGCAATGCCGACAGCAAGTAACGCCATGAGCTGTGTGGCTTGCTCCAAATCAAAGTTTAAAGTGCTGGCGGCCCAAGCGATGACCACGAGACGCAAGGTCGCACCAGCCCCCCAGAATAAAGTGGTCACAGCTAGTGAAACTTGGCCGCGTGTATCTTGCCATAACGCCTTAAATGAATACCAAAAGTCTCTTAGTATGTACCATGGCGTCTTTTTTGGGAGCATATGGTCAATTGGCAGTTTGGGGATATAAGTGTTAAAGATTGCTGCGGTCATGTACAACAGGGTAATGATATACATGGCAAAGTAAGGATCTTTGCTTGCCATAATGCCGCCTAGAATCGCCCCAAGTATAATGGCCATGACAGTAGAGCCTTCCATCCAGCCGTTGGCATTGACTAACTTCTCAGGAGGGAGCATTTCGGTAAGAATGCCATACTTCGCCGGTGAATAGGCGGCCGCGCCAATCCCCACAATTCCATAGGCATACAAAGGGGGCATCCCCAGCACCATAGCTAGACTCCCAGCGAACTTGACAGCATTGGAGATGAACATGACGCGCCCTTTAGAAAGGGCATCGGCAAATGAACCTACAAACGGGGCAAGTACGATGTAAGAAATGACAAAGCACTGCTGTAAAAGTGGGGTGTGCCAGCCTGGCGCATTCATTTTTACGAGTAGCGCAATCGCAGCAAATAGTAAGGCGTTGTCAGCCAGCGCAGATAGAAATTGTGCGATCAGTAAAGTATAAAAACCTCGACACATTCTCATGATCCTAGAAACCGCAGTGAAACACGTTGAGTTGCGGTTTTTTGGATGTATGGCAAGGCACGATGAGGCAGCATGACCGCCCTCTGCTACGAAGAGTAACGCAGCCAGGCAACCGTGTGATCGACGTAAAAGCACCCTCCCCCATTGGGTGAGTTGGGTTGGGGTGAAGATGTTGAATGTTCATAAGGGCTTGTAGGATTATTGAGCGTTTAACTGTTGTTTCTAGTGTTACAGGACTTCCGCCGCGAAATCGGCCAAGCGGGAGCGCTCGCCGCGTTGCAGGGTGATATGACCGTTATGACCCCAGCCCTTGAAGCGGTCAACCACATAGGTAATACCTGAGCTTCCTTCCGTGAGGTATGGGGTGTCGATTTGCGCAATATTGCCGAGACAAACCACTTTGGTGCCTGGTCCTGCGCGAGTAATCAGAGTTTTCATTTGTTTAGGTGTCAGGTTCTGCGCTTCGTCAATAATGAGGAATTTATTCAGAAAGGTGCGCCCCCGCATAAAATTGAGCGATTTGATTTTGATGCGCGTACGAATCAAGTCTTGAGTGGCTGCACGCCCCCATTCGCCAGCTTCATCATCGCTTTTGTTCAGAACATCCAGATTGTCTTCAAGCGCCCCCATCCATGGGGTCATTTTCTCTTCTTCAGTCCCTGGAAGGAATCCGATATCCTCACCCACTGGAACGGTAACACGCGTCATGATGATTTCAGAGTAAAGTTTCTTATCCAGCACTTGAGTCAGTGCTGCGGCCAAGGTAAGTAAGGTCTTTCCTGTGCCAGCTTGCCCAAGCAGGCTGACAAAATCGATTTCCGGATCCATGAGCAGATTCAGAGCGAAATTTTGCTCGCGATTACGTGCTGTGATGCCCCATACGTTATGCTTGGACTGCATATGGTCTTTGACAACCTCCAGCACAGCGGTATCACCACCTATGCTTCTCACAATGGCGTGAAAAGGTTTTTCATTGTCGAAATAAACAAACTCATTGACCATAAATGTTTTACATAAAGGTCCAGTGAGGCGGTAGAACATCCTCCCAGACTCTTGCCATGACTCCATGGCCTTGCTGTGCTGCTCCCAGAAATCAGCAGGCAGCTCTTTCATTCCACTATAAAGTACATCGGTATCCTCAAGTACTTTGTCATTGAAGTAGTCTTGCGCCTGCACTCCCATTGCACGCGCTTTGATACGCACGTTGATGTCTTTGCTGACTAGAATAACCTGGCGGGGGTGATGCTGTTTTTGCAGGCAGATGACAACGCTGATAATCTGGTTGTCTGCTTTGTTGCCAGCAAGTCCTGGCAAATCGATGTATAGCTCGTTTGTTTGTAGGAAAAGATGTCCTGTAGCCTGTTTGTTACCGTTGAGCGATAAAGAAAACCCCTGTTCCAAATCACCCAGATCGGAGCCAACAATTTCTTCTATGCTACGGCTGGCTTGACGCGCGTTGCGAGCAACTTCCGTTAGACCTTTTTTATTGTTATCCAGCTCTTCAAGGGTCACCATCGGCAGGTAGATGTCATGTTCTTCAAAACGATAAAGTGATGAAGGATCATGCATCAACACATTGGTATCGAGAACAAATAGTTTTCTTGATGCGGCAGATTTTTTAGTCATACATTAACTTTCTAGCCCTAAAGTGTTTTTATAAAATTCAATACTTCCTCTACGTGCCCCTCTACCTTGACACCTCGCCATTCCTTTACGATCTGACCGTGCTTATCAATGACAAAGGTACTCCGTTCAATGCCACGCACTTGTTTTCCGTACATGTTTTTCATTTTAATGACACCTAGTAGAGTACAAGCTTCTTCTTCCGTGTCTGCTAGCAACTCAAACGGGAAGCCGAACTTCTCCTTAAATTGCTCATGAGATTTGATGTTGTCGCGTGAAATGCCAAACACTTCCGCCTGATGTTCCTGAAACTGATTGTAATAGTCTCTGAACTGGACGCCCTGAGTGGTGCAGCCTGGGGTTGAATCTTTAGGGTAAAAGTAAAGAATCAGTGTCTTACCCAAATAGCCTGAACTTTCAAAAACTTTTCCACTGGTTGCTGGCAACCTGAAGTTTGGCAAGGGGTGGTTGAGTGTGAGCATCGTTATCTATCCGTTTTATTTAGGAACCTGACATGTCTCTTTGATGCTGGGACCATGTCAGCGCATTCCATTGTGTCATTGTTGATAAAAAGTTTAGATTAAGCAAGGGGGATAAACCTAAAAACATACTTTTTATCAGTAGTGTCCAGCAATTTAACTGGCACGGTCTGAGAACAATAGTCACTTTGGGACCGTCCTAGATAACGCATAAAGTGTTATCTAGGACGGCATGAAGATGAGTAGATTAAATTCTGAAAAGCAAGTGAAGTTAATAGAGCATTTTGTTGCGGGTACAACTGCAAGATGTGCAGAAGATTTAATAGATGTAAATCAAAACCCTTCGATTTGCCCATTGTATTTACCCCAATCTTTACGCTTTGAGAGTTTCTAATGGAAAATCTTCTGGCAAAGCCAGGCAAGTGAACTCATCGGCCGACTAATTCGAAACAGGTGCACTTTCCTTGAATGATTTGCGCGCCTGCAACGCCTTATTGATGCGTTCAAGATTCGGATAATCCTTAGCCAAGTCAATTACTTGGCTAAACCTTAGTTTGATATAGCCAAGTACACAACCCACAGCGATATCGGCCAAGCTAAAAGTATTAGCGACGCACCACTTATGAGTGTCAAGGTCGTTGTTCAGCACGCTCAATCCACGTAGCACCTTGTCCATTTGCCTGCCAATCGTTGCTTCATCCTGCTTTTCTAAGGGCTTTCGCTGCTCAAGCATCACGGCCACTGCCGCATCACAAACACCGTCGGCAAGCGCCTCCCAACGTCGGACTGCTGATTTCGAGCCATTGTCTTTGGGAATCAGATGCGCCTGTGGTGTGCGGTTGTCCAAATATTCGGTAATCACGCGTGAGTCATACAAGGACTCCTCATCCGACAGAATCAACACCGGCACTTTACCTAAGGGATTGTAGTGTTTGACTGGACAGTCAGGGTCTGACAGCACCACTTCCTGCAGCTCAACCTCAATATGCTTCTCTGCCGCCACAATACGCACCTTACGTGCGTATGGGCTATTTGTCGTGTATAAAAGCTTCATAGTAATTCGTGTTTTATCGTTACGTCTGATCAATTGTTTGATAGCATTATAATCGAATCCACTCATTAACTTCTGGTCACAATGACGCAATTTTCACAACTCTACCCGAAAGGGTCACACGGCTTCGATGCCTATGTACAAGATCAGGTGCGTGCTGCGCTGGATGAAGACATTGGCAGCGGAGACTTAACTGCACAACTGCTGCCCGCTGACCAAAGGGCTCATGCGGTTATCCTTGCCAGAGAAACTGCGATCATATGTGGAATCGACTGGGTAAACGCATGCTTCAAGTCAGTCGACCCTGACACCATCATCACTTGGCATACTTCAGAAGGAAGTCGCGTAGAAGCCAATCAGGTGCTCTGCGAAATCGACGGAATGGCACGCGCCTTGCTGACTGCTGAGCGCTGTGCACTCAACTTCTTGCAGACGCTTTCAGCCACTGCGACAGCCACTCGAAAATACGTGGATGCGATCGCCGGCACGCAAGCTAAGATTCTCGACACTCGAAAAACTATCCCGCAAGCAAGGCTCGCGCAAAAATATGCTGTCAGTGTCGGAGGTGGAGAAAATCAGCGATTGGCTTTATATGACGGCATCCTTATCAAAGAAAACCATATTGCAGCCGCTGGGAGTATTGTAGCAGTGATGCAGCAAGCATTCACACTGAACGCCGACAAAAGCGTCCAGATAGAGGTCGAAAATCTGGATGAACTTGATCAGGCACTCAATGCTGGCGCGACGAACATCCTATTAGACAACTTCTCCACCGAACTATTATGCACCGCCGTTAAGCTCAACCGTGAGAGGCACATCCCAGCGATTCTTGAGGCTTCTGGAGGCATTTCACTTGAAAACGTACGAGAAATTGCGCTCACTGGTGTAGACCGAATCTCGGTTGGCGCAATTACTAAAAATATCCAAGCGATTGACTTGTCGATGCAAATGCAACCGTATCCGGAAAAAACTCTACCCATTTTAATATGAAATAGCTTGTCATTTTTCTGAAGCCCCCAACACCCCTCACCGTCGAGTGGCTGCCTACATGACAGTCCCTTAACCCATTCATTTTTTAACCCTTTTTTCTTGACCTGACAAGCTCAAACCATTATCCTGTCGGGTTACCAAATAACCCATCAAAATAATCAAAAAAGATTTATGGCAGACTCAGCTCATCCACATCAAATCACGGGCGCAGAAATCGTGATCCGTTGCTTGGATCAAGAAAACGTTCAATACGTATTCGGCTATCCAGGCGGTGCTGTTTTACACATCTATGATGCGATCTACAAGCAGGATCACTTCAAACACATCCTCGTCCGTCACGAACAAGCCGCCGTACATGCAGCCGATGCTTTTGCACGCGCCACGGGTGAGGTAGGGGTTGCCTTGGTCACCTCCGGACCTGGAGCGACCAATGCCATTACTGGCATCGCCACGGCCTATATGGACTCAATCCCGCTTGTCGTGATCAGTGGGCAAGTGCCTGTGCCAGCCATTGGGTTAGACGCCTTCCAAGAGGTAGACATGGTGGGCATAACACGCCCGTGCGTAAAACATAACTTCCTAGTGAAAGATGTCAAAGACATTGCCTCCACCATAAAAAAGGCATTTCATATCGCTAAAACAGGGCGTCCTGGTCCAGTAGTTGTAGATATTCCCAAAGACATCACTGCACACAAGACTGAGTTCATCTATCCCGACACGGTTGAAATGCGCTCATACAACCCTGTCACCAAAGGACACAGCGGCCAAATCAAAAAAGCCATCAAACTACTGATGGAAGCAAAACGCCCCATGGTCTATACCGGAGGAGGCGTGGTACTGGGCGACGCGTCTGAGGCGATGGTTAAACTGGTGAAGGCATTAGGCGTCCCCGTTACCAACACCCTCATGGGCTTGGGTGGTTACCCGTCTACTGACAAGCAATTCGTCGGAATGCTGGGCATGCATGGCACCTATGAGGCCAACATGGCCATGCAGGAATGTGACGTGCTATTGGCCGTAGGTGCCCGCTTTGATGATCGGGTAATCGGCAATCCCAATCATTTTTACAGCAAAGATCGCACCATCATTCATGTGGATATCGACCCATCATCGATTTCCAAACGTGTAAAAGTCCATGTACCTATCGTGGGCGAAGTTAAGTCCGTTTTGGCGGAAATGAACGAACTCGTTGCTGCGGAACCACCGCAACCATCAGCAGCATTAAAGGCTTGGTGGGCACAAATCGACGCATGGCGCGGAAAACTCTGCCTGAGTTACGACAAAAGCAGTAGCCTCATTAAGCCACAGTACGTGATTGAAAAATTGTGGGAAGTCACTAAAGGTGAAGCCTATGTCACTTCTGACGTCGGTCAACACCAGATGTGGGCAGCACAGTATTACAAATTCGATAAGCCTCGCCGCTGGATCAACTCCGGCGGCTTGGGCACCATGGGCGTTGGCTTGCCATACGCCATGGGGTGCCAGTTTGCTGACCCCAGCGCTCAAGTTGCCTGTGTCACGGGTGAAGGTAGCATCCAGATGAACATCCAGGAGCTTTCAACCTGTAAGCAATACCACTTGCCGATTAAAATCATCTTATTGAATAATCGCTATCTGGGCATGGTGCGTCAGTGGCAAGAGTTCTTTTACGAGAATCGCTATTCAGAGTCCTATATGGACAGCCTTCCAGACTTTGTAAAACTAGCCGAATCTTACGGTCACGTCGGCATGAACATTGAGAAACCAGCCGATGTAGAGGGTGCCCTTAGCGATGCCTTCGCCATGAAAGACCGCTTGGTATTCATGAACTTTATCACCGACCAAAAAGAAAATGTTTTCCCAATGATTGAAGCTGGAAAAGGTTTATCTGAAATGATCCTATCCCAGAACATCGATGCGGAGGACCTATAAATGCGTCACATTATTTCTTTGTTGATGGAAAACGAAGCAGGCGCACTTTCTCGTGTCGCAGGCTTATTCTCAGCGCGTGGCTATAACATCGAATCATTGACGGTAGCCCCCACCGAAGACCCGACCCTGTCGCGCATGACCATCGTCACTTCTGGCTCAGATAGCGTGATCGAACAAATCATCAAACAACTCAACAAGCTGATTGATGTGGTCAAGGTGCTTGATTTGAATGACGGCAAGTACATTGAGCGCGAACTCATGCTGGTCAAAGTCAAAGCCACGGGCGCATTCAGGGAAGAAATGAAGCGAATGTGCGACATCTTCCGTGGACGCATCATTGATGTCGCCGATGGCACATTCACCATCGAGCTAACAGGTTCCGGCCACAAGCTGGACGCGTTCCTAGAAGGATTGGGCCAAACGGCCATTCTTGAGACTGTTCGTACGGGGGCATCAGGCATCGGACGTGGTGACAGAATCCTGAAGGTTTAGCACAATATCGGCATTAACAAAGTGTATTCATTTAGTTTTTAGGTTTTATTCTCAGAAGTACGAATTGAAAGGCAAATTGCAATGAAAGTTTATTACGACAAAGACGCTGACCTTGGCTTAATCAAAGGTAAAAGAGTAACCATCGTTGGTTACGGTTCACAAGGCCACGCACACGCGGCTAACTTAAAAGACAGCGGCGTTAACGTCACCATCGGCTTACGCAAAGGTGGCAGTTCATGGGCCAAAGCTGTTGCAGCCGGCCACAACACTCTTGAAATTGCTGATGCGGTTAAGCAGGCTGATGTAGTGATGGTATTACTGCCAGACGAAACGATGGCAGCAATTTTTGATGCAGAGATTGCACCTCATCTGCAACAAGGTGTTGCGTTAGCATTTGCTCACGGCTTTAACATTCACTACAACCAAATCGTACCGCGCGCTGATTTGGACGTCATCATGATCGCACCAAAGGGTCCAGGCCACACTGTACGTTCAGAATATCTTAAAGGCGGTGGCGTTCCTTCATTGATCGCAGTTTACCAAGACAAATCCGGTAAAGCTAAAGACATTGCGCTCTCATACGCAGCTGCAAACGGCGGAACTAAAGGTGGTGTCATTGAGACTGACTTCCGCGAAGAAACAGAAACTGACTTATTCGGCGAACAGGCTGTTCTGTGCGGCGGCGCGGTTGAGTTGGTGAAAGCAGGTTTCGAAACACTGGTTGAAGCTGGCTATGCCCCTGAGATGGCCTATTTCGAGTGTCTACACGAGTTGAAACTGATTGTTGACTTGATGTACGAAGGCGGTATTGCCAACATGAACTACTCCATTTCTAACAATGCTGAGTACGGCGAGTATGTCACTGGGCCACAAGTAATCAACACACAAGCGCGTGCTGCAATGAAACAATGTTTGACCAACATCCAAAACGGTAGCTACGCAAAACAATTCATTCTTGAGGGGCGCACTAACTACCCAGAGATGACTGCACGTCGCCGTCTAAACGCTGCACACCCCATCGAACAAGTGGGCGGTCAGTTGCGCGCAATGATGCCTTGGATTGCTAAAAACAAATTAGTGGACCAGTCCAAAAACTAAGATGTTTTAATCCAAGACATTGAATTGAATGTGTCTTAATATTTAAAGGGCAAAATATGACGTTTTGCCCTTTTCTATTTGTACAATCTCACTACACCTATCAACAAAGTCCCTTCATGAAAAACAAGCTCATTGTCCTTAGTCAGTACCTGCTACCCAAACAAGCTATCACCGCGATTGCCGGAAAGCTGGCGCACTTGGAAGGTGGCAAAGCCACAACCTCAGTGATTCGCTGGTTTGTCAAAAGCTACCAAGTCAACATGGCAGAAGCCGATAATCCGGACATCCGTGCCTATAAAACGTTTAATGAGTTCTTTACCCGCCCGCTCAAGACTGACGCACGCCCCTTAGCCCAAGCTGATTTCATTTGCCCGGTGGATGGCGCCATCAGCCAATTTGGTGACATTAAGCAAGATCAAATATTTCAGGCAAAGGGCCATCATTACAGCACACAAGCACTGATAGGCGGTGATGCGCTTACTGCAAAACGTTATGAGAACGGCTCTTTCGCTTGCATCTACCTGAGCCCTAAAGATTACCACCGCATTCACATGCCTTGCGATGGCAAATTACTAAGCATGACCTATGTGCCAGGGGACCTTTTCTCGGTTAACCCTGCAACCGCACAAGGCGTGCCCAGTCTGTTCGCCCGCAATGAACGCGTAGTATGTGAGTTCAGCTCAGTTCAACACGGCCATTTTGTCATGGTACTGGTCGGTGCGACCATTGTGGGCAGTATGGCGACTGTTTGGCACAACGCCCCTCAAGGCATTGTCAATCCACCACGCCTTGCAGATATAAAAACATGGCGTTATGAGAACCCGTGCATCACATTGAAGCAAGGGGAAGAAATGGGGCGATTCCTACTTGGTTCAACGGTGGTCATGCTGTTTGCAAAAGATGCAATCGCATTCAATGCCGAGTGGCAAGCTTTGCGCCCGGTGAAACTGGGGGAAATGATGGGGAACTGACTACAGGAGCGAACGCACCTACAGAAAAACTACTTGGCTGACTTGTGATGCAGGTGCGCAGCCAACTCATTGAGCGCCGACTCATAGACACCACGTTTGAATTCAATGACTTCGTCCAGCGGTACCCAATAATCACTCCAGCGCCACGCGTCAAACTCGGGGTGACTGGTTGCCCTTAAAGAAACATCGCAATCCCGCCCCAACATACGCAGCAAATACCAGATTTGCTTTTGTCCTTTATAACTACCGCGCCATTCACGCTTAATCCAACTGGTTGGAACCTCATAGCGCAACCAGTCTTTGGTTCTTCCCAAAATCTTAACGTGTTCCGGCTTAAGACCGACTTCTTCCATCAGTTCTCGGTACATGGCCTGCTCTGGGCTTTCCCCGTAATTGATACCCCCCTGCGGAAACTGCCATGCATGCTCACGGATACGCTTCCCCCAAAACACCTGATTGTTCGCATTACATAAAATAATGCCAACGTTCGGGCGATACCCGTCACGATCTAACATAATTAAAGCCTAAAAATACTGTTATAAAATATGAGTGCAATTTTTTCATATTTCCCGCATTATTGAAAGCAACCATTTGCATTTACGGCTAATTAACCCCAAGTGCACCAAAAAAACATGAACCCATTCAAACGCATAACCCCTCTGATTAGCTTCACACTCTTAGCCTTCACGGCTTGTAGCGTCCATTCCGGAGACATACAACCCAGTTACGCCTATATTACCAATCAAGGTGATCATACCGTGTCAGTCATCGACACTCGACACCACCAGGTGACCCATACCATCCAAACTGGAAAAGCACCGGTCGGGGTTGCTGTTTCGGCAAAACTAAAACGCGCCTATATCACCCATGTCGAAGGGCAAGGCGTCTCCATCATCGACAGCACGCAACACACCATTATCGACTTCATCAAAGTCCATGGCTCCCCAGTAGGCATTGCCTTGACTCCTGACTCAACTATACTCTTTGTGGCTGACTGGTTCGACAATCGAATTATGGCCATCGATACCGCCACCCACAACACCATACACGAAATCAAAGTAGGCAATGCGCCAGCCGGCTTGGTCATCAGCCCTGACAACAAGAAGCTGTATGTTGCCAATCGCGATGCAGATGAGATTGCCGAAATTGAAATTGCCTCCATGACAATCAAACAGCGCATCAAGGTCGGGAAACATCCCTTTGGCCTAGCATTAAGTCATCACGGAAAACTGATCGCCAGCGTCAACGTTCAAGAAGACAGCATCAGCCTGATCGACATCAACACATTGCAACAGGATAAAATAAAAACAGGCTATCACCCTTACTGCGCTGCGTTCAACTCCGATGACAAGACGCTGTTCGTTACCAACACACAGGACGACAGCGTCAGCGTGGTCGACGTCACCCAAAAGAAAGTCATCCAAACGATCAATGTCGGGAACACGCCTGAAGGCATTAGCATTGACCACGCAAACAATAGCGCATACGTAGCCAACTGGGGGAGCAATAACGTCAGCGTCATTAACACCAAAACCTTCCAAGTCATCACCACCATCAAGACAGGAGATAAAAGCCGTGCATTCGGACAGTTCATACTCCAACCGCCATCAAACTCGCCACCTTGACTTCTCAATCATTCTGCACACTTAGCCTCAAGCAGTCGCCCCACACTCTGTCAACCTAACCCAGTTGCCATCGTTAACGCAATCAGCGGGATACATGCCATTTAATAAAATCGCTATCTCATTTATAATGAGCTGTTGTTTTTAATCAACCCCTCTCGATCTCGAGAGTCACGGAGAAAATGAATGAAAAAAATTCTAGCCTTAATTGCACTCAGCATCACTACCAGCTTGGCTTCTTTGAACGCCTTAGCACATGGTCCATCCCCACTTAAAGTAGACAAGTCCATCACCATCAAAGCTGAGCCAGCCAAAGTTTGGGCTTTGATCAAAGATTTTGGCAATATGCAAAAATGGCATCCAGCCATCACCAACACCAAACTTGAGAAGAAAGGTGAAGACACTTTCAGAACACTGACACTCAAAGACGGCGGCACCATTGTGGAAAAATTACGCGGCGCTGATGACAACGACATGAAGATCCGCTATGAAATCACATCCAGCCAATTGCCACTCACCGACTATAATTCATTTATGGTGGTCACAAAAGGTGCAAAACCTGGTGAAACTAACGTGCAATGGGTTGGTCGTTTCTATCGTCTATACAAACTGAATCCGCCAATCCCCGCTGGGCAAGATGATGAAACTGCACTGAATGTAATTAATGGCATCTTTGATTCAGGTTTAGACGGCTTGCAGAAAGCAGCTGAATCGTCAAAGTAACCAGCTAAACCTCAAATAAACCGTGGTAGAAATTCTACTAGTTACCCTGTGACTCAAATGAGTACGTTCGACTCGCAGCATGTGACAAAAATTATAGTTTTAAAATAAAAAAAGCGGGGCACCCCCCCGCTTTTCATTTCACTCTCTTGGTTCAATAAAACCAATGTATACAAATTGTGTTTAATTGGCACGGCGCACCGCACATGCCTTCAATGCTATCATTCTGCTCATTGATAACTGCGATTGTTTGTAACGCCAATACCCTCCAAACATCTTAATTAATCCCATAACACCATGAGCGTCACCTACAAACACCCCCTCGTGTTGTCCAATCATAGCACTGATCCCAGCAAAATCAATGCCAGCATCATTTGGCTACATGGACTTGGCGCAGACGGGTACGATTTTGAGCCTGTCGTAACGCAGCTCTTACGTCTTGCGCACTTTTCGAATACGCGCTTCGTCCTGCCACACGCCCCGGAAATGCCTGTCACACTGAATGGTGGCTACATCATGCCCGCATGGTATGACATCTATGGTGAGAGACCAATCACCAAGGAAGATGAAGCTGGCATCAAAGACAGTGCACATTACATCAGTCAATTGATTCAACATGAAATCAACCATGGTGTTGCAGCAAACAGAATTGTGCTGGCTGGATTTTCACAAGGAGGAGCTATCGCACTGCATACTGCGTTGCGTTTTCCTCAAACACTGGCAGGCGTACTGGCGTTATCCACTTACCTTCCCCTGCAGAGTCAGCTGGCATTAGAAGCGAGCCCCGCGAATGCCCATACGCCCATTCTGATGGCGCATGGCATTGATGACGATGTGATCAGTCTGGAAATGAGTCAAAGCGCTCGCAATCTGCTGCTCCGTCATCAATACCCAGTGATTTGGCGAGAATACGACATGGCACACGCACTGTGCCTACAAGAGATTGATGACATTCAACACTTTTTACAACAGGTTTTACCATAAGATTTGGTAAAATATTGCTTTATCGATCGCTCAAGATTTTCAGCCATGTCACCCTCCTCTAAAAAAGCGTTACCTCCAGTTGCCAGTAGCTTTGAAGAGGCCTTCTCTACTCTGGAAACGATTGTGACCAAAATGGAGTCAGGTCAGATGACCCTAGAAGACTCGCTGGAGGCCTATGAGCGCGGGAACGCCTTGCTGAAATTTTGCCAAAAATCCCTTGCTGAGGCAGAGCAACTGGTCAGAATTCTCAGCGAACGAGGCCAATTAGAACCGTTCAATCCAGACACAGACTCTAAGCAAGCATGAGCACTCACATGCAGACCGACTTTTCCACATGGACCACGTCTAAACTAACCCATATTGAGCAAGTGCTGTCTCAAACCATACCAGACCAACATACTCTTCCACATAAACTTCATGAAGCCATGCGTTATAGCGTGCTTGGTGGAGGAAAGAGAGTGCGCGCCCTCCTATGCTACGCCAGCGCCGAATTATGCAACACCGAAGACGCAGTGGCCGATGCAGGAGCGTCCGCTGTAGAACTGATCCACGCCTACTCACTAGTCCATGATGACATGCCATGCATGGATGATGACGATTTGCGCCGAGGAAAACCGAGTTGCCATAAGCAATATGATGATGCGACCGCGCTACTGGTGGGGGATGCCCTGCAAAGTCTGGCATTTGACGTTCTGTCCAAACCTGGACTATGTAAAGACCCGATGCAACAGATCGGTATGCTTAGCACCCTTGCGAAAGCATCAGGATCTTATGGCATGGCAGGCGGACAGGCTATAGATCTGGACTCCATTGGTAAACCTTTAACGCAACAAGCGCTTGAAATCATGCATGCTCGCAAGACTGGCGCACTCATCGAAGCAGCAACTCTACTCGGAGCGAGCGCTGGAAGTCGTGAGCAAATCACAGCGATTCAAACATATGCACGCAAGATCGGCTTGGCATTTCAGGTGATCGATGACATCCTCGATGTAGAGGCTGATACCCAAACGCTAGGAAAAACAGCTGGAAAGGACGCCGGTAGCAACAAACCCACTTACGTCTCGATTCTAGGACTTGCACGCGCCAAAGAACTGGCACATGATCTCTATGAAGTTGCCATTGCGGCCATTTATCCCTATGGCGAAGGCTCATTGCGCTTACGTGAACTGGCCACCTATATAACACAAAGAGCCTTTTAACTACTCATTTATCCTATAGACACTTGTGACTGCACTCCTCGACACGATTGATTCCCCGCAACAATTACGACAACTTGGCCGTAAGCAACTCCCCTTGCTGGCGCAGGAACTCCGACAACTTCTTGTAGAAACCGTTGCAAGAACGGGGGGGCATCTAGCCTCTAATCTCGGCGTGGTGGAACTGACTATCACATTGCATTATGTCTTCAACACCCCAGATGATAAGTTGGTGTGGGATGTGGGACATCAGACTTATCCACACAAAATCCTGACGGGTCGGCGTGCACGAATGGCCTCCTTACGAAAACCCCAAGGCATCGCAGGCTTTCCGCGCCGTAGCGAAAGCGAGTATGACACCTTCGGCACAGGACATTCCAGCACATCCATCTCGGCAGCGCTTGGCATGGCGGTCGCAGCAAAAAGAGCAGGCAATGACAATCGCGCTATTGCTATTATCGGCGACGGTGCCATGACCGCAGGGATGGCGTTTGAAGCCCTGAATAATGCAGGAGATATGGATGTTAATCTGCTGGTCATCCTCAATGACAACGACATGAGTATTTCCAACAATGTGGGGGCACTCAACAATTACCTGACAAAATTACTCTCAAGCCGCTTTTATAACAAAGTCAAATCGTCTGGTAAAAAAGTGTTGTCTAACATGCCACCTATCATGGAGTTCGCCAAGCGTGCGGAAGAACATGTCAAAGGTATGGTGATGCCCGGTACGTTATTTGAAGAGTTCGGATTTAACTATATTGGTCCGATTGATGGACATGACATCGACACCTTAATCAGCACACTTGGCAATATCAAGCAACTCACCGGACCACAATTCCTGCACATCGTCACGCAGAAGGGCAAAGGCTTCGAACCTGCAGAAGATAACCCTAACAAATTCCACGGCATTGGGAAGTTCGATCCAAGCAACGGCAATACCATACAACCCAAGGTAACAAAATCTTACACCGAAGTCTTTGGTGACTGGCTAGTAGATATGGCAGCCGCCGACAATCGTCTGATTGGGATCACACCAGCCATGTGTGACGGATCTGGACTGAATGCATTTGCAACAACTTATCCCGATCGTTATTACGACGTTGGCATTGCCGAGCAACATGCTCTGACATTCGCGGCCGGAATGGCATGTGATGGTCTAAAACCAGTTGTAGCCATTTACAGCACATTTTTGCAGCGCGCCTATGACCAGCTTATTCATGACATCGCACTGCAAAACCTACCCGTCTTGTTAGCCATTGATCGTGCTGGACTTGTGGGGGCTGACGGTCCCACACATGCAGGTAGCTTTGATCTCACTTATCTACGATGCATCCCGAATGTCGTCATCATGACCCCTAGCAACGAGAACGAGTGCCGGCAAATGCTCACCACAGGCTTTCAGCATCATGGGGTGTCCGCAGTGCGCTACCCACGTGGCTCCGGCACTGGCGTAGCCATCCAAACAGAACTCAATCCGATAGCCATAGGCAAAGGCATCACTGTCAGACAAGGTCAAAACATCGCTATTCTGGCTTTCGGCTCAATGCTTGCTCCCGCTCTCGAAGCAGGTGAGCGCATTAACGCCACTGTTGCCAATATGCGCTTTGTAAAGCCAATCGACTTGGAGTTGATTCAACATATCACTCAATCACACGCGACCATCGTGACGGTAGAAGAAAATTGTGTGATGGGTGGTGCGGGTTCAGCAGTCATGGAAGCAATACAAGGCTTCGCTCACTCCATTGAGCACCCTATCAGAACCTTGTGCTTGGGCTTGCCTGACCAATTTATAGAACATGGTGTGCATGAAGAAATGCTGGCCAGCTGCGGATTGGATGCTAATGGCATTTCAGCGTCAATTGCGAAGCTAATATCCCAGTGATATACTCAACTATCACAATCCGCATCATAGAATCTAAAGTTACAGAGCAGAAGCCCACATGACCCAAACAAACGCTACAGCCCCAATTGAAGACGTACAGAATACGGCTGACACTCGTCACCTTGCAATTGACAAGGTCGGGATTAAAGCGATTCGTCATCCGATTGTCGTCAAAGACAAATCTGGTGGCGAACAACACACTGTAGCTGTTTTCAATATGTACGTTCACTTACCTCAGCATTTCAAAGGCACGCACATGTCGCGCTTCGTTGAAATTCTGAACATGAATGAGCGCGCCATTTCGGTTGAGTCATTCGAGACCATCTTGCGCGAAATGGTATCTCGTCTTGAAGCTGAATCAGGGCATGTAGAGATGACTTTCCCCTACTTCATCAACAAAGCCGCACCGATATCTGGCGTGAGAAGTCTACTCGATTATGAAGTCACCTTTATCGGGGAGATTTGTCATGGCAGATACGACATCACAGTAAAAGTGCTGGTACCAGTTACCAGCCTTTGCCCTTGCAGCAAGAAGATCTCAGACTACGGCGCGCACAATCAGCGTTCACACGTGACCGTTACTGCGCTCATCAATGAGTTTATTTGGATAGAAGACATCATTGGCCTGGTTGAGAAACAGGCATCTTGCGAACTATATGGCCTGTTAAAACGCCCTGACGAGAAGTTTGTGACAGAACGTGCTTACGACAATCCAAAATTCGTGGAAGATATGGTGCGGGATGTGGCAGCACAACTGAATGCGGAAGAGCGTGTCGTAGCCTATACGGTTGAATCGGAAAACTTTGAATCTATCCACAACCACTCTGCCTACGCACTCATTCAAAGAGATAAGCGTAAGGGTTAAGGACACTTCAATAAATGCAGAGTTTGTGCAATATTACCCGCACACGTCCGTGGAATATATGCGGCGGTTTCAAGGTTGAAGTGCAAAAATAGCATAATGTAGCCTAAAATCAAACGCGTCTGGCGTAAACAACTCCACAGGGCATTTGAAACCTAACGATTTGCGTGGCCTGATATTCAGTTTACACGCAATCGCATCTAAATCTTCCTGGCCGTATACGCTCAAGACTCCCCTTTTTGGCAAGTACTGGCATAGCAATTCATTGATATTTTCATTAATGCAACGCTGCCATGGTCTATATGGCTTGGCCATTTACGTACTTAACCTATTGATTTTAAATCTCCATTTACTAGCGAAAAATTCGGATATCCTAACCATCGTTTAGGGTGGAGACACTCCGTGCGGATGTTGCCTTATCCACAATAAGCACTTCTTCAAAGCGCTCAAACCATATTAGGGTTTGCTAAGCGACTGGTTATTTCCGTAAAATACGGTTTTAACCAATCTATCCAACATGTGATGTCAGTGCTTGGTAGAAGAAACATAAAAAACTCGCATGCAACTTACCATTAATGGAAAATTTCGGGATTTCCAAGAGTCCAGCTTGAGCGTAGCGGAGCTCGTGAATGTGCTGACTTTGACCGGTAAACGTATCGCCATTGAATTGAATGGAGAAATCGTTCCACGCAGTCAATTTGAGACCATACAACTGATGGATGGGGACAAGCTGGAGATTGTTGGCGCAGTGGGTGGCGGTTGAGATTGCAGGTTCAACGTCTATAAAGGATATTCAAGTTGTCAGACTTATTAAAAATCGCAGATAAAACCTATCGCTCTCGCTTGCTGGTGGGAACCGGTAAATATAAAGACTTCACCGAGACGCGTGCAGCCATCGATGCAAGTGGTGCCGAAATTATCACTGTGGCTATCCGCCGCACCAATATCGGCCAGACAGTTGGTGAGCCCTCTCTCCTGGATTACCTACCACCTGAAGAGTTTACCTATTTGCCGAATACAGCGGGTTGTTATTCAGCGGATGATGCCGTTCGGACATTACGTTTAGCGCGAGAATTGTTAGATGGGCATAAACTGGTCAAATTGGAAGTGTTAGGTGATCCAAACACCCTTTACCCGAATATGACGGAAACACTGGCTGCTGCTAAGACGCTCGTCAAAGATGGCTTTGATGTTATGGTGTATTGCTCAGACGATCCAATTATTGCTAAACAGCTGGAAGAGATTGGTTGCTGTGCGGTGATGCCACTAGCCTCTCTCATTGGCTCTGGTATGGGTATCTTAAACCCATGGAATCTCCAAATCATTATCGAAAATGCAAAAATCCCTGTACTGGTAGACGCGGGCGTGGGTACGGCTTCCGACGCAGCCATTGCCATGGAGCTAGGTTGCCAAGGGGTGCTAATGAATACGGCGATTGCCGCTGCCAAACATCCTGTCTTGATGGCAGGTGCAATGAAAAAGGCTGTTGAGGCGGGGCGAGAGGCTTATCTTGCTGGTCGCATGCCTCGCAAATTGTATTCGGCTAGCCCGAGCTCTCCTACCACCGGGCTCATTGCCTAATCGACCAATATCAACTGGTATGGGCGCGACTGACAGGCGATATCAATGCACCGTAGAGGTCCAGGTGACCTATCTTGCAGAGCAGTCTGATATTGAAAATGATCGCTATGCTTTTTCTTACCACGTCACAATCACCAATGCCGGCAATGTGGCAGCTCAGCTCATCAGTCGACACTGGATCATCAGTGAGGCTCAAGGTGAGGTACGTGAGGTAAAAGGCTTGGGAGTGGTAGGCGCACAACCATTACTTAAGCCATCTGAGCGTTATACTTATAGTAGCGGAACGGTCATTAACTCACCCTCTGGAGAAATGCGAGGTACTTATCAAATGATAGCAGAAGATGGCACTCAGTTCGACGCGATCATTCCCACTTTCCTGCTTGCTATGCCTCGTGTGCTACACTGAGTAGGCATTCTCAACATCAAGACAAAGTTTGACTAAAGACATTCCATTCATGAAAAAAATGATATTCAACGCCATGCTGGCGTGCGGTATCCTGGCGTTCACTGCATGTTCAGGTCATTTTGGTAAGTTATCCAGAAAAACGAAACCGCCGGCACAGATAGAGGTCACACAACAGGAAAAAACGCAAAACACGCAAAGCGAATGCGCCCCACAGGAAGCACCGACGCCTATGCCGCCGGTGCAAATCCCAACAATGGCGACTACTGAACCTACCAAACCAGCAGAACCTAAAGCATCGGATGCTAAGGAGTTGGCAAAACTTGCCGATTACAGCTTGTTAAGGCCTGCTTATTGGGAAGAGCTAGACGGGCTCCAGTCTGACAACCTTAGCCAGGCATGGCCAGCATGGTTGCAGAGTTGCACTACCTTGATCAATAAAGCTGCTTGGAAAAAGGCGTGTTATGCTGCCACACAACTCAACAGCCAGACAAACGAAAAACCCTCATCAAGTGCGATTCAGGGCTATTACAAGCAACATTTCTCTGTTTACAAGACCACCAATACAGATGGTAGCGATAGCGGTCTAATCACCGGCTATTACCAACCCATCTTAAAGGGAAGTCGCAGCAAATCAGCGCAATTTCCATACCCACTTTATGCACCTCCTAACGATCTCATCACTGTAGAGTTAGAGAGCCTGTTCCCTGAGCTGAAATATAAGCGGGTACGCGGTCGCCTAGTAGGGAACAAGCTAGTGCCCTATTACAATCGCACCGAAATCGAAACAGAAGCATCCCCAATCAAAGGACGCGAATTCATTTATATTGACGATGTGATTGATGTATTCTTTTTGCAGGTACAAGGCTCCGGCGTCGTACAACTGGAGAGTGGTGAGCAGGTACACGTGGGCTACGCAGACCAAAATGGGCACACCTACAATTCAATTGGCCGTGTATTAGTTGATCGGGGAGAGTTGACGCTGGCGAAAGCTTCGATGCAAAGTATTAAAAATTGGGCGCGTAACAATTTGGGAAAAGTGCGCGAGCTATTGAATAGCAACCCGAGCTACGTGTTTTTCAGAGAGTTGCCTTCTGGACTGCCCGGCCCACTAGGCGCACTCGGAGTACCCATTCTTGCCGAGCGGGCGGTGGCGGTTGATCCTAAATTCATTCCCCTGGGCGCCCCTGTCTTCCTCTCAACAACTGAACCAAACAGTACAAAACCGTTAAAACGTTTGATGATGGCACAGGACACTGGTGGCGCAATCAAAGGCGGCGTGCGCGCTGATTTCTTTTGGGGCGCAGGTGATGCTGCAGGCATCAAGGCTGGTGCGATGAAGCAATCTGGGAAGATTTGGGTGCTGCTACCGAAAGAGTTTGTGTTAAACGGTGCGACAGGTGTGATTGCGAGATAGAGTCGCTGAGAAGATAAAGGAAGACCTTTGCAAAGGTTCCAAGGTAAATAAAAAAGGGTGCTAACTGCACCCTTTTTATCATACGTAAGATATTACTTGTTCATTACGTACATTGTAACTTCGAAACCGAAACGCATTTCAGTAGCAGCTGGTTTTGTCCACATAGTAATTCTCCTTATTTGATAAATTCGTACCGCGCTTGCCTAAACGGCATTTGCATTACGTGATTCACATCATACGCACACCTTGTTCAAGCAACATGATGCTGTTCATTAAACCGGACTAGTGAAAATCATTAGATATGACTTTGTTTGACTTCTGGGGTTTACTTTTTAAATTTGTTGATTAATTTCTTAATACCTTTGCGACCGTATTTCCGCTTTAAGTTCACCTTGAGATCATAGAGGTAAAATGACAGCTTGGTTCTAAAGCAGAATTTCTTCCCTGTATTGGCCAGATATAGCCCCATCAGACGTTCACGACCATCCCAATGCAATTTATTGCAGATACGCGTCATATCGGCGATGCGGTGCTCAAAAGGAGTGGCATGGTTAAAGAACCATGCACGCGCAGTATCGATCAGTGAGAAGCGCAAGGTGTGATCATCTCGCAGTTGTACCAGAATATTGCCGCCAGAAAGATCACGGAAAAAAGTACCAGACGCATGCAGTCTATGTAGGAAGTACGCTAATTGTGCGTAGGTATTCTCTGCACTGATCGCCCTATTCTTCTGTGCGAAATAAAATTCTTTATTACCATTGGCAAAGTGAACAAACATTTCACCCACTGAGCAATCCGCCTGTACATAGTCGCATAGATAGAAGTTCTGCTTAAGTGATGTGCCATTTGCCTGCTCAAAGAAAGCCACTGGGTATGCCGTGTCGATTCCTCGCCTGAGCAGCTCAGCAGCCCCATTCCAGCTACGTTTAGCCTTGCTCGGCTTGAATCTGTCCAACAAAGCCTTGTGTGGGTACATCTTGACTGGTTGTTTTACGGTGATTTGTTTTGTAGCGTCACGTGGATCAGGCAACGCCCAGATGGCATTGCGCGCATGTCGTAAAGTTCTGTCTTTTTGCGGGCTAATCAGCTTTGACGGATGTAAGCTCTGCGCTAGCAAATTAGCCTCTTCACGATCTTTAGCGAGAATGACGCCTTGCCAGCCATCTTGTAGAAAATGATAATGTTTTAGCCCATTAATATGCGCGTGAATGGCTAGGTTGTTATCAATTGCCAAGTGCTCCTTAACACGTACCTTATAGCCTAACGGCCAACGCAAATAAACCGGGGTTTCACAGATCAAGTCCGGCATATGATTCAGCAGATATCCATCACGATGTATCACTTCAGCTTGTCGCAGTGCTTCTTCAGGATAAATCTCACCAGAATATGCCGCTTTGCCGTTTATGGTCCATAGGATATGTACCTCATGCTGAGCTGTCTTAAAATGGTGAAGCTCCAGTCCCTTGGTGCTGACCAATGCTGATTGATAGTGTGCGCCCTGTATGATGTCCGCCACGGTTTTGATGGCGTAGAAGCTGGCATGATGCTTAAAGTTCTGAATCTGACCATTCACACTGGCATAATGCGTCACACGCTCTAGTGCTGGGTAATCGGTCTCAGTCAAACCATCGTTGATCAGCCCCTCTCGTTGACAAATCAATGCCCCCCAAAAAACCTGATCCAATGCACCAGAGGCCGCATTCAGTACCATATAGCGGGTTGCGTAGTCGGCCTGCTTTTGCTCTCCGTCCGGCAATAACCGCTTGATGCGGTAAATTGCCCAAAATGCCACTGGCGAAATGAAATGCCTGATCAAGAAATCATCCGTCACTTTTCTCAACAGGCGCGCTTTTTTAACGAGGTTAAATTTTAGCGCTGTGGCACAACGATACTTCAAGATGCGATGATCAAACCGCTCCGGTTCAGACACGCGCTCTGAGAATAGATTATCGGTATGCACATCGGGCAACTGCTTCTTGGTCTTGAGAATACTAAGCACACCAATATTATAAATAGGCTCAAAGTCAGTCACATTGGGGCCAGCGAGTTGGATACCCCGTTGTTTTACCGCCTTAAAAGCAATGTCCCACGTGTGTAAAAAACCAGCCATGGTATATCCGGCCCAACGTTTTCGGTTGATTGTTGAGCCAATTTCGACGCGTGCGACACGTGCGCCAAATTGTTCCAACGTCTGCTCTAGAAAGTCGCGCCACATCTGCTGTTCAGACATTGCCTCCATCGCTCTGGCATGAAGGAACGGCTGCAAAAGATGCAAGGTGACACTGAAATTCTCTGTCAACAGCCGATTCAGAAAACGCGCATTGAACCCTTCCAAATCACCATAAGTAAAATCTAGCCGTACCGCATGTATTTTCAGAGACTTGAGATTTTCAATGACATAGTCATCCATCTGGGGGTCGGCAGCGCTGGCCACACAGACCCCCATAAAGTGAGGCGGTACAGCATGATCACTTGGTGGTAAATGGCCATTCTTGACACGGAACTTGCCACTGAGGATATAAGCCAGCCCTTTGCGTATGATAGACCAAGTCAGCATGCTGGGCTGTTTTTTTATGTGAGGCATATTGATTAGGGCAAGCGATAACGTTGTTCGTTGTAAAGCAAATCAGGCAGCAAAACGTTAGCGAGCGCACGCTGCTCTAGCGCTAGGGCGTTTTCTGGCACTGGCGACTCAATGAGATGCTTGGTTTTGGCATCATACAAGGCATGAGCGGGTGCTTTGCCAGA
This sequence comes from Betaproteobacteria bacterium, assembly GCA_016867975.1. Classification (GTDB taxonomy): domain Bacteria; phylum Pseudomonadota; class Gammaproteobacteria; order Burkholderiales; family Methylophilaceae; genus Methylotenera. Next base: position 57,137 of record VGIC01000001.1, on the reverse strand, counting down.
ACGTAGTACGACGACTTGTTTACCCGCTTCGCTTTCTTCCATCCAGCCGTAATTGTCGTTGTACTGCATCATGGCGCGACCATGGCTATTGGGCGGCATGCGAGATAAGTCCCGCCCTGTCATTGGGTGTTGCACGCTGATTCCCATCAATGACAGCATGGTCACAGGCAGATCAACCTGGCTGGCAATGCCAGTATAACGTATGGGCTGAACGTCTGCGCCTAAAATCAACCCTGGAATGTGAAAGCGCTCAATCGGGACCAGCGTGTCACCCCGCACCCGAATGTCGTGGTCGGCCACGATTAAAAAGACGGTATCTTGCCAGTATGGACTTTGTTGCGCTTTTTTGAAAAACTCGCCAATCGCATAATCTGCGTATTTCACCGCATTATTGTCAGTCGCTTTGGGCTGTTCATATAAATCGATTCGACCATCCGGAAATTCAAACGGTGCGTGGTTAGATGATGAAAACGCTAGCGTAAAGAATGGCTTGCCTGTTTGATGATGCGCTAATAACTGTTCATGTGTTTTATTGAGCAAATCCTCATCGGAAGCGCCCCAACTCCCCACAAAAACAGGGTTTTTGTAGTCTTTCTGTTCGACAATATGCTGAAAACCATTGCCAGTAAAAAAGCTGCGCATATTGTCAAAATGCGATTCGCCGCCATAGATGAATTCAGTGGTATAACCCTGCTTTTCTAGCAAGGATGCCAGGGTGAAAAAGTTCTTTTGTGATTTTGACAGTTTGACCGTGCTATCTGCTGGCGTGGGCTGAAATCCCGTCGTAACAGCCTCAATGCCACGTACTGAGCGTGTGCCAGTGGCGTAAAGCTGTTCAAACCAAATACCTTGCTCTTTGAGCTTCTCTAGATTAGGCGTCACTGGCACACCACCTAAAGACTCCACAAAAGTTGCCCCCAGGCTCTCTTGTAAGATAATGACCAAATTAAGCGGTTTCTCACGCAGGTGGCTGGGTTGCAGTGTGGTTAAGGTGGGGATGTCAGCCTCTATCGCACCCGTATGTTTGAATATTGCCTCACGTGGCATCTTGCCGTAAATCTCGCTGGATTTGGTTTCTTTGATCAGGTTGTAGGTAGCATAGGTCACGGAGTAAGCTGAGTTCAGCACAAGTGTGTTGACCATGCTATCGGCAGTGATGGCGAACATGGCTGGGTTTGCAGGGCGATGCCCAAGCGTAGAGCGGATGCCAAAAGCCACCAACAAAAAGACTAGCGGCCAAGTGATAAGTGTCTTTGAGACTGACCAGTTTTTTGGAGGGCTCGAATACTGTAAATGCTTATCAGGTTTTCTTAACCAAGGCCTCATCACGGCATACATGGCATAGTGTGTCAGCGCAACAAAGCTCAGTGCTGCAAAAATGTGGATCTTGAATCCGCCCCACAACATGCTGGCAACCTCATGCGGATATTTTAAATACTCTACGAAAATACGGTTCGGCCGCACATCATATTCAGCGATAAATCCTGGGGTAGAGATTTCAAGAAACACCAGCAGTACGATTGAAAAAGTGACCCAAAAGTAAGTCAGCCATTGCCAGCCGCTGCGCCATTTTGCAACTGCAAAAATCGGTAATAGCAATATAGGCATCAAGCTTAACAAGCTCAACTGGATAATATCTGCGCGCAGACCTTGAATGAAAATTTCTGCAAGTTTTCCTGTTGCATTCACTCGGTCAAGCTTCCACAACACCAAACCAAAACGCGATGCGGAAAGTACAATCATGCCAATAATCAACATCACCACCAAGGGGGCGTAAAGATCAAGCCTATTTGCAAAAAGCCATAATTTTTGAATCAGCGTGGGTGCTGATGCGTTAGGGCGATGTTTGACCATGTATCCATCTCAATTGGTAAAGGCGTATTGTATCTTTATTTTGGCTTGCTATGACTTTGCTTAAATAAGAGACTTTTGTGTGAGGCAGGTGCGCTAACGTAACAAATTTCGTCATTCCAGCGTAGGCTGGAATGACGGTTTTTGGTAGTTTTAACGAAAATCCCCCAGATTTTTGATTCATGCAAAGGTCTCAAATAAAGGACATCTTATTTTTGCCCATGTTATCAAAATGTCATGCCAATTAAAAAGGGCGCCGAAGCGCCCTTTTGTCTATCGACATCCACTTAGTTGTGGTATGCGCGCCCACCGTGTTCTGTCGTATCTAAGCCTTCGCGCTCGGATTCTTCGCTGACACGTAGACCGATCAACACATCTACAATCTTGAAGGCAATGAATGAGACCACTGCTGACAACACGATTGCAGTACCTACAGCATAAACCTGAGCAGTCATTTGTGTGCCAAAGTCATATGCAGCAACACCGTTTGCCACATAATCAACCACACCTGCACCGCCCAAAGCTGGGTTTACAAACACACCCGTAGCTAAAGCACCGAACACCCCGCCGATGGCATGAATGCCGAATACATCCAGGGCATCATCGTAACCAAACATGTATTTCACTTTTGCCACCATGAAGTAGCAGATTGGTGAAACCAGCAAGCCGATGATAATGGCACCCATTGGGCCTACAAAACCACAAGCTGGAGTGATTGCAACCAAGCCTGCAACGGCACCTGACACAGCTCCCAACATAGAGGGTTTGCCTTTTAGGATACACTCAGAGAATGCCCATGATAAAGTGGCTGCACCAGTTGCAATCATGGTGTTTACCAGAGCCAATGCAGCGTAGCCATTTGCTTCTAGATTGGAACCGGCGTTGAAACCAAACCAGCCCACCCACAGTAAAGCTGCACCAACCATAGTTAAAGTCAGGCTATGAGGCGCCATGGCTTCTTTACCGTAACCAATACGTTTGCCCACCATGATTGCACCAACTAAACCTGCCACACCTGCGTTGATGTGTACTACAGTGCCGCCTGCAAAGTCTAGAGCACCTTTCGCCCATAACCAACCTGCGTTAGCCACAACAGTCTCAAGTGAAGCGGCATCAGTAATGGCATCAGGACCATCCCAGTACCAAACCATGTGTGCCAATGGCAAGTACGCAAATGTGAACCACAACACCATGAAAACCAGAATGGCAGAGAACTTCATACGTTCTGCAAATGCACCCACAATCAGTGCTGGTGTAATCGCAGCAAACGTCAGTTGGAAGGCAATAAAAATCAGTTCAGGGATGTAAACACCCTTGCTGAAAGTTGCTCCCAATGACTCAGGGGTCACGCCAGCCAAAAATGCTTTACTTAAACCACCAAAGAATGGACTGCCGCCAGTAAATGCAATGCTGTAGCCATAGATTGCCCACAAGACTCCCATCAAAGAGAAAATCATAAATACTTGCATGAGTACGGAAAGCATGTTTTTTTGGCGTACCAAACCACCATAAAACAGAGCCAAACCAGGTATCACCATTAAAGTGACTAGCACGGTAGCAACGAGCATCCAAGCGGTATCGCCTTTATTGGCTGATGGCGTTGGTGCAGCTGCAGCAGCGGGGGCTGCTTCAGCCGGAGCCGCAGCAGGTGCTGCTTCTACTGCGGTAGCCTCAGGTGCTACTACTGCAGCAGCTGCTTCTGCAGCAGGAGCAGCTTCTTCAGCGTATGTGTTTGCAGTAAAGCCCAAGCCTAAACTTGCGACTAAAGCTAACATCGAAAGTAAATTTTTCATGATGATCCCCTTATAAAGCTTCAACGCCGGTTTCACCGGTGCGGATGCGGGTAACTTGCTCTAGGTTAAAGACGAAAATCTTGCCATCGCCAATCTTGCCGGTAGCTGCAGATTTTTCAATGGCTTCTACCACGCGGTCAAGCATGCTGTCGTCAATGGCGACTTCAAGTTTGACTTTAGGTAGAAAATCCACCACGTATTCAGCGCCACGATACAACTCGGTGTGACCTTTTTGACGACCAAAACCTTTTACTTCAGTCACGGTAATGCCTTGCACGCCAATGGCGGATAAGGCTTCACGGACCTCGTCAAGCTTAAATGGCTTGATAATTGCGGATACAAATTTCATGGGTGTCTCCTAGACATTTGTGAATCGTGACGGGCTGAAGCCCGTCGTCGATTCGTGGGTAATTAGAACGTGCGACCGACGGTAATAACAGCACGGCCATCGTTCAGATTTTTAGTTTCGGCGCTGCCGTTAAAGCTTGAGCCACCGTAACCTTTGTCGCTCCAGTAAGAGTTGTTAGTGCTATCAACCCAGTAGATACCAGCGTTCCAACCTTCAGATTTAGCAATGCTGAAAGACTTACTTAAGCCGATTTTCCAATCGGTGTAGTCTGGATTTATGCTTTCGGTAGTGGCTGAAGGCAGTTGACCGCTGCTAGATACAAAAGCAGTATTTAACTTGCCAGACACATTCATGCGACCAACGTGACCAATCAAAGTTAAACCCCACCATGGCAATGGATAAGCCGCATTCAACTCAATGTAGGTAGAGCCTTTGGTATCGTCACTCCAGCCAGTTTTTTTCTCAGCACCAAACCAGTCACTTAGGGTGTAAGAAACTTTAGCACTCAACCATTTGTAAGAAAGGCCGGCATTCAACTCTTGAGTATTCCAGCTGCCACCATCCGGCGTTTGATTGGGTACACCTAAATAGTTATATTTATCCCAATCACCACCTGGATACCAATAAGTATAAATACCTGTTGTCCAGCCCAAACCCTCAATCGGTGTAGTGCCGTTGTAGCCTGCGTACAAGTCAATTTCTACGCTAGCATCAGGATAAGTGTTTGGTGATACGTTAGAGCCCCAAACGCCTGCATAAAAGCCGCTAGAGTGGCTAATATCAAAACCGCCTTGTACGGCTGGTTTATGCCAGCTTTGTGAAAGACCACGGAAGTAGTAATCTGAAACAAAACCAATATTAGCTGTTGCGGTCCATGGTGATGCTGGTTCAGCTGCCGCTGCAGGTGCAGCAGCTGGCGCTGCCTCTTCAGCGAATGATACTGACGAAATTGCCAGTGCACTTAATACTGCAAGCGATAATAATGATTTACGCATGTTTTAACTCCTTGATAAAGATGAAAATTAAACAAATATTACACACAAGTGTTTAAGCAAGCATCGTGCCAGAATTAAAGTTGTTTACAATCAATAAGATAGCAAAAAATTGTTTACGCATTCTTTTTATCACTGTGCCCATTATCTGATAAACTTCATCTAAATCTTCAAGGAACTGCCCATGTTAAGCACAACCAAATTAAATGACATTTCTATTAAAATCAAAGAGATAGTTGATTCATCACCTCTTGGTGAGGTGGAAAAAAACCTCAATGCACTATTAAAGGGCGTATTCACCAAAATGGAGCTTGTTACACGCGAAGAATTTGATGTGCAGGCAGAAGTGTTGCGCAATACGCGTAAAAAGCTTGAAATGCTTGAAGCAAAGCTTGCTGAACTAGAAGCGCAGCATAAACCCTAAGGCCGTTTATATGAGTTTGGCAGTGCTTTATAGCCGCGCTTTGAGCGGAATGGACGCACCTGAAGTAGTGGTGGAGGTGCATTTGGCCAATGGGCTGCCAAGCTTCCAAATCGTGGGTCTGCCAGAGGCGGAGGTCAAGGAGAGTAAGGATCGCGTGCGTGCCGCCTTACTCACTGCTCAATTCGAATTCCCGGCGCGCCGCATTACGGTCAATCTAGCACCGGTAGACCTGCCAAAAGAAAGTGGACGCTACGATCTGCCTATCGCTTTGGGAATTTTAGCCGCTTCCGGTCAGATTCCTTCCGAGTCTTTATCCCGTTACGAATTTGCGGGTGAGCTGGCGTTAACGGGTGAGTTACGCCCAATACGAGGTGCGCTGGCAATGACTTCCAGCATGGTGCACGACCAAAATGACCCGCTCTTAGCCTCGGATGCACAAAAACGGGCTTTTATTCTGCCCCAAATGAGTGCATCAGAAGCGTCTTTAGTGCGAGATGCAATCATCTATCCGGCAAAATCATTACTTGAAGTTTGCGCGCATTTGAGTGGTCGCACGACCTTAACTCAGCTGGAAACAACCGAAAATATCACAGAAATTACTTATCCGGATTTTAGTGATGTTAAAGCGCAAAGTATGCCAAAACGCGCTTTAGAAATTGCTGCAGCGGGCGGTCACAGCATCCTGATGAGCGGTCCACCGGGCACGGGCAAGAGCATGCTGGCAAGCCGTTTTGCAGGTATCTTGCCCAGCATGACCGATGATGAAGCGTTGGAAGCAGCTGCGATTCAATCGCTCAATGGTAGCTACAAGCTAGAAAACTGGAAACGCAGACCCTATCGCGCACCGCATCATACCTCATCGGGCGTGGCACTGGTTGGCGGCGGCGGTGTGCCTCGCCCTGGTGAGATTTCTCTGGCACATCACGGCGTGCTGTTCCTCGACGAGTTGCCTGAATTTGACCGCAAGGTGCTTGAAGTGTTGCGTGAGCCACTAGAAAGCGGACACATCACCATTTCTCGCGCAGCGCGTCAGGCAGATTTTCCAGCGCAATTCCAGCTGATTGCCGCGATGAACCCATGCCCATGCGGTTATTTAGGCCACCACAATAATAAGTGTCGTTGCACACCAGATCAGGTGTCACGCTATCGCGCCAAGATTTCAGGGCCATTGTTAGACCGCATCGATTTGCACATTGAAGTCCCAGCACTTAAAGAAGATGAGCTCACCAATGTGGCCGAAGGTGAATGCTCGGAATCTATCAGGGCAAGGGTGGAAAAGGCGAGAGAGCTACAGCTTACGCGTCAGGGCAAGCCGAACAATCTACTCGGTAGCAAAGATATAGACATTTATTGCCAGCCTGATGAGGCAGGCTTGGCTCTACTAAAAACCGCGATTGCACGGTTGAACTTGTCTGCCCGGGCTTATCACCGTATTTTAAAAGTAGCCCGCACGATTGCAGATTTAGCAGGATCCAGAGACGTACAGCCGGCACATATCGCTGAAGCGATTCAATTTAGAAGGCATGAGGCTTAATGTCGCTGGATAAAAGCCTCATTCCAGCACCTGTAACATTGGGCCAAGCATTTAGATATTGGCTCAAACTCGGCTTTATCAGCTTTGGTGGACCTACGGGACAAATTGCCATCATGCATCACGATCTGGTAGAAAAGAAACGTTGGATTTCTGAAAATCGCTTCTTACATGCGCTGAATTATTGCATGGTATTACCTGGACCCGAAGCGCAACAGCTTGCCACTTACATTGGCTGGCTTATGCATCACACTTGGGGTGGCATAATGGCGGGGGTGCTGTTTATGTTGCCGGCATTTCTCATCATTACTGGCCTCGCTTGGGCCTATATGGTGTATGGCACCATACCTGTAGTTGCTGGCGCGTTATATGGTATTAAGCCTGCCGTTGTTGCCATCGTATTATTTGCCGCGTATCGCATCGGAACCAAAGCTTTAAAAAATGGCGTGATGTGGTCGATTGCCGCCTTGGCATTCGTTTCAATCTTCTTCTTTAAGCTACCGTTTCCATTCATTATTATCGGGGCAGGCATCTCAGGTTATTTAGGTAGCCGCTTCGCACCGAAATACTTTAAAGTCAATGGCAGGCACGCTAGCTCCCATCAAGACTATGGCGCTGCGCTCATTGATGATGACACACCAACGCCGGCACACGCGCTTTTTAGTTGGCGCAAACTCGCTTTGGTTGGATTATCAGGTCTATTGATATGGTTAGGCGCCATGTTGCTACTCATGATGCAATACGGCTGGAGCGGCGGCTTCACGCAAATGGGCTGGTTCTTTACCAAGTCGGCATTGCTGACCTTTGGCGGTGCTTATGCGGTGCTACCCTATGTTTATCAGGGAGCTGTAGAACATTACCACTGGCTGACTTCCATACAAATGATGGATGGACTAGCCCTAGGCGAAACCACGCCGGGCCCTTTGATTATGGTCGTGACGTTTGTTGGTTTTGTTGGCGGCTGGGCGCATGAAATGCTGGGTGCTGACGCACAATTAGCTTCAGCTACCACTGCAGCTGCCATTGTGACTTTTTTCACGTTTTTGCCCAGCTTTATCTTCATCCTGCTAGGCGGACCCATCGTTGAAACCACACATGGCAACCTCAAGCTGACGGCGCCTTTAAGTGCCATTACCGCTGCGGTGGTTGGTGTGATTCTTAATCTGGCTTTGTTCTTTGCTTGCCACGTATTCTGGGCACAGGGCTTTTCCGGCACATGGGATGTAGTAGCGATGGGATTAAGCTTTGCCGCCATGATTGCCTTACTACACTTTAAAGTCAACGTGGTAGGCGTCATCTTCAGTTGCGGCTTGCTGGGCATGCTGATTTCAGCTCTCTAAGCGTCGTTGCTGCAAGTGATATAATCTCACCCTAAACTTAATTTCCTTTTGCCACATTACCCATGAGAAAGAAAAACATCTCAACCACCGAAAAACTTCTGAGGGAGTTGCTTGCTAAGCGCATCATGATCTTAGATGGCGCCATGGGAACCATGATCCAACAGTACAAGCTGACAGAGGCTGAATACCGTGGTGAACGTTTTGCCGATTTCAAAGCTCCCGCAGGGGAGCGCGAGCTGTTCGTCAAGGGCAATAACGAGTTGTTAACCTTAACGCAACCTCACATTATTCAGGAGATTCACGAGCAATATCTCGCCGCTGGCGCTGACATTATTGAAACCAACACTTTTGGTGCAACCAGTGTAGCCCAAGAAGATTATCACATGGCGCATCTAGTGGTTGAGATGAACGTTGAGTCTGCCAAACTCGCTAAAGCAGCCTGTGCGAAATTCAGCACACCCGACAAACCGCGCTTTGTGGCAGGCACCCTAGGCCCCACCCCTAAGACCGCTTCGATCTCTCCAGACGTAAACAACCCGGCTGCGCGCAATGTGGATTTTGATCAGTTAGTGATCGCTTACTTAGAGCAAGCCCGTGCATTGGTCAAAGGAGGGTCTGACATCCTGATGGTGGAAACCATCTTCGATACACTCAATTGTAAAGCCGCGTTATTTGCGATTGACAGCCTATTTGATGAGCTGGGTCGAACTTACCCCATCATGATCTCAGGCACCGTCACGGATGCTTCTGGGCGTATCCTGTCCGGTCAAACAGTCACTGCATTTTGGCACTCCGTACGTCACGCCCAACCGCTTACCATCGGACTAAATTGTGCACTGGGCGCAACCCTGATGCGTCCTTACGTTGAAGAGATTTCATCTATCGCGGACACTTTCATCTGCATCTACCCAAATGCAGGTTTGCCTAATCCGATGAGTGATACCGGGTTTGATGAAACCCCAGAAGTGACTTCCAGCCTGGTCAAAGAATTTGCCCAAAGTGGTTTTCTGAATATGGCCGGTGGTTGTTGCGGCACTACTCCTCCGCACATTCAAGCCATTTACAATCAAATTAAAGATATCCCGCCACGCGTCGTACCCAGCCAAGCACGCACGCTCAAACTTTCTGGTTTAGAGCCATTTGTGGTGGATGATGACTCTTTGTTTGTCAACGTGGGCGAACGTACCAATGTGACAGGGTCTAAGGCCTTTGCCCGCATGATCATCAATGAACAATATGATGAGGCGCTATCTGTTGCGCGCCAGCAAGTGGAAAACGGCGCTCAGGTGATCGATATCAACATGGATGAAGGCATGCTGGATGCCATTAAAGCCATGACGCACTTTTTGAACTTGGTGGCCTCTGAGCCGGAAATCGCTCGCGTCCCCATCATGATTGACTCGTCAAAATGGAGCGTGATTGAAGCTGGATTGAAATGCGTGCAGGGAAAAGCTATCGTCAACTCGATCTCCATGAAAGAGGGTGAGGCTGAGTTTCTGCGTCAGGCTAGATTGTGCAAGCGCTATGGCGCAGCTGTCATCGTAATGGCGTTTGATGAAAGAGGCCAGGCCGACACTTATGAGCGAAAAATCGAGATTTGTGAGCGGGCGTATGACTTGTTGGTGGGGAAAATTGGTTTTCCACCGGAAGATATTATTTTCGACCCCAATATTTTTGCCATTGCCACCGGCATTGAAGAGCACAACAATTATGCGGTGGACTTTATCAATGCCACTCGCTGGATCAAAGAACATTTACCCTACGCCAAAATCTCTGGCGGTGTATCGAATGTAAGTTTCAGTTTCAGGGGCAATGATCCTGCCCGTGAGGCAATCCACACGGTATTCCTCTACCATGCTATCCAAGCCGGCATGACTATGGGTATCGTCAATGCCGGCATGATGGGGGTGTATGATGATATTCCCGCAAAACTACGCGAGCGCGTGGAAGATGTGGTGCTGAACCGTAGGGAAGACGCGACCGAGCGCATGATTGAAATCGCCGGCACACTCACGGCTGGCGGCAAGAAAGAAGCCGTTACACTGGAATGGCGCGGTACGCCAGATGCCCCGGTGCCTGTAGAAAAACGTTTGAGTTATGCCATGGTCCATGGCATTACGGAATTTATCGTTGAAGACACTGAAGAGGCTCGTCAAAAAGTCGCCGACAGTGGCGGTCGCCCGATTCATGTGATTGAAGGCCCGCTCATGGATGGCATGAATGTAGTGGGCGACCTGTTTGGTCAAGGCAAGATGTTCCTGCCGCAAGTGGTGAAATCCGCACGCGTGATGAAACAAGCGGTTGCCCACCTGATTCCGTACATCGAAGCGGAAAAGGCTGAAGAAGAAAAACGCACCGGTATCATCGCCAAACCAAAAGGGAAAATGGTCATCGCTACTGTCAAGGGAGACGTACACGACATCGGCAAGAACATCGTCTCTGTGGTACTTCAGTGTAATAACTTTGAAGTGGTGAACATGGGAGTCATGGTCCCAGCCAGCGAGATTCTCGCCATGGCCAAAGCCGAGCAAGCGGACATCATCGGCTTGTCTGGCCTGATTACGCCATCACTGGAAGAAATGACACACATCGCCAAAGAAATGCAGCGCGACCCTTACTTCCATAACTTGAAAATGCCGTTGCTGATCGGGGGCGCCACCACGTCACGTGCACATACTGCAGTGAAGATTGCACCGCATTATGACGGACCTATCGTCTATGTTCCAGATGCTTCACGCTCCGTGACGGTTATGCAAAACTTGCTGACCCCTGAAACCAAGGACACTTATATTGCCGGAATTCAGACCGATTATGAAAAGGCGCGTCATCAGCATGCCAATAAAAAAGGTGTGCCGATGCTGACGATCGAGCAGGCGAGGGAGAACAAATCACAACTCTCTTTTGAAGGGAGGAACACTCCCGTAAGACCAAAATTCATCGGACGACGCGAGATTAAGAATGCTGACTTGAGCCTCATCGCCCAATACATCGACTGGGCACCTTTCTTCCAGACCTGGGATCTAGCGGGTAGTTATCCAGCCATCTTAACTGACAAGGTAGTGGGAGAACCTGCCACCAAGTTGTTTAATGATGCCCAAGCCATGCTGAAAAAAATCATCGAGGGGCGATGGCTCACGGCCAATGGTATGATGGCCTTACTTCCGGCCAATTCAGTACATGATGACGACATTGAAATCTATTGGGACGAATCACGTAGCAACCCAGTCTTCACTTGGTATGGTCTGAGACAGCAAACCGAGAAACCGATTATTGACGGTTTGGCGCGTCCCAATCAGTGCCTGGCAGATTTCATTGCACCTAAGGGGCATCAGGACTACATCGGACTATTTGCCGTGACTGCTGGGCTTGGCATCGAAAAACATGTGCAACGATTCGAAGATGCGCACGATGATTACAGTAGCATTATGCTCAAGGCCTTGGCTGACAGGTTGGCTGAAGCCTTTGCTGAATACCTACATGAACGAGTACGTCTTGATTTCTGGGGCTATGCCGCGGATGAGAATTTAAGCAAAGAAGCACTGATTAAAGAGCATTACCAAGGCATACGCCCAGCGCCTGGCTACCCAGCCTGTCCAGACCACACGGTAAAGCTGGATATGTTCAAGGTGTTGCAAGCTGAAGTAATTGGCATGCAACTGACTGAGTCTTTTGCCATGTCTCCTGGCGCATCTGTTTCAGGCTTTTATTTTGCACATCCTGAAAGTAAATATTTCAGCGTGGATAAGATTGGTGAAGACCAGGTGATAGAGATGGCAAAGCGTAGAGCCGTGCCAAAAGACTATCTCGAACGCTGGCTGGCGCCGAATTTAGCTTAAATTTAGAATCTTGATTGTTTAGAACCCAATAAAAAAACTTATGCACATTCACATTTTAGGTATTTGCGGCACGTTTATGGGTGGCATTGCCGTGCTGGCGAAACAGGCGGGGCATAAAGTCACAGGTTGTGATGCCAATGTTTATCCGCCCATGAGTACGCAGTTAGAAGCGCAAGGCATAGCGCTAATCGAAGGTTTTTCACCCGAACAAACTCAGCTCAACCCAGATATTTACGTCATTGGCAATGTGGTATCTCGTGGTAATCCGCTGATGGAAGAAATCCTGAACCGTGGGCTACCGTATATTTCTGGTCCGCAATGGTTGGCAGAGAATGTGTTGCAAGGTAAGTGGGTGCTCGCTGTAGCTGGTACGCATGGCAAGACAACGACCAGCTCCATGCTGGCGTGGATTTTGGAATATGCTGGGCTAGCTCCTGGGTTTTTAATTGGTGGCGTGCCCGAGAATTTTTCGGTTTCAGCACGTTTGCCGCAAATCTCACCTAAAGATAGTCACTTCAACAAAAATCCAGATTCTGCATGCGATACAAGGCGTACGGAGCACAGTAGCCGAGATAGTACAAATGAGTACAGCGAGGTTACGCGCACCGCGCAACGCAGTAGCGCACCAGAAGATGATTTTTGCTCGCCTTTTTTTGTGATTGAGGCAGACGAATATGACACTGCCTTCTTCGATAAGCGCTCCAAGTTCGTGCATTACCGTCCGCGTACTGCAGTGCTGAATAATCTGGAATTCGACCACGCTGATATTTTTGAAAACCTTGGGACCATTGAAAAGCAGTTCCATCATTTGGTGCGTACCGTTCCACAACAAGGTTTGGTGGTCACGAACGGTAAAGAGCATAGTCTGCAACGGGTGATTAATCAGGGATGTTGGACTCCAGTGGAAAAGTTCGGAACGGATGATGACTGGCAGGCCGCCTATGCTTTAGGGGATGGTGGCTTCGATGTCGTGTATCAGGGGAAAACTCAAGGGCGTGTAGCATGGGGTTTGCTTGGTGAGCATAACCGAATGAATGCGCTGGCCAGTATTGCTGCTGCACGGCATGCGGGTGTTGCGGTTGACGTGAGCATTGCAGCCCTGACGGAGTTCAAAAATGTGAAACGCCGTATGGAAGTACGTGGCGTGGTCAATGGTGTGACAGTTTACGATGATTTCGCGCACCACCCTACCGCGATTGAAACCACAATTGCTGGCTTGCGTGCTAAAGTGGGCGACGCTCGTATTCTGGCCGTATTGGAACCGCGCTCTAATACCATGAAACTAGGCGTCATGAAAAGCGCATTACCCACGAGTCTAAAAGTAGCCGATCTAGTATTTTGTTATCAGCCTAATCTGGGATGGGATGCCGCAGAGGCGTTAGCACCATTGCAAGAAAAAGCTCAGGTACATGATGACTTGAATCAACTGGTGGTAGCTATTCGAGATATTGCACAGGCTGGTGACCACGTATTGGTGATGAGCAACGGCGGGTTTGGCGGGATTCATCAGAAACTACTGGATGCATTAAATCCAACTCACCCAAAAACCCCGCATACCCAACGTGTTTAACTGCGGTTCCTAGGTTAAATTGATGCCATTGAAGCTATCCCAGTGTGTGATGAGGTTAAATGCTCAATTAAAAACATTGAGCGTGATGACCATAGCGATTTTGTGCTCGATTTTCTTTCACGCCATTATCTTGAGCATTCAATTCCAACCTGAACTGAGAAAATTACGCGACTACTTGCCAGTATTGGAGGTCGTGCTGGTAAATTCAAAAACGCTTGCCAAACCTGAGAATGCCGATTTGCATGCGCAGTCCAATCTGGACCGTGGTGGCAATACGGATAAAGACCTCAAGATGAAGACCGCATTGCCCGCATTAAAAGAACAAAAATCTGAACTCACACTAAAACAGGAAGTTAAGACTCGAGAGACTGCCAAAGCAACTGATCAAACTAAAGAAGAAAAGCACGTTGTGGAACTGGAGCAACAAGTGCAGGCGCTGATGACGCAGGTCAACGCTGACAGGAAGCTAGAGTCCGAACCTACAAAAAAGATCGCCTCACAAGCTGCTGAACTGAATCATCAAGCCACGCCTAAGAAACTTGATTTGGATAATCTGACCTCCATGGCCTTACAGATGGAGCGATTAGAAGCGCAAATTTCTAAACAACAAGAAGAATATCAAAAGCGCCCTAAACGTAAATTTGTAGGAGGACGCACCAAAGAATACCGCTACGCCATGTATGTAGAAGCATGGCGGCAGAAAGTGGAAAGAATCGGCAATTTAAACTATCCGGAAGCAGCAAAAAGCCTTAAGCTCTACGGCCAACTGCAGTTAACGGTCTCAATCAGGGAAGATGGTAGTATCGAAGGAATCGAGGTCAACCGTAGTTCAGGACATAAGGTGCTAGACGAAGCAGCCAAACACATTGTAGAGTTGGGTGCCCCCTATGCACGCTTTCCTGAAGATATACGTAACGAGGTTGATATTTTAAGTATCACTAGGACTTGGACGTTTACTAAAGAAGATAGTCTAGCCACCGAATAAACACTGAGGTTCAACATAGTATGGCCAATCACTTTCAATACCACGTATTTTTCTGCCTAAATCAGCGTGATGATGGCACCACATGCTGCATGGATAAATGTGCAGAAACCGCGTTCGACCACATGAAGACGCAAGTGAAAAAAATAGGGTTGAATGGAAGAGGCAAAGTGCGTGTCAATCGTGCTGGTTGTTTTGACCGTTGCGGTGAGGGTCCGTTGTTAGTGATTTACCCGCAGGCAGTCTGGTATACCTTTGTTGATAACGAAGATATCGATGAAATTATTGAAAGCCATTTAGTCAATGGCAAGGTTGTTGATCGGCTAATTGTCTAGATCATTTACTTGTAGGAGTGCGCTAATTTTTTCGGCAAGCGCAGTCTTTTCTTCTTCTTTCAGCGAGGCTGTGTTTCCCGCACGTAGCGCTTCGCCCCAGTGTGAGTTGGGAAAGTGCTTGTCATGCTCAAAGCGCGGAATCACGTGCCAGTGAATATGCGGTGTTTTGTTACCCAAGCTAGCCAGATTGATCTTATCAGGGTTGAATAATTCGCGAATTGCCGACTCTACCACAAACGCCACTTTCATCATACGAGCGCGTTCAGTGGGGGGCAAGTCTGTCATTTCCTTGATGTGCGCAATCAACTCCACGCGGCAATATGCAGGATAATCCGCATCTTCCAGTAGAACCACACGACAAAAATCATCTTGCCATAAGATGCGATGCGGGCTTTCTGCACACAGTGCACAGTTCTTGATCATGACGCTTGCAGCATTCTGTCTAAAGTCAGTTTCGCAAGTTTTGCCTCATGCTCCGGTACCTTAATCTGGTTAACGACACTCCCTTCAGCCAAGTTCTCCAGCACCCAGGCCAAATGCTGAGGATCAATGCGCGCCATGGTCGAGCATTCGCAGATGACATGACTCATGAACTGCACCCATTTTTCCTGCGATTTCATCTGTTCGGCCAAACGGTTTACCAAATTCAACTCTGTACCCACCAGCCACTTGGTGCCGGCTGGTGCATCACTGACTGTTTTTAAGATATACTCGGTCGAACCCACGTAATCTGAGTGCTGACACACTTCAAATGGTGACTCAGGGTGCGAGATGACAAATCCATCCGGATGTTCAGCCCTAAATCGTTCAATGTTCTGCAAGCGGAACATTTGGTGCACGGCACAGTGGCCCTTCCACAACAGGATTTTGGCATTCTTGATTTGCTCAACCGTCAAACCACCCAGCGGCTGATCAGGGTCCCAGACTGGCATTTTCTCAAGTGGAATCCCCATTTTGTGACCACTCCAGCGCCCGAGATTCTGATCTGGGAAAAACAGCACTTTCTCGCGTTGCTTAAACGCCCACTCTAAAATCTTAGGGGCATTGGTGCTGGTGCAAACAATGCCGCCATGCTCCCCACAAAACGCTTTCAAATCTGCGGCGGAGTTAATATAGGTGACTGGGGTGATGTGCTCATCAAAGGTCAGCACCTTATTCAACTCTCGATAACTGCGCTCCACTTTTGCTAAGTTCGCCATATCCGCCATTGAACAGCCTGCTGCCAAATCTGGCAGAATCGCAACCTGTTCGGGTCGACTTAAAATATCGGCAACCTCCGCCATAAAGTGCACCCCGAGGAACACGATGTATTCCGCATCGACATCCACTGCGTAACGAGAAAGCTTGAGTGAATCCCCAGTGTAGTCAGCATGTCGATAAACACTTTCATGCTGATAGTGATGTCCTAAAATCACCAATCGGTTACCGAGTTTTTCTTTCGCTGCAATAATGCGACGTTGACAGTCTGCATCATCTGCAACCTGATAGCGTTCAAATTTAATTGGAGCTGTTTGCATAGATTGATGTTTCGTAAATGCGTTAATTTTAAAATGCCTATTTTATAACGTTAAGTGATGACGCTCACCTAATCTTTTTAATGCATCGACATTGGTCCAGGAAAAAACCCGGCTCGCTGCCTCGCGCCAATCCAGCCAGGCATAGCGCACATGCTCGTTGGGAGCAAGTCGAACCGGCATCGGGCTAGGTAAAGTGAGACCAAAGAGATGCTCGCGGTTCTGGGTGACCCCTGGGGCGTAGCGGTATTGCCAATGTGGATAAATCTCATAGACATTTGAGACATGCCAGTCTTGAAAATCATACGCCAAAGCATTCAACCCGGTTTCTTCCAGCACCTCACGGATGGCGGCTTGCTGCGGTGCTTCATCGCCTTCCACGCTTCCTGTCACAGACTGCCAGAACCCGGCTTTATCCGCCCGCTCCATCACCAAGACCTGCAAGTCAGGCGTATGAATCAGTACCAGCGTAGAAACAGGTGTCTTATAAGCTTTCAACTTCTGCCCACACCCTCAGTTCTTCTGGGTGCACTGGTCAGATTCTTGGGCAGTTGAAACACCACACTCTCGACCACGCCTTGTAATTCTTCTATCTGAGTAGCACCTAATGCCTGAAGTTTTGCGATCACTTCCTTTACCAGTACCTCAGGGGCTGAAGCACCGGCAGATACGCCGACCCTTTGTTTGTCTTTCAGCCATTCAGGCTTGATATAGCTGGCACTGTCCACCATGTAGGCCTCTGCCCCCTGATTTTGCGCCACTTCGCGCAAACGATTCGAGTTCGAACTATTGGGTGAGCCGACAACAATCACCAAATCGCAGTCTTTTGCCATGATTTTGATGGCATCCTGACGATTTTGTGTGGCATAGCAAATATCGTCACTTTTAGGAGCGCTGATCAACGGGAATCTTGTTTTCAGCGCATTGATCACCAAAGCAGCATCATCCATCGACAAGGTGGTCTGTGTGACATAGGCCAGCTTGTTAGGGTCTGTTACTTGCAATCGGTTCACGTCTTCTGGGGTCTCAACAAGGTAAATGCCAGACGCCACCTGGCCCATGGTGCCCTCAACCTCGGGATGACCTTTGTGACCGATCATGATAATCTCCATGCCCGCTTTACGCATTTTCTCAACTTCGATGTGTACTTTGGTGACCAGCGGGCAGGTGGCATCATAGGCTGTTAAGCCGCGCGCTTCGGCCTCTGCACGGATGGCTTTAGAAACGCCATGAGCACTGAAAATCACTGTACTGCCAGCAGGTACTTCATCCAGCTCTTCTACAAAAACCGCGCCTTTTTCACGTAGTGCATCGACCACGAATTTATTATGCACCACCTCATGTCGCACGTAGATGGGAGCGCCGAACTTCTCCAGTGCCTGCTCTACGATGATGATGGCACGATCAACGCCAGCACAGAAGCCGCGCGGGTTCGCAAGTAGCACACTCATCTTGCCTAGGGAGGGGGATTCAGAGTTTGTCATTCATCAAAATCTCAATTTAGGGGTATTTCAATAAATATTTTTTGAGCGCATTACCGCGTTGCGCGGTACTCGCAACCTCGCTGCATGCCGCATACTATCTAGGTTCCTGCGTTCCGTGCGCCTTGTGTTGCATCTCAAACTCTGTATTTATAGAAGTGTCCTTAATTCAGGTGGCAGATGCATCAGGTATAATTGCACGATTGTAAATCAACCGCTTGACCGTTAACGTTATGAAAAACACAGCAACCTTATTGATTACCTGTCCGGATAGCAGGGGCATCGTGGCGGCCATTGCTGACTTCTTGCTTCAGCATAACGCCAATATTTTACACGCAGACCAACATCAGGATGCAGAAAATAATCTATTTTTGATGCGCGTAGAATGGGATCTGGCTGGCTTCAATGTGGATGCGGCCCATTTTGACCAAGCTTTCTCTCCGATTGCAACCAAGTTCAATATGCAGTGGCAACTCAAGCTCTCTCAGCATAAAACACGCGTCGCCATCATGGTGTCGCAATACGACCACTGTTTGGCCGACTTGTTGCATCGACATAAAAGCGGTGAACTCGCATGCGAGATTCCGTTGGTCATCAGTAACCACCGTGATACCGAAGATCTGGTGAAATTCTATGGCATCGATTTTCAATACATAGAGGTGAGCAAGGACAATAAACCTCAGGCAGAAGCCGCGCAGTTTAAGCTATTTGACGACCACAAGATCGACTTGATTGTATTGGCACGCTATATGCAGATTTTGTCACCAGATTTTGTTGCACGATATCCGCAACGCATTATCAACATTCACCACTCTTTCTTGCCAGCATTTATTGGTGCACGCCCTTATCATCGCGCCTTCGAACGAGGGGTGAAACTGATTGGCGCCACCAGCCATTATGTGACCGAAGTATTGGATGAAGGTCCGATTATCGAACAGGGAATTGATCGTATCTCACACCGCGACCAAGTAGAAGACCTGATTCAGAAAGGTCGCGATCTTGAGCGTGTCGTTTTATCGAAAGCGGTCAACTGGCATATTGAGAATCGCATCTTGCTGTATGCGAACAAAACCGTAATTTTCGATTAAGTCGATCTTAAGCATGCGTAAAAAAGCGAAGATTAATCTTCGCTTTTTTATTTGTCTCTAGCTCTATTCGTTAACAGAAGTATCTACAGTCAAAGGCGGGACCGTAGGCTCATCTACAGGAGCAATTTCTGGTAATGGTTCATCAGCATACACAACAACAGGCACAGCGTTAAAAGCAAAAGCAACTAGCAAACCTAATAAAAGCTTCTTCATCTTTTTCCCTCTTCTGTAAAGTTATTGACATTGAATCCTGTAAGTATTGACTCTTACTTGGGGCTAGATAATCTACTCCCAGTTTCCGGACTATGCAATCATTCTTTTAAAGGGCTGTTTGCAGGTGGTAAAGGCTTAAGCAGTTGGCAGTATGGTTTCCGTAGCAAATAAATCTACGATTTGCTCACGCTTTCTAATCAAGTGGCATTGAGCGCCATCTACCATGATTTCCGCCGCGCGCGGGCGGGTGTTGTAATTGCTGGCCATACTCATGCCATAGGCCCCTGCAGACATGATGGCTAACAAATCTCCCTCTTGTAGCGCCAGCTCCCTGTCATGCCCCAAAAAATCACCGCTTTCACATACCGGACCAACGACCTCATAATTAAGCGTTGCCCCATCACGCGGGGTCACGGGCTCGATTGCATGGTAAGCGTCATATAGCGCGGGGCGCATCAGATCATTCATTGCCGCATCCACAATCGCAAAATTCTTGTTCTTGGTATGCTTCAAATATTCAACTTGAGTGAGCAATACCCCTGCATTGCCTACCAGCGCGCGCCCAGGCTCGAATATCAGCTTGATGTTGCGGTCACCTAGTTTCTTAAGCATTGCATTGGCGTAAGTCGAAAATTCCGGCGGAGACTCATCGCTGTAGCAGATGCCAATGCCTCCACCGGCGTCGATATGCTGAATATGGATACCGTTCGCCTCCAGTGCATCCACCAGCGCAAGAATACGGTCGAATGCATCTAGAAATGGGGACAACTCCGTGATTTGTGAACCGATATGGCAATCGATGCCATGCACGGCGATGTTGGGCATGGCGGCAGCTTGCAGATAAATATCCAATGCATCCTCATAAGCTACGCCGAATTTATTGTTCTTTAGTCCGGTAGAAATATAAGGGTGCGTCTTAGCGTCCACATTCGGATTGACGCGTAGCGAAACAGGTGCCACTTTTCCTATATAGCCCGCCACGTCATTTAGGCGCAACAATTCCCCTGCTGATTCTACGTTAAAGCAGAAAATGCCTGCTTCAAGTGCTGCGCGCATCTCATCCTCAGTTTTGCCTACTCCAGAGAAAACCACCTTTGAAGGGTCGCCTCCCGCCGCCTGCACTCTAGCCAACTCTCCACCTGAGACAATGTCAAAACCAGCCCCTAGTTTTGCAAACAAGTTCAGGATAGCAATATTCGGGTTAGATTTCACGGCAAAGCAAACCAAATGGTCGGCAGCTTTAAAGCCTTTGCTGAAATGCTCGAACGCATGAGTTAAGGCAGATTTTGAATACACATAACATGGCGTGCCAAAGCTCTCGGCAATAGTGGTAAGGGCTACATTCTCGGCATGGAGTGAGTTGTGCTTAAGCGTGAATTCTTTAGTCGTCATGATGGTTTTACAATGAGGTTAAGCTTATTTATTGTTTGTTTGCGGGTATTGCTGCTCAGGGATGTATAAAGGTCCTTTGGTGCCACATGCGCTTAGTAAAAAACATGCGACGCAAAGTGTGAAAAGTATCTTTTTCATTGGATTCTTTGAAATCAAGACGTTAAGTGTTGTAACGCTTAGTCACTAAAACTAGTGCGCGTGGCTTATTCTACCACGCTTTTTGGCGATTTAACTTTGGCTGAAACATGGCTGAAATTGGTGTTAAGTTGATCGAATTAAATACCTATCTGGATCTTCGATAAACGCAATCATCGTAGTGCCATGCGCACAGGACCCGTTTCGCGAATCACCTTGCCACACTTGTTCATGCGCCTTATAAGCGTTTCCAGTGCAATCGCGATGCGCGACGTGTCCATAGGCTTTGTCTATGTCGCAACTATCAACGCCGTAATTGTAAGTCAATTCCAGTACGGTATGATTGCCTTCATCGCCATACCACACGAACACCCAAATAAATTTTCCACTAGGGAGTCAGTTGGCGCAGTACTTTTTGCCCAGCACTTCGGTATAAAATTAATGGGACGCTCCAGATTGCCAACACGGAGCATGGTGTGCAACATACGCATTTTTAGTGTTCTTTACGGGCTATTTGTTTGCAGTTAGCTGGTAGAACTTTTCCATCAGTTGCTCTTTGGTTTCAGCCATATCAGGGTTGAAGGGGATGCAGTCAATTGGACACACCTGCTGGCACTGTGGTTTGTCATAGTGCCCGACGCACTCGGTGCATTTATCAGGGTCAATTTCATAAATTTCTTCACCTTGATAAATTGCCTCGTTCGGACATGCCGGCTCGCAGACGTCGCAGTTGATGCATTCATCGGTAATCATCAAAGCCATAATTCAAAATCCATTCATTTTGCACTGTCATTGCGAGAAGAACGTAGTGCGATGCGGCAATCCAGGCAGTCTAAAAGAGTTGCAGTTTTGCTAATTTTCTATTTTTGCTGGATTGCCATGGGCTCACGCCTTCACAATGATAGTTCAGCACTGTACATTCTCATTAGATTCTCATCCGCTGGCAATGGCTGCTTGAGTACAGGTTATCTCAGCTTGCTCTTAATCGTGTTTTCCACCGTGGCGGACACAAACTGATTCACACAGCCACCCAACTTGGCAACCTCTCTCACCAAGCTGGAGGACACGAACATATATTGCTCTGAGGGTGTGAGAAACAACGTTTCAAGCTTGGGATATAACTTGCGGTTCATGCCAGCTAATTGGAACTCATACTCAAAGTCTGAAGCGGCACGTAATCCGCGCACTACCACCTGAGCGCCTTGCTCCTGCACGAACTGCATCAGCAAGCCATCAAATCCAGCCACACTCACGTTCGGATAATCAGTAAACACACTCCGTGCCAGTTGCACCCGCTCTTGCAGGCTGAATAGCGTGGTCTTGTTTGTGCTGCCTGCCACTGCCACAATCACGTTATCGAAAAGATGGGCAGCTCGATGCACGAGGTCTTCATGCCCGAGCGTGATTGGATCAAAAGTGCCTGGATAAACAGCGATGCGTTTCTTGGTGTTATTCATAGTGCAATTTTAGCAGATGATAATGGACATTACCCGCCTTACTGCGTTTGATCACTTGCCATGGGTCAAGATCAGCCAGTGCATATTCAGCCTCCACATAAACCACGCCCTGCTGACTCAAATGTTGCTTGATCAGAGGCAACAGCTTGTCTATCCAGCCTTGGTGATATGGTGGGTCCAAAAAAATTACATCAAATACTTGTCGATTGCCAGCCAAGAAATTCAACGCGTCCATATTGATTACTTGAGCTGCATTCGCCTGAAGCGCAGCCTTATTTTCCAATAATGCCTTGTAAACCGCAGGATTTTTCTCTACCAGAACGGATGGCTTGGCATTCCTAGACAGCGCCTCCAGCCCCAGCACACCTGTGCCAGCAAACAGGTCCAGACAAGTCAACCCTGTCAGGTCCTGCCCTAGCCAATTAAAAATGGTCTGGCGCACTCGGTCTGGCGTTGGTCGCAAACCGTCTGAATCGGGAAATTTAAGGAGTCGGCTACGCCATTCGCCCGCACTGATACGCACACTATTAAGCTTTTTTACTGCCATCCCCTAACCCAATCATCCAATCGCACGGCGTTGCATTCTACTACCAATGCCGATTAAATTATCCTAGATTACTGTGTTGCCGGATCCCCTACGATCACGGTAACAAACTGCTCCGGCTTAATCCTTCTGGCAAAAGCATTCTTTATTTGTGCAGCTGTCACCTTTTCGATATTGCTATTGTAGGTATCAAGGTAATTCAATGGTAGCTTGTAAAAGCCGATCACATTCAAATAGTCTAAAATCTTGTTGTTACTGTCGATTCGCATCGGAAAGCCACCGATGATGTTGGATTTTGCCGCCTTTAACTCAACTTCAGTCACGCCGTGTTGAATGAACTTGTCCAGCGTATCCCGTACCAACTGCAATGCAGACTCTGCCTGCTCTTTCTTGGTTTGCAGGCCAATCTGAAACGGTCCAAACTCGGCCATTGGCATAAAATAACTGTAGACGCTGTAAACCAAGCCGCGCTTCTCACGCACCTCTTCAGTTAAACGGGAAACGAATCCGCCACCTCCCAAAATATAATTACCCACATGCAGCGGAAATAAATCCGGATCTCCCCGTTTGATACCAGGGTACCCCAACAGGATGTGTGATTGAGATGCGGGATGCGAAATGCGCTGTTCCTTGGCTTTTACAGGCAAAGCCACGGGCGGGATGTTGGGTGCACTGCCTCCTTTGGGTAATCCGACCGTTAGTTTT
The DNA here is from genome assembly GCA_016867975.1 of Betaproteobacteria bacterium. Taxonomy (GTDB): domain Bacteria; phylum Pseudomonadota; class Gammaproteobacteria; order Burkholderiales; family Methylophilaceae; genus Methylotenera. The sequence goes on along the minus strand of VGIC01000001.1, from coordinate 33,605 downwards.
TCTGCCAAAGCCATGGCCTGCTCACGCGTCATATCACCAATCATGGCGACAACAGCCTCCTTCGCTCCATAATATCGACTGTAAAAATTTTTCAGATCTTCACGTCTAATTTTGGCGACCGTATCCACATCTCCACTCTCATCCAAACGGTAAGGGTGGTCAGGGTACAGTGCCATCATAAAAGCCCTATTGGAGATACTCTCTGGTTGTGTCGAAGATTCCTGCAGTCCAGCCACGATTCTTGCTTTTTCCCGCTCCAGCACAGCCACGGGGAAGTCTGGTTGCTGCAATATTTTGGCAAACACATCCATCGCCTGAGACTTCTCTTGCTCACTACTTAGGGTACGCAACTTGAATGAGGCGCGGTCAGCATCAAAATCTCCCCCTAAAATTGCACCCACATCCGCCATTTTGTTGGCAATCAACTCATCGCTCATGCCTGCCGCGCCTAATGTCATCAAATACTTCGTCACGCTTGCCAAGCCAGATGTCTCGGCATCATCCCGCGCACTGCCCGCAGAAAAGTTAACACTGACATCAATGATTGGTAAATGATGATTTTCTACAAAATAGACTTCTGCACCGGTAGAAGTTTGCCATTGCTGAATCTTCACACCTGCCTGAACATTGCCACTTAACGCTAATAACGCAACACTGATAATCATCAATGGATGCTCGGATATTTTTCTTATTTTTTGCAAATTCATTGTTATTTATTCCTGATAGATCAAACGTAATAGCATTCAACTAATGAACATGCGGTTTGCCCTGCGGTTTTGCATTGGGGTCTATGGGCTGCGGATCGAGCGTTGCAACCGTCAGATTGTCCTTAAGCAGATATTTTTTTGCGACGACCTGCACCTGCTCAGCGGTTACCGCGCGCAATTGAGCGGGGTAGTCCTGCACAACCTTCCAGGGGAAACCGATCGTTTCTGTCGTACCTAACTGCATGCCTTGATAGAACATCGAGTCTCGCTGATATACATCAGCCGCGATGACACCTGCCTTGACACGGTTAAGCTCTTCTTCCGTCACCCCGGATTGTTTTATTTTCTCGATTTGCTCCAGCAAGGCAGTCTCAAGCTCCGTCACTGATTTACCTTCGCTGGGCGTGCCATCCAAAGCGAATATGCTTTGCCGACCTCTAGACATCAGGTCATATCCGGCACTCACATCAATCGCCAATTGAGTCTCGCGCACGAGTTGCTGATTAAGTCGCGCGGCAGAGTTGCCACTCAGCACCCCTGCCAACACTTCTAGTGCATAGGGCTCCCAATCAGAATCAGGGTTGACTAAAGGTGGCACATGGTAGCCCATCAACAAGTAAGGCAGCTTGGCCGGTGCTTTCACCACTACGCGGCGTTCACCAATCTGTGCTGGTTCAACTTGCGGTTTACGAGCTGGCAACACCTTAGGTTTGAGTTTACCAAAATGCTGCTTAGCCAACTTATATACATCAGGGGCATTCACATCTCCCACCACGACCACTGTCGCATTATTCGGTGCGTACCAATTGTTGTACCACTCCCGCGCATCTTCAACCGTCATGTTTTCCAGATCATTCATAAACCCGATCACGGGTCTTGAATAAGGGTGTGCACGATAAACAGTGCCCTGAAAAGCTTCATTTACTTTGGATTGAGGCTTATCTTCGGTACGCCAGCGCCGCTCTTCCATCACCACCTTGATCTCTTTGGCAAACTCCTCCTCCGTTAACTGAAGATTTGCCATGCGGTCAGCTTCAAGCCTGAAAGACAACGGTAAATTGGATTTCTCAAGTTGCTGAAAGTAACAAGTGTAGTCGGTGCTGGTAAAGGCGTTCTCCTTACCGCCTGCCGCCGCAATCAGACGTGAGAACTGCCCAGCCTTGACCTCTTTTGTGCCTTTGAACATCATATGCTCAAGCACGTGCGCCACACCGGTCTTGCCATTCACTTCATCGAGACTGCCAGCACGGTACCAAACCTGAGACACCACCACCGGTGCCCTGCGGTCTTCCTGAACAATCAGCTTCAATCCATTATCCAGCTTGAATTCATGTATTGTTGGATTCGCCAGCGTAAGGCTAGCAAACACGGATAAAGGGGCTGTCAGCAATAATATAAAAAATCTTTTTGTACGCACTATTGTGGACTCCTGTTATTTTTGAGTTTGTGACAAGTCTAGCGTTTTGTAAGTTCATCAGACTTAAGTTTAATCTGACAACCAAATCAGAACAGCAGGATTTAACTCAATTTTATTCGATTCAATTATATAGATATATTGATTAATTATTTTAAATTATGACAACTCTTTGTTAAAGTGCTACAAATTTTAAAAATAAGCACTTCAAATAAAGGGATTCCAGTGAAATTAACGCATAAATTACTGCCATTACTGACCGTTCTGGTGACCTCTAACGCATATGCTACTGATGGCTATTTTGCACATGGATATGGTGTGAAATCGCAAGGCATGGGCGGCGTAGGCATCGCACTGCCACAGGATGCGATTGCCACAGCGACCAACCCGGCCGGCATGGGCTTAATTGGGGATCGTGTAGATTTTGGCGTAACCTGGTTCAGACCACAACGCGAAGCTGAAATTGTTGGCAACAACATGGGCGGGGGATTTAGTGCCGATGGCAAATACGATGCAAACGATACTGAAAACTTCGTTATCCCTGAATTTGGCTATAACCGCCAAATCAACCCTGAAGTCACCTTAGGCGTGAGCGTTTATGGTAACGGTGGCATGAACACCGATTACAAAAAATCCATTCCGCTCTTTGGCAGCACCGCACCACGCATGGATCTGGCACAGTTATTTATTGCACCGACCGTAACCTGGAAAGTCAACGAATCAAATACCGTTGGTGTTGCAGTCAATCTGGCATATCAACGCTTCGAGATCAAGGGGCTACAAGGTTTTGACCGGCAAGGGTATACAAAACATGTCGGCAAAGTCACCAACAACGATTACGATTCATCCTATGGTGCCGGTGTACATATTGGCTGGATTGGACAAGTAAATGACGCTGTAACACTAGGCGCTACTTACCAGAGCAAAACCTACATGAGTAAGTTTGATAAATACAAAGGCTTATTTGCAGAAGATGGTGACTTTGATATTCCTGAAAGCTATGGAGTTGGTATTGCGGTAAAAGCAACGCCAGCCCTGACCGTTGCTGCTGATGTTCAGCGCATCAACTATAGCAAAGTAGATTCAGTTGGCAACTCAATCAACAATCTATTGTTAAATGGTCAGCCACTGGGTGCAGATAAAGGGGCAGGCTTTGCCTGGAAAGATGTCACAGCAGTTAAGCTCGGCGCAAATTATGCTTGGAATGAGAATCTGACTGTTCGCGCCGGTTACAACCATTCAACGCAGCCAATCCGCAAAAGCGAAACCTTGTTCAACATTTTGGCGCCAGGCGTAGTGCAAGACCACATCACCTTGGGGGCAACTTATGTTCTACCTAACAAATCAGAATTGTCATTTACCTACATGCATGCGTTTGAAGAAAAGGTACGCGGCTCGGGATCGATTCCATCAAGCTTTGGCGGCGGCAATGCCAACCTCAAAATGTACGAAGATTCACTAGGTATTGCTTACGGCTGGAAACTGTAATTCTGAAAATTGTAATTTAAGTTATAATTCCTCATCATAGGTCGCGTACGTCAGGTGCGCGACCTCTTTTCATTTATAGCAGAATCATTATGTTAATTGACTGGAACAACTTTACACCTTGGACAGCACTCGCTGGCGGTGCGCTCATAGGCTTAGCTTCGGCACTATTCGTACTCTTTAATGGGCGCATTGCAGGCATTACCGGCATTTTAGGCGGATTACTCACCCCCAAACGCCGCGATATCGGCTGGCGACTTGCATTTGTCATCGGGCTGATTGCTGCGCCGTTCATCTGGCAGTTACACTCACCACTGCCCGCCTTACAGGTCGAGGCAAGCGATACATTGCTTGCTGTGTCCGGACTGATTGTAGGTATCAGTACCCGTTATGGTTCCGGCTGCACCAGTGGACATGGCGTTTGCGGCATTTCACGTTTATCACCACGTTCCATTTTCGCAACACTGGCATTTATGGCAACGGGATTTATCACCGTGTATGTGATGCGCCATATTTTGGGAGCATAAGAAAATGAAAAGACATTTGAACACTCTCGTTGCACTCGCATTCTCACTTGCATCAGGCTTGATTTTTGGTGTCGGCCTGATTTTGGCAGGCATGGCAAACCCAGCCAAAGTGCTTGCATTTCTTGACCTAGCTGGTGCATGGGATCCCTCTTTGGCACTTGTCATGGGTGGCGCTATCGTAATCGGCTTAATAGCATTCAGTATTGCAAAAAAACGCCACCTGAGCTATCTGGGACTAGCTATCCAACTGCCCACCAGCCGCGTCGTTGATAAGCGCCTGATTTTGGGTGGGTTGGTATTTGGCATTGGTTGGGGGCTTGTAGGAATTTGCCCCGCACCGGCTTTCGTGTTGCTGGGCATCGGTAGCATGAAGGGCGCTATCTTCGTCATCACCATGATCATTGGCATGGGGATTTATGAGCTGCTCGAGCGCTACAAGAAATCCACTAAACATTGAACTTTACAAGCCGCTGATAGCACGTGCAGAATTGAGCTAAAATAGCGCAAATTCATCAGCAAAATGACCATGTTCGATTTTTTCAGAAAAGATAAACCAGAATCATCCACAACAGCGCCCAGCTCAAGCTGGACTGATCGTCTGAAACAAGGACTTAGCAAAACCCGCCAACAGCTCGGCAAACAACTCTCCGGCATCTTTGGTGGAGGCAAAATAGATGCTGAAGTCTACGAAGCGCTAGAAACCATCCTACTTACCTCCGATGTTGGCATTAGTGCCACAGAGCACCTGCTCGACGACATCAAGAGCCGTGTCAAACGTCAAAATCTAGATGACACCCAGCAACTGAAAGCTGCATTGAAAGCCGCATTGTCAGACTTGCTCACTCCGCTACAGAAACCTCTAGAGATCAGTGCCCACCAGCCTTTTATTATCATGCTTGCGGGTGTGAACGGCGCAGGAAAAACCACCACTATCGGTAAGCTAGCCAAGCATTTTCAATCCCAGAGAAAAAGTGTGCTCATTGCAGCAGGCGACACTTTCAGGGCTGCTGCACGTGAACAACTACAAGTATGGGGCGATCGCAATAATGTCCACGTCGTTGCACAATCTAGTGGTGACCCAGCTGCCGTTATGTTTGATGCTATCAACTCAGCAAAAGCAAAGAGCATTGACATTGTATTAGCAGACACCGCAGGGCGCTTGCCCACACAGATGCATTTGATGGAGGAAATTGCCAAGGTTAAACGCGTCATGGACAAAGCCTTGCCCGGTGCGCCACATGAAGTATTGTTGGTGCTGGATGCCAATACTGGTCAAAATGCGGTGTCTCAGGTCAAAACATTCGACGATGCGCTCAATGTCACCGGTCTAGTACTCAGCAAGCTGGATGGCACTGCGAAAGGTGGTGTCATTGCCGCTATTGCTCAGGCGCGCCCGATTCCTATCAGATATATCGGCATTGGAGAAGGTATCGATGATTTACGACCATTTGATGCCCACGACTTTATTGATGCTTTACTGGATGATTGAAGCATAGATTATGAGCCTGATTCAATTTGACCAGGTTACCAAACGCTATCCAGGAAGCGATGAGGTACTCAAGAAGATCAGTTTCAGTATTGAAGCCGGAGAATTCGTATTTGTCACTGGACATTCCGGCGCAGGAAAAAGTACGCTGCTGAAGCTGATTGCTGCAACAGAACTATCCACCAGCGGCACCGTTCTGATTGCAAATCAAAATGCAAGTCAGATCAAAGTGTCTGCTATTCCTTTCTTACGTCGCAGGTTTGGGCTCATCTTTCAGGACCATAAATTACTGTATGACCGGAATTGCTTTGAAAATGTCATCCTGCCTTTACACATCAACGGAATATTTGGTCAGGAAGCCGCTAAACGTGTTCGTGCCGCACTCGACAAAGTAGGGTTGTTACATAAAGAGAAGGCCATGCCTATTACCTTGTCTGGTGGTGAACAACAGCGCCTGGCGATTGCCCGTGCAGTGGTCAGTCGTCCGTCCATATTGATTGCCGATGAGCCGACAGGAAATCTGGATTCAAACTATGCGGCTGAAATTATGGCAATTTTTGATGCATTCAACCAAGTCGGTGTTACCGTCATCATGGCCACCCACGATGCGTTGGGACTAAGCGCCCAACAAAGTCGAGTTTTAAGACTCAACCAAGGCAGACTGTCCGAGAGTCCATCATCCACACAAGGACATGCGTCATGAGGAACTGGCTAAACCATCAACTCCAAGCCAGCATACTTACGCTATCACGGATGCGCGACAACCTGTTGTCGACTTTTATGATTGGCCTGGTGATAGGGGTCGCCATGTGTCTCCCCAGTTTGTTTTATCTGGGTGTAGACAGCTTAAACAAATTCACTGATCATATGCAGAGTGAAACTGAAATCAGTTTATTCCTCAAGCAGGACACGAACAAAAGCACCATTGCTGAAATCGATCAGCTGCTGGCCAAAGACCCAGCTATCAAACAATATCATTTTGTCAGCAAAGACTTCGCCTGGCAGCAGCTTCAAGCAAGATCCGAAGGCGATGGAGAAGTCGGTAATATCATCGGCCAACTAGACAAGAACCCACTGCCTGACGCATTCTTCATTCAGGCAGGTAGCACAGAACCCACAGCTTTGGAGCAACTCAAGAACAAACTAAGCGACATTCCAGGGGTTGAGCAGGCCATCTTGAATTCAGAATGGGCAAAGCGACTCTCTACATTGCTGGATTTGGGCAAGAAAATCATTCTATTCACAGCCATGCTTTTGGCTGTTGTGCTACTGGTCATCATTGGCAATACCGTACGCATGCAGATATTGACTCAGAAAGAGGAAATCGAAGTCAGCTATCTGATTGGTGCAACCAAAAATTTCATCAGAACACCATTTCTCTATGCGGGTGTCTTCTATGGACTTTTTGGAGCCATGATTGCCATTCTGCTGATGGGCGGCATTATTCAAACATTCAACCTCACGATCCATGAGCTCTCTGAGCTCTACAGCAGTGACTTCAGCCTTAAGCTGTTCAATGGAAAACTCTATCTGACTGTCATCATAAGTGCTGTTTTGATTGGCTGGATTGGGTCTTATGTCGCAGTCAACCGCGCCATCTCCTCCATTGCGCAAGATCAGCACAATAGTTAAGAGTAAGTTGTGACAGAGGGCAACCAAAATCCTGCCGAGGATGTCATATGTGTTTGCACAGGTACTACGCGCGCCTGCATTCAAGAATTGTCATCGCAAGGGATGGATTTAGAGGCCATTTCAAGGTGGACTGGTGCAGTCTCCGGGTGTGGAGGTTGCGAGTGGGACATTACGGCAATCATTAACTCTAAAGACCGCAGTTAAATACGCAATGACTTGTAACCACTGGTGAACATTTAACATTTTTGTTTAAACTCAACTCACCTAACAAGTGAAAACGCTTTCACATCGATGACACGGTTTTGAGATGTCTGGTTGCATTCTCTTCGTTGCAGCAGGGGCACACGCTGCCTCATCGTGCTTTCCAAACACCAGAAAACCGCACACTTAACGTGTTTAACTGCGGTTTCTAGGGTAGGAAAAGAAGGAGTGTAGCTCCCTTACTTGTTTGTTATGATGAACAGAATTAACCGGGTGCCGAATGCTTACAGCGTTCCATAGGAGTGTAAGCCACTTAGAAACATATTCACACCTAAGAATGCAAAAGTAGTCACTAGTAGGCCAATTAACGCCCACCAGGCCAAAGTACCTCCGCGCAAACCCTTGACCAATCTCAAATGCAACCACGCGGCATAATTCAACCAAACGATCAACGCCCAAGTTTCTTTAGGGTCCCAGCTCCAATAGCCGCCCCAAGCCTCTGCCGCCCACATGGCGCCCAGAATAGTCGCTATGGTAAAGAACGCAAAGCCAACAGCGATGGATTTGTACATAAGATCATCCATTATCTCGAGGCTTGGCAGACGGGATGTAAACACACCTTTTTGTGCGAGCAAATAAGCACTCGCCACCATGGCTGCCAGCGAGAAAGCACCGTAGCCAATGAAGTTAGCCGGCACATGAATTTTCATCCAGTAGCTTTGTAGCGCGGGCACAAGTGGTTGAATCAAATGCGCCTGACGGTCAAAGGTGTACCACAAAATAAAACCAACCGCCGCATTGATCACCAGCAGCACAAAGCCGCCAAGTTGTTTTGTATTAAGCTTTTGCTCATAGTGCAGATATAGCAAAGCCGTTATCAGGCAAAATAGCACAAACACTTCGTATAGATTGCTGACAGGGATATGCCCCACATCTGGTGCAATTAAGTAGGACTCATACCAACGTACCATCAACCCCACAAAGCCAAACAATACTGCCGACCAGGTAAGCGCAGTGGCCACCTTGCCAGTAAAAGCATTACGCCTGAACATGGCAAACCAGTAAGTAGCCATTGCCAGCACGAATAGCACGTTCATCCACATGATGGATGACTGACTGGAAAGCAAATATTTCAACATCAATACTTGTGTTGCCCGTGTCTGGTCGTGGTCATACAGACTGATTGCGAACAGGCTGATTGCGCCCACTACCAGCACCAGCTTAGCTAGCGACCTCCACTGCCAGCCCAGATAGCTCGTTAACGCTGCTGCGCCGAACAGAAAACCGACTTCATATGCATCCATGTGATGAGCATACTGCCCATAGGCATACAGCGAACATGCAGCAATGATCAGTGCATACAGCCAATCCAGCCAATCCAAGCGCTGTAACAATGTTTTCTGCTGAAACTCCATTAAGTTCTCCATCATTACTCCCTCAACCTAATTTTCAATTGTTCACGGAACACATTAAACTCCAGTTCGAAATCCAGATTCTTCCGGTTCGATGCCATGGTGAACAGTACCTGATTGGCACTTGGTTTTAGCAAGAACCAGATACGCCGTTCACGGATGTACATCATGGCAAAAATACCAATTACTAATAGAACAGATCCTAAATATACCCACTTCTGCCCGGGGGACTTCGTCAGTTGTAGACCACTTGCCTCTTTATGCTCAAAGTTTTCAAGTTGCAACAGGTAAGGCGAGCCATAAAAGAACATGTCGCTGAACGTATTCAGGCTATCACGCAATAACGTTTCCGTTTTAGCATCGTTAACTAATAGTGGTTTGTTACTAGCCACCAAGCTCATGTTATAAGCTTCATAAGCGGCCACTGTAATCATCTTAATATAGGTCTGCGCCACAGCCTCGCGCTCGCGCTCCGGCACGCTTTTCTCAATCAGTTTCGCCACCTGACTATAACCGCCCTGCGCAAATATCTTCATCAACTGAATCATGCTATTTTCAAATTGTTTGAGCACAGTAGCCTCTTTACCCTGATCCAGCGAAGTCTTCGCGATTCTCTTGGCGATTTCGGCGTAGCGGGTTTCATCCAGCATGATCGCTCTGAAACGCATAAAACTATCGATACTTAAATCATCATCGACGGGTATGCGCAGGTAGCGAAAATCATCCTGTACCGTTTGGCGCATTCCGGAAACAAAATAAGTTTTACCATCTACCTGCAAGGGTTGCATATAAGTGACATACTCAACCGCCTGGCCTTCGTTATCTCGCAGTTTGTAAGTGACGTTTGGACCTACGTTATGCGGTTTACCTTTGCCATCTGGCGATAGGTTGATGATATTGAATTTACGGAAATCGTTGTATTCGACCTTGAGCGTGTCATCCCCCTCGCCGAGCAGCCCTTGATCAAAAATGGCGCCCGCCAAATCCATTGTCTTGTTGTTAGGTGCGAGCAAATTCCATACTTTGAAACTTAGCTTGGTTCCACCATCTTGAAAGTCAGATTGATAGATGGCCACCCCCTTGTAGATTAAAGGATGATTCACCTTAATGGTCTTCGTGATTGGTTCTTTTAAGTCGCGATCAACAATGACCACATCACTTTCAAATGACTTGGGCTGGCCAGTGGCATAGTGCTCGATACGAAAATCCTTCAGTGCTATCACGAAGGGTAGATCTTGCACCAAGTATCCATCACGCACACGGACGAACGCCACATTGCCACTCGTACCCTCGGACAAAGTCATATTAGCGCGGAAAGATGGATTGTTGATTCCGAGACGGCTGATCTCAGGCACTTGCGAGGCGGGAATGTCCAGCGTCTCTACGCGTTTGTAGCCAAGAAGCTCCTGAATTTTGAACGGCAGGTTACCATCTAGCAATCCACCGAACAAAATGACCACCATTGCCACGTGGGTAAAGATATAGCCCCAACGCTGGTGCGTACCAGCCTTGGCGGCAATCAATTGATTGCCATTGTCCTGAGCTCTTAATTTATATTGAAATCCTTTAGCTTGCAAAAAACCGGTCAGCGCCTGTTTGACCGTATCAACATCGGAATTCATGTTGAAAGTAGCCTGATGACTAAACGCATTCAGCGACTTCTCACTGGCATGATCCTTAAAAGTTCGCCACTCTTTGATCATATGTGGGCTGTTACGATAGATGCAAAGGCTGGTAGAGACAACCAAAAACAATAAAATCCCTAAAAACCAGCTGCTATGGTAAACATCGTATAGACCCAAATGCTCAAACAAGGTAAACCAGAACTGACCAAATTTAATGATGTAATTTCCATAAGGTTCGTTTTGTTTAAGCACGGTGCCGACAACCGATGCAATTCCCAGTATGCTCAATAAGCTGACCGCAAAACGCATTGAGCTCAGCAAATCATACAAATTCTTGGAAAAAGATAATCTTGGATTCAAAATCGTGTCTTCTGTCGAGTAAGGATCATAGGAACTTTATCGCTGAGATGTAACTAGACTGCCAATCCATTGGGTGTAACCACCTACTAAAAGAAGCGCGGAGCAAGTTCACATGACTACGACTGGCGTTGTGCGCGCCTAGTCATTATCCTGTTTTTAATGGCAACGTGGTTCATGGAGACTATTCCGTACTTCCTAGATCTCGTGAGAATTAAAAAAGGGCAGCTCGCGCCACCCTTCTTCAATCTTGTGCAGATTAACGCAAGCCTTGGATGTAATCAGCTACAGCGGACATCTCTGCATCACTCATTTTCGCCGCAATTGCCATCATCATCGGCGCATTAGCGCGCTCACCAGTGCGGAACGCTTTTAACTGCGCCAGCGTATAATCGGCGTGTTGGCCATTCAAACGCGGAAATTGCTTAGGTATCCCTGTGCCATTAGGTCCATGACATGCGGCGCATGCTGGTACATTATTTTCCATATTTCCTGCACGGTAAATTTTCTCACCCAGAGAGCTCTTGCCGTTGGTCGTTGCTTGGCCTAGATTCAGCTTCTTAGCTGAAAAATAGGTTGCCAAGTCTTTTATTTCCTCATCCGTCAGGCTCGCCACGATGCCAGACATTACTGCGTTAGCACGCTTACCTGATTTAAATTCAGCTAATTGCTTGGTCAAATATTCTGGATGTTGACCAGCCAACTTGGGATTGAGCGTAATAGCACTATTACCATCCGGCGCATGACACGCTGCGCATATGGTATTCACAATTTGATCTGCTGTTCTTTTTGCGGAGTCCTCGGCAAATGTACCGATAGAAACCATTAGCATAAGACTGGACATTAACCATGCTATATGACGAGATTGCATTACCGCTCCTAAATCTAAAATATTCAATCAATTAACGTGTTATTTTAGCTAAAAAGCAGTATTCGTGATAGCATTTTTGTTTGAAACTTCCCGCAACGTTCAGAATTCATCCCAGATGCCCTTGTTCCAGAATGCCACATTTTTCATCTCTGCTCATCACTTAAGAGATTTGCCACCTGCCAGCGGTGTCGAAGTTGCGTTTGCTGGTCGCTCAAATGCAGGAAAGTCTAGCGCCCTGAATACACTGGCCAACCATAACCGTTTAGCCTTTGTCAGTAAACAACCTGGACGCACGCAACTGATCAATTTTTTTACTTTGGGCAATGATAGGCACTTGGTTGACCTGCCTGGCTACGGTTACGCTAAAGTACCGGAAGCCATGCGTGCGCACTGGCAGAATGTGCTGGCGCGCTATTTAAGTGAGCGCTCTAGCCTTGCTGGTTTGGTATTGGTGATGGACAGTCGTCATCCGCTTACGCCGCTTGACCGCCAAATGCTCGACTGGTTTTGTCCCCGCGGCAAGCCCGTGCATGTGCTACTCACAAAATCCGATAAACTTTCACGCAGTGAAGCAATACTCACGCTTAACAAAGTGCGCAAAGAATTGATTGAGACTTGGGGAAGTCACTACCAGGGAGTATGCACAATACAGCTATTCTCCAGCCTAAAAAAACAGGGCGTAGAAGAAGCAGAAGAAGTCATAGGAAAGTGGCTTTTTACCGATGAAAATGCTTCAGGGAATATGAATATTGGGACTGAAAGCAGCCCCTGACGGCATCATTTTCGCCTAAACACCATATCCCAAACGCCATGCCCAAGTTTCAACCCGCGATTTTCAAACTTAGTCAACGGGCGATATGAAGGTTTTTTAGCATAGTCTTTAGCGGTATTCTGCAATTCACACTCGGTCGACAGCACCTCTAGCACCCATTCAGCATACTCCTGCCAGTCGGTTGCCACATGGATATAGCCGCCCGGCTTCAACTTAGCACACAGTAATTTCACAAACCCAGCTTGAATCAAGCGGCGCTTATGATGGCGCTTCTTATGCCATGGATCCGGAAAGAAAATATGAATACCGTCTAGACTAGCATCGGGTAGCATGTTCTGTAGCACATCCACCACGTCATGCTGGATGGCCCTGATGTTGGTGAGCGCTGACTCTTCAATCAATTTAAGGAGTGCGCCAACTCCCGGGGTGTGCACCTCGGTAGCCAGAAAGTCGCAATCTGGCAAGGTTTGCGCAATTTTAGCCGTGGTCTCACCCATGCCAAAGCCGATCTCCAGTATTTTCTTACTATCCGAACGACCAAATTTTTTGTTCAAATCCAATAATTCTGGAGCATAAGTGATGCCGAATTTTGGAAAACCAGTTTCCAGTGCTCGTGCCTGCCCCTTAGTCAAACGACCTTGGCGTAGCACAAAACTGCGAATCCGTCGCTGAGTTAAATCAGCTTCTTCGTTATTTTCTGTTTGGGTGTGTTCGTTCATGGCGCACATTATACTTTAGGGCTACCCTTTGGGTTATTGCTTATAGGGTATGAGATTTATCTCCGGACACAAATCCAAGCAGTGGTGGTTCAAATTTCTTAGCCAAAGCGATCACCTTGAACAAATCTCCCATCTCAGCCGGGGATAACAGTTTTTGCGCTGCCGCTGCCAAAGGCGCATACTCTGCTATGTTATGAGGCGACACCTTACTCATCACATTCAAAATGCCGCAATTCATCAAAAATTGAGCCTGACTACAAAAACCTTGCAACTGGAGACCGCACTCCAAGCCAGCCTGTGCAATCCGCGTAAAATCCACATGAGAGGTAATATCCTGTAAGCCGATGTTGATAAACGGGTTGCCGTGCGCATAATGCTGGTAGTGACACATGAGCGTCCCTTGATTGCGTTGAGGGTGATAGTACTCATGTGCAGGAAACCCGTAGTCCAGCATTAAAATCACACCAGCGTCCAACATTCGTGCCAAACTATGGATCAAGCCCACCGACTGCGGACTCGCCTCAGTCAAATATTGATCAGGAAACGCATACATACTCACCGCGTCAAATAAATCACCCTCTGAAATAGACTTATCTTGCCAGAAAAAATCCTTTTCATATGCTACGCCTCGCTCATATAGTCGCTGATCGCTGGCATAAACCAAATTAACAGGGACTGCATCCAGCACCTCATTGCCTAATACCAAACCTGTGAATTTGTCGGGAAGTGAATCAAGCCAAACTACCCGATCGACCAAATCAGAGGGCAACTCACTGCGCATGGTTTCTAGTTGAATCCGCCGTAAGTGCGCACTCACATCTAGGATGTAATAGCGCTCTGGTAGCTGTTGCATTGCTTGTAGTGCATGTAGCATATCAGTCGCCAATCTTCCCGTGCCAGCGCCTAGCTCAAGGATGTTGCCTTTCGTTTCCTGCAAGATTTGCTTGACCTGATATGCGAGCGTTTTAGCAAACAGAGGGGAAATTTCCGGTGCCGTGATAAAATCTCCGCCCATCCCGAATTTCTTAGCGCCTCCGCTGTAATATCCAAGCTTGGGAGTGTAAAGCGCCATTTGCATAAATTGCGCAAACGATAGCCAGCCGCCACACTGACGAATTTCATCCCGGATGAGCAGAGCCAATTGTTGACTATGCAGCAAAGCCTCCTCACTGGGAGCGGGTAGGGTTGAAGTAGGTATTGTTAACATAAGCCATTATAATATCCCGCTACAAGAAACGAAGTGCTTCATTACATAATCCATGGGTTTAGAAAGAAACAAGATTATCCTAATCACTGGTGGCGCCAAACGCGTAGGCGCTAGCATTTGCCGTGAACTCCATGCACATGGTGCGCATTTGATGATTCATTACAACACCAGCGCCAACGAGGCACGTGCCTTACAAGCAGAACTCAATCTACTGCGCGGCCAATCCGTAGCCATTATTCAGGGCGATTTGAACAACACAGCAACCTTGCCCAATTTAATCAGTGAAAGCGTGAGGCATTTCGGCAGACTAGATGCGCTCATCAACAACGCCTCTACCTACTTTCCGACGGAACTTGGTCAAATTAATGAAGACAACTGGCACAATCTAATGAACAGCAATCTGAAAGCGCCGGTATTCTTATGTCAGGCTGCTGCCCCAGAGCTACGCAAGAACAGGGGTTGCATTGTCAATATCACGGACATGCACATCGAGCGCCCAAAAAAAGGTTACATTGTCTACAGCGTCGCAAAAGCGGGCTTGGTGACGCTTACAAAATCATTGGCGCATGAATTAGGTCCTGAAGTGCGCGTGAATGCCGTAGCCCCTGGGCCTGTGTTATGGCCGGAGGACAATCCGCAATTTGATGAAGTCTATCGCCAACGTATCTTGAATCAGACGTTGTTGAAACGCGTAGGAAATCCAGAAGATGTCGCCAAGGCCGTTAGATTTCTAATTTATGATGCCACCTACACCACCGGCCATATTCTGGCTGTTGATGGAGGTCGCTCTTTAAACTTATAGCTTTTCTCTGGACTACCGCTTACATGACCATCAAGCATCTGCCCGACAATCACTCCAACAATTTCATCAAGCTGCGAAATAATCTGATCAGCAATACAGGAAAAGCTATCGGCGACTACAACATGATTGAAGATGGAGATACTGTGCTTGTTTGCATGAGTGGTGGAAAGGATTCTCACGCCTTGCTCATGATGCTGCTGGCACTACAGGAGCGTGCGCCTATCGATTTCAAACTAATTGCGATGAATCTAGACCAGAAGCAGCCAGGTTTTCCGGCAGATATTCTCCCTAGCTATTTTGAGAAATTAGGCATCACCTACCGTATCGTAGAAGCCGACACTTACTCCATTGTTAAAGAGAAGATTCCTGAGGGCAAAACCACATGTTCTCTATGCTCTCGTCTGCGGCGTGGTGTTATCTACACCACCGCAAAAGAATTGGGGGCCAATAAAATCGCTCTTGGACACCACCGAGACGATATTGTACAAACACTCTTTCTGAATCTGTTCTTTGGGGCAAAGATGAAAGCCATGCCGCCCAAGCTCTCTACCAACGACAAGCAGAACATCGTTATTCGACCATTGGCTTACTGTAGTGAAAAAGATATCGCAAGTTATGCGCGCCAGATGGCATTTCCGATTATTCCATGTGACCTATGTGGTGGGCAGGAAAACCTACAACGTCAGAAAGTTAAAGCCATGCTACAAGACTGGGAGCATGAGCAGCCAGGACGTATCAACAATATCTTTCGTGCCCTCTCGAACGTTGAGCCCTCCCACTTAGCAGATATTAATTTATACGACTTCAAAAACCTTAGCCAAGCCAAGATCGATGATGAAGACCCGTTATTCGGGGACATCAATACCGATGGAATGGCGCTCAGCCTGGCCGAGCGCAGCGAAACCAGAATCCAATTCATTCGTAACAAATAGTCGATTGAACACAGACTAATACAATTAAATTAACACTCACGCCACATAACTGATTGTATTTTAGTCATTGTCCTTGTTATCATCTGCACTGTTAACTTAAGCATTCACCTTAATTCATTAGGCAGGCATGTCCAAATTACTCATAGTTGAATCTCCATCCAAAGCGAAAACGCTGAAGAAATATCTCGGCAGCGACTATGAAGTTCTTGCTTCGTATGGTCACGTACGGGATTTGATCCCTAAAAATGGTGCAGTAGATCCTGAGCAACACTTCGCCATGAAATACGATATTATTGAACGTAATAGCCGGCACGTGGACGCGATTGCCAAGGCTGTTAAAAATGCAGAAAGCATCTACCTTGCAACCGACCCTGATCGTGAAGGGGAGGCGATTTCATGGCATCTCGCCGAGATTCTTAAATCCAGGCACCTGCTTAAAAACAAAGTATTGAAACGCGTTGTCTTCCACGAAATCACCAAAGGTGCCGTTGAACACGCCATCGCAGAACCGCGCGACATCTCCATGTCGATGGTCAACGCACAACAGGCACGACGTGCACTGGATTACCTCGTCGGTTTTAATCTATCGCCGCTACTCTGGAAAAAAATCCGTCGCGGTCTTTCTGCCGGCCGCGTACAAAGCCCGGCATTACGCCTGATTGTTGAACGTGAACTTGAGATCGAGGCCTTCAAATCACAGGAATATTGGACCGTCCATCTGGACGCGTTGAAACATCAGCATAGCTTCAAAGCCAAACTGGTACAGTTGAACAATCAGAAAGTCGAGCAATTTACCGTCACCCAACATGATCAGCAGGCAGATATCGTAGGCAAATTGCTGTTAGCCTGCGCTGGAAAAACCACAGTATCCCGCGTTGAAAAGAAACAGCGTAGCCGTAGCCCCGCTGCGCCATTCACGACATCCACCTTACAACAAGAAGCAGTGCGCAAGCTCGGTTTCACAACTTCTCGCGCCATGCGCATTGCTCAACAGCTTTATGAAGGCGTTGATGTTGGCGGTGGCACCGTCGGTCTGATTACCTATATGCGTACCGATTCTTTCAGCTTGGCCGCTGAAGCTGTCATGCAAATTCGAGATTATGTGAAAAAGAATTTTGAGGCAGCTTATCTTCCCAAAACGTCGATTCAGTATAAAACCAAATCCAAAAGCGCCCAGGAAGCGCACGAGGCCATCCGACCGACTGACATTTTCCGCACACCGGCACAGGTGTGTCAATTTCTGAGTGACGAACAGTTTAAACTGTATGAAATAATCTGGAAACGAGCCTTGGCCTGCCAAATGGCGCCGGCAAAATTTGATGCAGTGAGTGTCGATCTGAACATAGGCAACGATGCCAATCTGTTTCGCGCCACTGGGCAAACACTGGTTTTTCCTGGCTTCATTGCAGTCTATATGGAAGGTTCAGACGACGAGGAAGAGGAAGGTGAAAGCAAGCTTCCTAATCTGGAGACTGGTGAAATTCTTTCTGTAGAAAAGATCTACGGTGAACAGCACTTTACCGAGCCCCCACCACGTTATTCCGAAGCGAGTCTAGTAAAAGCTTTGGAAGAATATGGGATTGGTCGGCCTTCTACCTACGCATCCATCATCAGCACGCTACAAGATCGTGAGTATGCCGAACTGGATAAGAAGCGCTTTATCCCGACAGACGTTGGACGTGTCGTCAATAAGTTTCTAACGGAACACTTTACCAAGTATATGGATTATGACTTCACGGCCAATCTGGAGGATGCGCTTGATCGTGTAGCTGAAGGCGAGCGTGACTGGATTCCATTGATGGATAAATTCTGGACCGACTTTAGTCAGCAAATCCACCGGAAAGCCGATGTAGATCGACCAGGCAATGAAATTATAGATGAGGCCTGTCCAAAATGTGGAAAACCGCTACAGAAACAGCTAAGCCGCTATGGCAGTTTTATTGGCTGTACCGGTTACAACGATACGCCGAAATGCGATTACAAGCGCAGTATTGATGGAGCCACCACGGCGGGAGCAGATCCTGTTTCCATTGGCACAGAGCCATCATCCGGCAAGAGCATCTACCTCATGAGCGGTCCCTATGGCCCTTATCTACAGCTAGGTTTGCCAGTTGATGGGGAAAAGAAGAAGCCAAAGCGTGTGAGCATTCCCAAGGAAATCCCGCTTACCAGTGTTAATCTGGAAACAGCCAACATGTTGCTATCACTTCCTCGTGACCTGGGCGTGCATCCGGAAACCAATAAAAAAGTCGTGGCCAATATCGGAAGATTTGGTCCTTACGTCAATCACGATGCAAAGTTCAAATCTATTCCCAAGCACATGAGTGTTTTTAGCATCGACCTGGCTGAAGCCGTCAACCTGTTGGCGCAAACCAACGCAGGGCCAGCTCCTTTGTGTTCACTGGGCAATCATCCGACTGAAGATGGGCAAATCGAAGTGTTTTCTGGTCGATATGGACCTTACGTTCAGCACGGTAAGATCAGGGCAACGATCCCCAAAAACATAGCGCCTGAAGCACTTACTTTGGAAGAGTCTTTGGAATTGCTTGTCGCCAAAGCAGCCAAAGAGGCATCAACCAAAAAGACTACTGCAAAAAAATCAGCAACTAAGACCACAGAAAAGACTACTGCCAAGAAGGCTGAAACAAAAAAGGCAGCAACGAAGAAAGCTTCTACCAGGGCCACTGTAAAAAAAGGGTGAACGTTGTTGCAAATAAAGAAGCGGCCATGACCGCTTCTTTACGCTACGGTGCTAGCCCTTTACATGATCTCCCAATGAAGCAACCTGATTGTATTCCACCCATTTACGGATGCGATTTGCATCACCAATGCGAGACATCTTGCCCACAGAATCAAGCAAAACGATAATCAGCGGCTGACCAGAAATCTCAGCTTGCATCACAAGACAACGACCTGCCTCATTGATAAAGCCTGTCTTGGATAATCCTATGGTCCAGTTACCACCGCGTACTAATGCATTGGTATTCACAAAATTCAGTGGGTGATGGCGATTGGAGATGATGATTTCCTGCGAGGGCATTGTACTCACTTGACGAATTTCGGGGTACTGGTAAGCTGCGCTCACCATTTTAACCAGATCTTCCGCAGTGGATACATTATTACGATCCAAACCCGTAGCATCCACAAATCTGCTTGATTTCATCCCCAAGGCTAGCGCTTTATGATTCATTGCTTGAATAAATGCAGTGTTGCCGCCTGGATAATGACGCCCCAAAGCCGAGGCAGCGCGATTCTCCGAAGCCATCAACGCCAGCTGCAACAGTTCGCCTCGTGTCAATGTCGTCCCTAATGCCAACCTAGAGCGTGTCCCCTTCAGATAATCCACATCTTCATCCGAAATCGTCAACAATTCATCCATCGAAAAATGCGCATCCAGCATCACCATTGCGGTCATCAGCTTGGTCACGGACGCAATCGGCGTTGTAACGCCGGTATTCTTCGCGTAGACAGTTTCGCCGGTAAGCTGATTGATGACTAGAGCCTTGGATGATGCTAGTGCAGGAATGCGAGTGCCATCGTAATAATCGGTCACTGCATTGACGCGCTGCGCCTTACGTCCGCCAGTTTTATATTTAACGACTTTATATTTGACCGCTGACGTGCTGTGTTTATGGGATTTCTTGCTGGCAGCGTGGAGGGTCATCGGCGCGATGGTCATTGTCGCTGCGATGTAGCAAAGAATCAGTTTTCGAGCGAAATTAATCACAACTTCTTTTTCCTCATAGAGTTATGAGTAAATATTATATAAAAACTTTAACTTTGTCATCAATTAATAGCGCCTTCATGCATAAAGAAATTGAAGTAATGAAATCTTATAAACTACATACCGTATATTGTAATTTACGTTAAAATCGCCGACATCGTTAATCAATAAGATTTATCAATAAAATGCATACACCAGAGTCATTATTTTATAGCCATGAGCACCTTTGGACAAAGCCTTTAGCTAATGGCATCTGGGAAGCCGGTATTACCGATTACGCGCAGGACTTGTTGGGAGACATCGTATTTGTCGACACTCCTGCGATTGGCCAACAGTTGCACGCTGGTGCATCATGCGGATTAGTCGAGTCAGTCAAAACAGGGTCAGACCTTTACGCACCCGCAAACGGTGTTGTGGTTGAAATTAATCAATCACTTAGCAACACTCCAGAGTCTATCAACGATGATCCATATAAAGCGTGGATATTCCGGTACAAACCTGAGGACGAGCAACTGGAGTTTCAGCTTCTAAGCGCTGAAGCCTATAAGAAATCTATCAGTGACCTGTGACGCTCAGGCCCCGACTAATTGGGGCGCTGAAACACCAGTCGCACTGAATCAATCAAGCGCTCGACCTCCGCATTGACAACCTCGCCAACTTTTTGTTCGATCTTTGGCACTTCTATATCCAATATCTGTAAAACTTTGTTACCAAGCACGTCCTCTACGGTCGGAAGCTCAGCATTTAATCCCTGTAGATAATCAGCCTTTGCATCTTCCGCCAACGCATCGAAATCAATCTTGAGTTTAGCTGTCAATTCGTCGGACAAGCCCTGATATAGTGCGGGGAAGGTGTCCCCCAGCTTCTGTTGCAAATGCTGCTCAGATTGTGACTGTAGCGCATCCAGATAAGCACTGAGTTCACCTTGCGTCTGTTGCGTCAACTCCTTATAAACCGAAGAAAGCGCTTGAGCCAAGTCCACTCTATGTTCGGTCAAAATGGTCTCATGCAAAGCAGAGATTTTTTCTTGCAAGCTATGCTCAGCATGCTCGACTGTCTCCCTCTCTAAGGTGGCGAGTGTGTGCTGCAACTGATTCGTTAAGTCCTGTTGCAGCTTTGGCAATGCATCCGTCAACTTCGCCTGCACCTCGTCCGCACCCTGTTGCTGCATGCGGCTAAAGAGATGATTCAACTCAGACTTGATGATCTCTGTATTCGCATGCAACATCTTGGGCACGTCCGTCGCCAGATCAGCTCTGACTTTATCCACAAACTGCGCCGTTTGATCCATCACTGACTGTTTGGCAATCGACACTTCTTCTTGAATGCGTTGCCTAATGGACGATTCAAGCACTTGTTGCAATTGTTTTAGATGCTCAGCGTGTTGGTCTGACTGTTGCGTCAGCGCACTGGAAAGATAAGCTTGGTCAGACTTCTGAATATTGGCTGATTCACTCATCAAATGATTCATCATCTCTTGTTGCAGACTACTCTTCACCTTATGTGCAACAGATTCTTCAATCTCGGCTGTAAGTTGAGGTTTAATCTGAGCAATCACTTTCGCCATGAACTCAGGGGTCACCTCTGCCATTGGGGCATACAGCACCTCGGTCAACACTGGAATATCATCATCTTGCATATTGTCAACGCCCCTGTTAAAAATGGCTTATTTTCTACTGCGTTGTTGCCGTATCCGTAGATTGAATCTGATAACCACGGTCGCGGTAGAACTTATAGCGTTGACGTGCCTCAGACTTGTCCAGCTCATCTATTCCAACCATCTCGATTAGGTATCTAAAACGACTAAAAAATGGAGGATGTTGTTGTTGCAGATTAATCAACACATCATCCTGAAGCGAAACCTGACCATCTGAATCAATGATGATAGGCGTATGCTGACTTTCAGCTTCAGCCGGAATCGCATTTGCCAAAAAGCTCGTTGCAGAACTTTGCCAGAGTTGCCGCCTCACCTGTTCACACATGGCCACATCCTTGGAAAATATAGTGATCCTTCGACCTTTGGTGATGGCCTGCTCACACAACTGCGCTACTAGCAAGAGTTTATCCGGTACGTTAAAGAAGAATTCGACTCGTGTCATGTTTACACCGTAGGATTCACTTTTGCCGCACGCGCTACCAAGAACTCTGTCAACAATGGTACTGGACGTCCAGTGCCGCCTTTCTCCTTGCCAGACTTCCAAGCAGTGCCCGCAATGTCCAGATGGGCCCAATCATATTTTTTAGCAAAGCGAGACAGAAAACAAGCCGCTGTGACACTACCTGCTGCACGCCCACCAATATTAGCCATGTCTGCAAAATTGCTGTCCAACTGTGACTGATAGTCATCCCAAAGTGGCATGTGCCATGCTCGATCCATCGATACCTCACCTGCTCGGAGTAACTCTTTGGCTAACGCGTTATTATTGCTGAAAAGACCACTTGCATGCGCACCCAACGCAATCACACAAGCCCCGGTCAAGGTTGCGATGTCCACCACCACACTGGGTTCAAATTGCTCTGCATAGGTCAAGGCATCACAAAGAATCAGACGACCTTCTGCATCGGTATTCAATACCTCTATGGTCATCCCAGACATGCTGGTTAACACGTCACCAGGTCGTGTTGCGCGCCCGCTTGGCATGTTCTCGCAGGTGGGAATTAGCCCCACGACATTCAAGGGCAGGTCCATCTCTGCAATGGTCTTAAATGTGCCCAACACACTGGCGGCACCGCACATATCATATTTCATCTCATCCATTTCGGCGCCGGGTTTTAGAGAGATCCCGCCGGTATCGAAAGTAATGCCTTTGCCAACCAGCACCACCGGTTTTTGAGATTTTTTACCTTTGAGATACTCCATCACAATGAACTTGGGGGGCTCATCACTGCCTTGCGTTACACCAAGAAATGACCCCATGCCCAATTTTTCAAGCTTGTCCTGCTCCAGAATGGTGACTTTAAAACCATAATCCTTGCCCAATTTCTGAGCTTGCTCAGCCAAATAGCTCGGGGTACACACATTGGGAGGCAAATTACCCAAGTCCTTAGTCAAACTTACGCCACTCGCCAAGGCCTTACCATCGGCTAAGCCTGCCTCTGCCTCAGTTTTTTCTTTTGCATCAGAGATGGCAATCACCAGTTTTTTAAGCCCTTTCTTCGCTGACTTCTCATCAGAGGCCTCTTGCTTGCGCTTGATCGCATCAAAATGGTAAGTGGTATCTAATGACACTTCTGCGAGATGTGCCATTTTGCGGCGCAGGCTTAGTTTTGCTACTGGCAACTCAGCCAAAAAGCTTACCGCATCAGCCGAGCCGCTTGCCCGTGCTGCTTTAGTGGATGCACGTACCGCTTTGCGGAATTGTCTCTCAGCAAACTCACTCTTCTTCCCCAGACCAACCAGCAAGATACGCTCACACGCTGTTCCAGGGACATCATGTAGCATCAGAGTCGACTCCAGCTTTCCATCCAAATCACCGCGCTTGAGAATATTCGATAAATAGCCTGATGAAACCTGGTCTAGCGATTGTGCAGCTGCAGACAGCTGGCGTGATTCATACACCCCGACAATGACACAATTACTACGCTGTTTCTCCGCACTACTGGTTTTTATGCTAAATTCCATCTAATTACATCCTTGAAGTTACTATTGAGAAATTATCGCGTGTTTTACTGGTAATACACAACCGTAATTAAACGCTGAATGCCCAACTCCATGCTCTTTAGACGCTCATTATTACATGAACTCATCACCACTGCTGCTGGCGCCTTTCTCATTTTGATTGGCATTGTCATCGCCCAGCGCGCCGGCAATCTCATTCGCCTTGCAGCCAAGGGCATTCTTCCTCACGATGCCGTGACTACCTTACTTGGGTTTAGCATCGTTAAGTTTTTGCCTATGACGCTGTCGTTAACCTTATTCTTAGCTGTCCTGATGACCCTATCACGCTGGTATCGCGACTCCGAAATGGTGATCTGGTTTAGTAGCGGACTGGGCATTACTAGCTGGATTCGCCCCGTCTTCATTTTTATCGCACCGGTGGTCACCTTTATTTTTATCTTGAGTCTGTTTGTAATGCCATGGGCAGTGAGTCAAGGCGAGACATACCGCGATCAATTGAAAAGCCGCGATGAACTGTCCTCTATCAGCCCAGGCGTATTCAAAGAGTCCAGCAACGGTGAACGCGTATACTTCATCGAAAGTTTTGATGAGCTTGGCAACATCGTAAAGAACATATTTGTCCAATCTTCTCAGCACCAGAAAACAGGCATTATTGTCGCTGCACAAGGTGGCCGTTACTTAGAAAAAAATGGCGATCAATTTTTACTCATGAAGAACGGCAGGCGCTACCAGGGGGGGCTTGGCTCACCAGAGTTTTCGACTACCGCATTCGGAACTTATGCTATCCGAGTAGAGGCCAAAGAAGTCAAACATGAGCCACCAAGCACGCAATCAAAATCTAGTCGAGAACTCCTTTTGGAGAAAAATAGCACCAATAGCGCGGAGCTACAGTGGCGCATTGCCATCCCCATCTCCGCTCTCATTCTATCGTTACTCGCCATCCCATTAAGCGCACTTGATCCGCGTGCAGGTCGTTCCGCCAACTTTGCCATCGCACTGATCATTTATGTTATTTACAACAACCTACTCAGCATCATGCAGGCTTGGATTGTCCAAGGCAAGATCAACGGTTTTGTGGGGTTATGGCCTGTGCATCTCCTGTTCCTCTCCATTACCCTCTATCTGTTTTATCGACGCGCTCAACAGCGTCCGATTTTACCCGATACATGGCTCACACTTTGGGGAGCCAAGTCTCGAAAATCCAGTCTGGAGCGATGAGTCAGCGCCATTACTGCCATGAATATCATTACACGCTATTTGCTTAAAGAAATCACCGCCAGTGTGACCTTCGTCATGATAGGTCTGATTGCGATGTTCTTGTTCTTCGACCTAATCCAGGAGTTGGAAGATTTAGGTAGAGGGAACTATGGACTGAGCAAGGTTGCGCTTTTTGTGATCCTCAGCGCGCCAGGGCATATTTACGAGGTCATGCCAGTGGCGGTTCTGGTGGGATGCATGTACAGCTTAGGGCAATTCTCGAGACATTCTGAACTCGTCGTGTTAAGAGTCAGCGGCATTTCTCTATTAGAGATTTTGACTTTACTCCTAAAGATTGGCCTCATATTCACTCTGATCACCTTTCTCATAGGTGAACTCATCACCCCCCTTAGTGAGAAGGTGGCTCAGCGCATGCGGCTCAAAGCAACTGATTCCGTTGTTGTGCAAGACTTTGTATCCGGGCTCTGGGTCAAAGATGCCTATAGTTTTGTCAATGTGAAGGAAGTACTTCCTGATGGCACTCTACAGAATGTACAAATTTATGAATTTGACAACCATTTTAAATTGCGCACCAGTAGTCATGCCGAAAGTGGTCAATTTGAAGAAGGTCAATGGAGTCTGCAAAAGGTGACGCAGATTCATTTCGACAAGGATACTAATCACATTAATAGGCTTGATAGGGCGACTTGGCGCTCTGTGATTCGCCCCGAGTTACTCAACGTCCTGTTGGTGCTGCCGGAAAAAATGTCTGCATGGAATTTATATTCCTACATCCAACACCTCTCGGCAAACAAACAAAGGACGACGCGCTACCAAATGGCACTTTGGGGCAAGATCATTTACCCTCTAGCCTGTTTGGTCATGATTATACTGGCTCTACCTTTTGGCTTCGTGCAACAGCGGTCAGCGGGCGCCAGTTCCAAGATTTTTATCGGCATCATGCTTGGCGTTTTGTATCAGATACTGAACCGCACTTTCATCCATTTAGGTGTGCTCAACGATTGGGTGCCATTGTTCAGCGCCATCATGCCGACAATGCTATTCCTGATGGCTGGTCTCACGATGCTGTATTACGCAGGTCGCCGATAGTAAATCATCTAAGAAAACTGATCGTCGACCAGAATCACGCTCTTGATGAGTCGATCATGCAAGAATCGCCGCTCTGAGTCAAGAAAGCTCCACAGAAACCCCATGCCCAGCAATAGGAGACCCAAAGTTGACAATACATAGCGGAGCACTGCTTGCTTTAAACTGATAGGCTTCATCTGAATTTGATTGACTAGCGTTAATTTCCACGCCCGCATGGCTAAAGTCTGTCCTTTTTTTGTCCAGCATCGCACGTAATATCCGCCGACTGTCACCCAAATAAACACTTGTAGGAACAAGCGATTAGGCTGCTGCGTTGCATCTCCAACCAGCCACACAAACAATGCTGACAAAAAGAAAGCTAGCGCGATCAGTGTTAATGCTTCATAGATAAGACAAGCCCCTAGTTTGTAATAACTCGGGGCGCGCTTGCGCCTGAAGTCCTGTTGATTCATGGCATCCTGCATGATGCTCTGTTAGTTCAGATCCGCATCGGTGTATGTGTCTGGTGACTCAGCACGAAGTTTTGCTCGCTCTGACTCAGGTAGCCGCTGATATTCCAGCCACCTCTTACGTAACTCCTGCTTCTTTTCGGCAGACAATGCCTGGAACTGCTGATACCGTTTTCTTGCGTTTTCACGCTCATACGGCGTCATTCGACTCCAGTTGGACAGTCGTTTCTGCACCAACTCCTGCTTGCGTACGTTCATTTTGGGGTAGTCACGTACGATATCCAGCATCTGCTCACGTTGCCAAGGTCGCAATGTATCCCATTCAGAGGAAAGTGGACTCAACACCTGACGCTGCTCTGGCGTCAACTGTGCCCACGAAATGCTGATCTCATCGGCAAAAGCCAAGCCACAGCACAATAAAGTGACGAACAGGCTCCATTTTGTTAATTTCAATTGGAATCCATCCATACATTAAACCCTTTGTCTGCATATGCCTCAGGCGGAAGATCCGAAGCGAGCAAAAAGGCGTCACTATGCTCTATGTTTGACTGATGATACGAATTCTGTGCTACAAATAAAAGCATCAGCAAGGTTCCTATCACCATTGCCATCGAAATGATGCGATGATGACTAAGCCAATGCATAACATTGCCGTGACGCCCTGTTCCGCTATAGACCTCCATATCTGCCTGCAACTCAGTCAGACGCCCCACTGCCAAGCCACGTGCTGCTGACAGGTATTCCACATTTTGAGGTGCTAGGTCTTGCGATTGACTTTCCAATAAATCAACAATGCGGGATGCGATTTGATCCTCAGCTGCATAGAGGCTTGCATCGCCCTCTGTATTGACCATCTCTGGATTGACTATTTTTGTGCTCTTCATCTTACTCTCACGCATATTCATCGCTCGTTCCTTACTTCTGGGCGGTTGCTATTGAGCTGGTTTTCCGACAATCCAATATTTTCAAGCCCTTGCCTCTTCAAGGCTTTTGCCAAGGCATGAACCGCTCTCGAGCAATGCGTCTTCACACTGCCATCAGAGCAACCCATGATACTAGCCGTTTCCGCTACATCCATATCTTCCCAGTAACGCAACACAAAAGCCTCTCGTTGACGCGCTGGTAATTTTTCTAGCGCAGACTCTATCAATTTGATTGATTGGCTACGCGCCAGCTGCATGGACGGTTCGTCTCGGTCATCACCGACATCAATCGTCTCCAAAGGATCCCTCTCTTCCGTATCATTAGCTCCACCGCCAAATGAAGAAAACAGAGTTGTCCATAGATTGCGCACTTTTTGCCTGCGCCAATAATCCCGCATCGTGTTCTGCAAGATACGCTGAAACAGCATCGGAAACTCATCGACAGGCTTGTTTCCATACTTCTCCGCGAGTTTCAACATGGCATCCTGGATGATATCCAACGCGGTATGATCATCTCGCACTGCGTATACTGTCTGCCTAAAAGCACGATGCTCGACCTCTGCAAGGAAGTCAGAAAGCTCTTGAGGTGTTGCCATTGTTAAAATATTGCAATGTATGTGCTCAATATTAGGAATATTCAAGTTAGAGTATAGCAGTTTTATGTTGTTGCCATTCTTAGGCTACAATCATATTCATTCACAAATGAAAGAGCCGTAACTATGTGGAAGTTCATCTTTGTGGGACTGGTAGTCTGGCTACTGGTCTTGCTTTTTAAACGCCTGACGAAAGAAACAAAATCATCGCAGCCTGACGACGACCAATCAAAAGAGGGCGAAGTTGAGCAGATGGTGCAATGTGCCACCTGTCATGTACATATTCCCAGATCAGAAGCCTTTCTGGTCAGAGGCGCTTTTTACTGTAGCAAGGCACATATCCAAAATCAATGAAGCCAATGGTTGCTAAAGACCCAATTCCACGATTGATTTTCCTAAGTCAAAATTCATGGCAAACTGGACTCAAAATGGTATGTAAGTAGTAAAGAACGAGCAGAAACTGGTGGACGCCAGGGAAGTCACCGCTACTTAAATAACCGTTACTTGGGGGTATCTAAAAAACAGTCTGTTTCAGGCAAGTTTTACCGCTTCAGGACAAGTCCTCTCCTGCATTAATCACTCAAAAAGACCTTTGCGCGGGAATCCCTTCATTTCTTTGTGGTGGAATGGCACAACACTCTTATTTATCAATAAGCTGTCTTGATATTTGAATGGGTTTCCAGCCTTGAATGTTAAACGTTGCACTAGAAAATAAATTTTCTCAAGCAGGTTGATTGTCTTCTACAAACCATTTAATACTGCAGCCGATACTGGGAATCTGCTCCCTTGGACCCTCACCGGTCTCAGCAATCAGCTTCATGGCATTGAACAACTCGCGTACATTGCTTTGACCAGGTGCCAGCGGATTTCGACCCGTGGCATCAAAGCGGCCGCGATATTGCAGTTCAAGATTAGCGTTATAGCCGAAGAAATCTGGTGTGCAAACTGCCCCATAAGCTTTAGCAACAGCTTGCGTATCGTCTAGCACATAAGGAAATAAAAAGTTAGATTGTTTAGACTCTTCAATCATGCGATCAAAAGAATCTTCAGGATAGCTTTTGGTGTCGTTACTCTGAATCGCAATGGTGTTAATGCCATGCTGTAGCAACTCTCGACAATCTTGCACCAGACGCGTCTTGATAGATTTGACATAAGGGCAGTGATTGCAGATAAACATCACCAGCAAGCCGTTTTTTCCTGCCACATTCGCCAATGAATAATGTTTTCCATCCACACCAAGCAAATTAAAATCATGAGCCCGCTCGCCGAAATTACATACAGGGGGATTCAGACTAACCATTCAATGACCCTTACGATGTGACAAAATAGCGTTTATATTATCACTATTGTTTTTGCTTGGGCACCAAGTGCGAGTATCCCTATGGCTAATTTACGTTTTTACACACAAACATCCTTAGAAATCAATTCATTAGTTCAATTATCTGACAGTGCCGCTGCTCACGCCTCAAAAGCTTTGCGCCTCAATGTCGGTGATAGTGTCATCGTTTTTAACGGGGATGGGTTTGATTATGACGGCATTTTGACCGAAGTTAAAAAGAACCATGCCACCGTAAACATCTCCGAAAAAAGGCGAATCAATAATGAATCGCCATTGAGTATTACTTTATTGCAGGGTATTTCCAGTGGCGACCGCATGGATTTCACGATACAGAAAGCCGTTGAACTTGGCGTCACTGCAATCCAGCCCATCAGCAGCCAACGTAGTGTGGTGAAGTTATCAGCCGACCGCGCCGAGAAGCGTACCGAGCATTGGCAAAACGTGGCGATTTCAGCCTGCGAACAATCTGGGCGGGCATATGTACCAAGCGTGACACAACCAATGTCGCTCGCGCAATGGCTGAGTAAAAACTCACAAGAAGGTGTTACGCGCATCCAGCTCAACCCACTGGGGGCGGTGCGGTTATCCGATATGCAGCCAGCCTCCAGTAGCATCCAATTGCTAATCGGTGCAGAAGGCGGTCTCAGTCCGGATGAAATTCAACTTGCCGGGGAAAATGGCTTCCAATCAATCTTATTGGGCCCAAGGATCTTACGTACCGAGACTGCTGCACTCACTGCAATTTCAGCCATGCAGTTGCTTTGGGGTGACTACTGAACCAGCATGCCCCTCTAATTATTTTTGTAAAATTTACATATTTATCTTAAAATAAATGCGTTTATAACAAAATAAAGGATGGATAACATGTCGATCGGACATCTGATACGTCTAAAACGCAAATCATCCCAACTGACATTGCAACAACTCGCTTCCATAATCGGGGTAGATGCGGGCAATCTATCCCGTATAGAGCGCGGAGAGTTGGGCGTTTCAGAAGTCATGTTAAGAAAAATCGCCGCCGCTTTTGAGACGACGCCGGCCAAGCTCTATGCCGAGAGCGATGCAAGCGCTTCCTATTTCAGTCTGAACACATCAGGCATCAGCCAGCAGCCGTTCATTGGTAAAATCAGTGCTAATAACCCAAGAGAGTTTGTACAGTGGTTCCGTTCAGCCACCCCCTATATTCATGCCTTTGGTGGACGAACCTTTGTGATTGCTTTTGGTGGCGAGGTTGTCAATGAGCAGCAATTCACCGCTCTCTCTCATGACCTCAACCTACTGGCCAGTCTGGAAGTACGTTTGGTGCTGGTGCATGGTGCACGTCCACAGATTGAACAGAGACTCAAGCGCGACAAGCTCACCCCCATTTTTCACAATGGTCTGCGTGTAACAGACACCCGGGGCATGGAGGCAGTGAAAGAGGCCAATGGCGCTGTACGCGTAGAAATCGAAGCCTTGCTTTCCATGAGTATTGCGCACTCCCCAATGGCCGGTGCCGACATCCGTGTTGCGAGTGGTAACTTTGTGACTGCAAAGCCACTGGGCGTGCGCGATGGCGTCGACCTGCAACATACAGGAGAGGTGCGAAAGGTTGATGCTATTGGCATTCAAAAGCGCCTTGATGACAACGAAATGGTACTCCTTTCGCCGCTCGGTTATTCCCCCACTGGCGAAGCATTCAACTTAAGCCTAGAAGATGTGGCGGTTAGCACTGCCATTGCACTGGACGCGGATAAGCTCATTTTTTTGATGGATTCGGAAGGTGTTCACAATTTGCGTGGAGAATTACTCCGAGAGATGACTGCTGAAAAAGCGAAAAAACTGTTGCGCAATGTGCGGGATAGTGAACAGGCGATCAACATCTCAGAGGATGTGACCTACTATCTCCCTGCCGCTGTGCGTGCGTGTGAGCACGGTGTCGCTCGTACCCACCTGATCTCGCGTCACATTGATGGCGCCATTATCCAGGAGCTGTTTACACTGGATGGTATTGGCACTATGGTCACGGAACTCAGTCTAGAAAATATGCGCCAAGCGAATATCGACGATGTGGGCGGCATATTGAAACTGATTGAGCCGCTTGAGCATGAAGGCATCCTCGTACGCAGAGGGCGTGAACGCATTGAAAACGAGATTGATCATTTCTATGTGATAGAACACGACAACCGCGTCATCGGTTGCGCCGCACTTTATCCCTTTGCAGATGAAAAAACAGCGGAGTTTGCCTGCCTGGCGATTGACCCAGCTTACCGCGGCAGCGGGCGCGGGGATAAATTGTTCTATTACTGCGCCGCACAAGCCAAAGAACAGGGTTTTAACAGCTTGTTCTGCCTGACCACCCGTACAGAACATTGGTTCATTGAGCGCGGATTCGTTGAGCAGGGTATCGATCAGCTACCTGCAAAAAAACAAGAACTATACAACTTTCAACGCCGATCCAAAGTGTTCAGAAAATCACTTTAAGAAAGTGCTGATTACTGAATACGCCTGCAATCTATTGTAAAATGCAAAAACTTTAATACTAACTTCATCCCACATTATCATATGCTCAATCAAACCACAGCCGCAAAAAAAGCCAAGACGCTCGCTGAGGCGCTTCCTTACATCAAACGTTTTTTTGATAAAACCATCGTCATCAAATACGGTGGCAATGCCATGACCGATGAGAATCTCAAAGAATGCTTTGCAAAAGACGTCGTGTTACTCAAACTGGTGGGCATGAATCCGGTAGTGGTGCATGGAGGCGGTCCGCAAATTAATGAGATGCTGGATAAACTCGGCAAAAAAGGTGAGTTTATCCAGGGGATGCGCGTCACCGATGAAGAAACCATGGATGTGGTTGAAATGGTGCTGGGCGGCCAGATCAACAAAGAGATCGTGAATCTGATTAATCTTCATGGGGGCAAAGCAGTAGGTCTGACCGGTCAGGACGGCAACTTCATTCACGCTCATAAATTGATGATGGCTGACAAAGATGATGCGAACAAGATGATCGATATCGGTCAAGTGGGTGAGATTAGCGTCATTGACCCGAGCATCATCAATTTCTTAGACTCAGGCGACTTCATTCCAGTCGTTGCACCGATTGGTGTAGGAAAAGATGGTGAGACCTACAACATCAATGCGGATGTGGTTGCAGGTAAACTGGCGGAGATCCTTAATGCAGAAAAACTGATTCTACTCACCAATACCCCAGGGGTTTTGGATAAGAATGGCGAACTGCTGACTGGGCTGACGCCCAAACAAATTGATGACATGGTGGCAGACGGCACCCTATCAGGCGGCATGCTACCTAAAATTAGCTCGGCTCTTGATGCAGCCAGAAGCGGAGTTAAAGCTGTACACATTATCGACGGCCGTGTTGAACATGCACTTCTTTTGGAAGTGCTGACAGATGAAGGCGTGGGCACGCTGATCAAGGCTAAATAATTCAAGCCCGCGTTTCCACGCTATATCGCACTTCCCTCTTCAGCTTTGCAAAGGTCACAAATGGTTGAAAAAATCTGGATCTTTGATTTAGACGACACGCTGCACAACGCCTCTGCCCATATCTTTCCGGCCATGAATCGCGCCATGACCGAGTACATCATGCGATCCCTCTCCTTGGATGAGGGTGCGGCACACAAGTTGCGTCAACACTACTGGCAGGTATATGGCGCTACCCTCAAGGGGCTCGTGCGTCACCACGGAGGCCACCCAACCTATTTTTGCCCACATCACTTCCTGAAAGAAACCCATCGTTTTGATGACCTTTCTGCTATGGTGATTCAAACCAAGCGATTACGCAACCTTTTACGAAGCCTGCCGGGGAAGAAGTTAGTGTTTACAAACGCACCGCGTGAGTACGCCCTGCGAGTGCTGGAAATCCTTGGCATCCATGACCAATTTTCGCTGATATTCAGCGTTGAGTCCACCAAGTTCCATGCTAAACCATCGGTACGCGGCTTTCAGCATCTGTTTAGAGTGATTCGAAAAAAAGCCAGTGACTGCATTATGCTGGAGGATAGTCTGCCTGCCCTCATGACAGCAAAGCGGCTAGGCATGAAGACAATTTGGGTCAGCAAGCGATTATACAAACCCCCATTTGTGCAATATCGCATTCCATCAGTGTTAGCACTTACTCACATTCAGGTATAATGCATTCTCAAAGACATTTTGCAAAAGTGTCTTATTGTGGATGAAGCACGATGCGCACACCCGAACGGGGCGCCCCAACCTCGCTAGAGGCTGAAGCGCATCAAGTCGGTTGTGACGGAATGTCAGGTGCCGGGAAAGCTTTAGTTTCAGCGTAGACTTCCTTTAGGTTAGTCGGAGCATATAGTATGCGGCATATATGCGGGGTTGCGAATTCGCACAACGTAGTTGCGGCAGGCTACCTTAAGGTTATGCCGTAACCAAAAAACTGCACAATGCGGTGATTCATCCCATAAGAAGTGGTTTGGCAAAGGTATCTTTCAATATCAGCAAGGAGATTGGCATGGCAGGCGAACGTAAACAGCAAA